>CANHHX010000010.1 GCA_947461125.1 Bacteroidota bacterium | reverse complement strand
CTTGGAGCCTTGGCGGAAGCGTGATTGTTGGCGCTAACACAGGAACACTCTCTATTCCTAATTTTCAGTCTGGCAATGCTGGCACCTATGCATTAGTCGTTACAAATAGTTGCGGATCTTCTACTGGGTCAAGTACTACAACATTACAATTAAAACCTGCTCCTTCTGTTGGAAACATTCCAGGCCCAACATTATGTCAAGGAAATACATTAACCCTATCACCTACCTATACCAATGTCAGTGGCCCCAATGTTACGTATCAGTGGTATTTTGAAGGAAATGTACTCAATAATCAAACTGCTGCTCAACTAAATATCGTTAATGTTCAAAGCACAAATGCGGGTAGATACTTTGTTACTGTTAACAATGGTTGTATTCCGGAAAGTGGTCCAGCAATTAATGTTACCGTATTTAATTTACCCACCATACAAACACAACCTGCGGTAAATACAGAGGCATGTATTGGTTCAACTGCAACACTTACTGTTGTAGACAATGGCGGACAAACTTATCAGTGGCTGAAAGACAATGTTTCTATTCCAAATGCAACAACCAATACATACACAAGGTCTATTAGCTCAACAGCAGATGCTGGAACATACAAAGTTGTGGTATCCAATGGCTGTAATTATAGTGTAACGAGTAACAATTCAATTATCACAGTCAAAAGTGCACCTACCATTACAAGTTCACCCGTAAATACAACTGTTTGTGCTGGCCAACCTGTTAATGCGTCCGTGAGTGCTAACACAAACGGAGGTGGATCACTAAGTTATCTTTGGACCACTGGTGGAACAGATGTACCAGGCAATAGGAGTCCAAATTTCTTAATTGAAAGGGCCAACCTAAATGATAACGGTAAAGTTTATACAGTTGCTGTTAGCAATAGTTGTGGTACAATCAATGGTGGAAGTTTCACGCTAACCGTTGGCGATAAACCAAGAGATGTTAAAATCTCAACTAGTATTACTAGTAAGGATTTGGCTGGAAATCACTCCGTATGTATTGGCTCCCCAATTACTTTTTTGGTTCAAAGTGTTTCCAATGGATTTAGTCCATCATATACTTGGTCGAAAGATGATATAGCTGGTAATACCTCAAACAACAGTTCAATCAATATAACTGCAACCACTACCGATGCGGGAATATATAAACTAAATGTAAGCAATGCATGTGGCATAACAACAAGTAACCCAATAACCATTAGCGTTCACGAAAAACCAATCATTTCAATTCAACCAGATGCTACAATAACAGCCTGCGAAAATACAGACATAAGAATTAGTGGATTAGGACAAAATAAACCAGGTACAAATTCTAAAATTGAATATAGCTGGTTCTATAACAACAATCCAATTAATGGGATCGAATCAAATTTAAATTTAACTAATTTACAAACCAATCGAACAGGAAGTTACATCTTAAAAGCAAGTAATGAGTGTGGCATAACATCAAGTAATCCAGCAGTAATTACTGTTGTATCAAAACCTCAATATTCGGTTATAACTACAATTAATGATTTGGCAATTTGCTCGGCTAGTTATCAAACAAAAACAATTTCCGTAGATATATTTACTATCAATGGGAGTGTGCCAGATATAGCATGGTCAACCAAAGATGGAAGTATCACAGGCTCGAGTATAGTAGGCAGAACTGCTAGTGTAACTGTTGCATCTGTTGGAAAAGATGCTATTTACTTTGCAACATTGAACAATGCTTGCGGTACAACTGAATTAAATCATTTGAATAAAAATGGCATTTTAATTAAAAATGAAGCAGCTACACCTAGCGTAACAACTTTTTCAACTTCGCCATTAACTACATTTTGTGAAGGGGATGAAATTAATTTATTTGTAACGACAAAATCTACAGCCCCAGAAACTTACAATTGGAGACTAATTAATGTAAATGAGATTTTAATTTCCGAATCAGGAAGTCCAAACTCTAACTATTTCATAAAAAGACAGTCAAAGATGACTGATCGAGGAACCTACACTGTTGATATTACCAATAAATGTGGAACATTAACAAACGCGGTAAGTATTCCTGTAACTATTAATCCAACGCCTATTGTAAATTTTGAAGTATCAAGCGCAGCCAACCAGTGTCTGCCTAATAACCAGTTTAATTTTACAAATAGAACAGTGGTTGCAAATGGAAGTGAAATTAGGTATATATGGGAGTTTGGAGATGGAGATATAAATTCAAATGCTGTAGGCACAGCAAATCATTCTTATTTAAGCGCTGGAACCTACACCGTTAAATTAAAGGGAATCAACAATTACAGTTGCACTGGTAGTTTTACAAGAGACGTGACAGTATTAGCCCAGCCAAGAATAACCAAACAACCCGTTGGGGGAAATGTATGTCAAGGAAGTGAATTTAAACTTAGCGCAGAAATTAATAGCGGGGGCGCATCCTCTCTTAACCAGCAGTGGTATTTTAATGACCAGCCCATTTATAACACAACCAATACGAGTAGCAACAATCCCGTTGTGTTTACAATTAGCTCCATGAGTGCAGCCAATGCAGGAACCTATTATTTAAAACTCACTAATGCGCAATGTGATTTAAATGGGGAATCTGCAAAAGTGAATGTAACATACCAGGAAAAGCCAAATCCAAGTTTTACAGCGGGCGGGAAATCGCTTAATAGCTGTTTAAATAATGCAGAATATACGTTTGTAAACACAACAACACCTACTGCAGGTGTTTCCTATTTATGGAATGTTTCAGATGGTACAACCAGTACTGTTCCAAATCTATTACACAAATTTATAAGCACTGGGGAGTATGAGGTGACACTAACCGCAACAGCCAATGGATGTACCTCGATGGTTGCTTATCTTCTAGGTAATAATAATAATAAAATCAGGATCAATAGAACACCAACAATTGATAAAGATTTACCGTCAAATGTAGTTATCGAAAAAGGTAAACCGTTAGAACTTTCTGTATCAGCTTCATATACCTATGTAACCGGGTCAAGTCCTACCCCTCCACTTAGCTACCAATGGTATAAAATGCCTTCAACAACAATCATTGGCAGAAATGACCCCAACTACAGTGAAATTAGAAGCACCGTTATTAGCGACTCAGGAAGATACTTCGTTAACGTGAGCAATTCCTGTGGATTTACACAGAGTAATATCGTCACCGTTAAAGTACATGATGTACCTTCTATCATTGCACAACCAGTTGCAACAAGGGCGTGTATTGACAAATCATTACAATTAACTGTCAATGCTATTTCAAATGATAATTCGAGTCCATTGTATCAGTGGTATTACCAACTAGACCTTAATACCACAGAAGTAGTAGTCCCTAATGCAACAGGCCCAGTTTTAAATATTGCTAAATTTAAAGCAAGTGATGCGGGTCGATATTTTGTTAAATTAATAAATAGTATTGGTGAAACGATAAGTGACAAAGTATTTGTAACTGCTAATGACATACCAACCATTAATTCAGTTGTAACATCGCCTTCCATTGAATCAGGCATTTGTATAAACACGGCACTTCAATTAAATGCATCGGTATCAGACCTTGCAAACAGTAATAATATAATTAGTTGGGAACAAAATGGTGTTACTCTTCCTGGCCAATCCGCGCTACAAATCAATTTTGCAGGCGTTGATAAAACCAATCAAGGAGACCTTACCATTAAGGCTTCAAACAGCTGTGGTACCGCATCAAAAACATTGGTTATTAATGTAATTGATGTTCCTCAATTTACCCAATCGCCAAATTCTATTACTGCATGTCTAGAAGGTTCAGCAAACTTTATTGCAAAAGTGCAAACGACTAGCGCTGGAACACCGTTTAGTTTCCAATGGCTAAAAAATAATGCCATCTATACGGGAACAGGCATTGCGAGTGACGAACAATTAAGCTTATCCAATATACAATTATCTGATGCAGCTTTATATTCATTAAGGTCAACCAATGCTTGTGGCCTAAAACAATCAGGTATAGGAAAACTAACAGTGATAACTAGCGCACCTTCAATTACGCAGCAACCAGCTGCGGTAAATATTTGTGCGGGATTACAAAGTATCGTTTCTATTGCAGCAAATCCTGAACAAAACAACTTAACATATAGTTGGTTCAAAAATGGCAATCTCATTGCTAACGAAATCAATGCGCAATTAGTTTTTAGAAACATTGCAACCACAGATGCAGGCACTTACAAAGCTGTAGTAACCAATGCTTGTAATCTAAGTATTTCTTCCAATAATTTTGCAGTGGTTGTAAATGACAAAGTACGTTTAAATGAAACCATTGAAGACAAATTATTATGCTCAGGCAACAATTTAAACGTCGACATTAGTCCTTTTATAAGTGGCGCAACTATAAGCACCACTTACCAATGGCGATTAAATGAGATTGATTTAGCAGATGTTTCTGCCAGAACCAATTCATTGAGTATTTTAAATATAAATAAATCAAGAGAGGGGAAGTATAGCATTATAACCAATAATAATTGTGGTACTTCAACACTTAACTTATTTAGTGTAAGTGTAAATGCCGCACCAGAAATTACAACGCAACCCGTTGTTGGATTGGTTTGTGAAGGCGGGAACTTTACAAATAATGTAATTGTAAAAAATACCAATCAAATTCCATTATTTTATCAATGGATTAAAGATGGTACTGCTATTTCAAATAATGCCATATCGCAACAGCTGCAACTACAAAACATAACTAATGCAGATCAAGGATTATATGCGGTTAGGGTTAGCAGTAGTTGTGGAACCACCCTTTCAACATCTGCACGATTGTCACTTATTGGCAACCCTGTTATTACACTACAACCAACTTCTATTACTTCTTGTGCAGATATTGAAAATATTATTACTGTTGGTGCCACATCGGATGATAACCGATTAAACTATAAATGGTTTAAGAATGAAGTTCTAATGCCTAGTCAAATTAGCAATCAACTCATATTTTCTAAAATTTCAGTTACCGATATAGGATCTTATAAATCGGTGGTAACAAATAGTTGTGGGCTAGCAGCAACAAGTAGCACATTCCAAGTTGTTGTTAACGAAAAAGTAAAGCTAAAAGAAAGCATTGCAGACAAAATAGTTTGCGTTGGATCTGATTTTGAAGCTGACCTTTCTAGCAATTTAAAGGGTGCCGATTTAAGTTCTAGGTATCAGTGGAAATTAAATGGTATTGATATCGTTTCTAGTTCTGCAAAAACCAATAAAGTTCAATTACTGAATGTAACAAAATCAAATAGTGGTAAATATTCAATTTTGGCTACCAACAATTGTGGAACTGCAATCATTGATTTATTTAATTTAGGCATTACCAATCTGCCTGTTATTCAAACACATCCAGTGGAGGGTACTATTTGTGAAAATTTAGACTGGACCAATAAAGTTGTAACCTCTAACGCCGATCAAATAGGATTTACTTACCAATGGTTCAAAGACGGTGCTGCTTTATCGGGCGCGAATCAACCAACATTATTGATAGCAAATACCGTCATGAGCAATAGAGGTGTTTACAGTGTAAAATTAAGCTCTGCATGTGGTGATGTAATGAGCCAAACTGCATTATTACAAGTTAGACCAACACCAAAAATTGATATTGCACTAGTGGGAACACCACCAATACAATGTCTAGACAATAATTCATTTATATTTAAGCCTAATGTATTGATTAGTGATAACTCATTGGTAGATCTAACATGGGATTTTGGAAATGGTGTAACAAGCAAACAATCTCAGGTAAGCCACAGCTACGATTTCGCCAATGATTTCAATGTATATTTATTTGCAAATAGTATTTATGGATGTAAAGACACTGCTACGCAAGTTGTGAGTGTTAATACCAAGCCTGTTATTACTGGTAATATAGTGAATCAAATTTTATGTACGGGTACGCAACTCAATTATAATGTTGACGTAAAACTTAGGCCTAATGAAAAAGTAGGCTACCAATGGTTTTTTAACCAAGATCCTATTTTAAATGCAGTTAATAAATCAATTACATTTGATAACGTTCAAAAGGTAAATGGTGGAAATTATAAATTAAGAATCACGAACGCATGTGGCATAACATTTTCTAATGAAGCCGAACTTAAAATTGCTGAAAAGCCGGTTGTTACTGTGCCATTACCCATCAATTACAAGGTTTGCGAAAACACAGAAATAGTTTTAAAGCCAACCGTATTTTCTCTTCTCCCTAATAGCTTCCAATGGTATAAGAATGAACTACCTTTTGTTGGACGCGAATCCGATACTTTAAGAATTAGAAAGTTTGGGAACCAAGATGTAGCTACTTATTCAGTTCATATTTCGAACAGATGTGGTACAACTTTTGCAGTTCCTGGTAATTTAATCATGAAAAATATTGCCTGGTCTACACAAAAATTAGTAAGTGACACCATCTGTTATGAAACAGATACTAAACTTTCACTCAAAGATTTTGCAAATAATGATGATACGCTCATGTTCTCTTGGTTTAAAGATGGAGAACAAATACTAGGATCCAATACCAAAGACTTTAGTATCAACAAATTTATCATCAATGATACTGGGTATTATGCAGCCAGACTTAGCAACAGTTGTGGTATGCTAAACGTTCCAATAGCAAAACTTACGCTAAACAAAGTAAATGCTGCATTTAGCCTTGATACGCTCGACGCATGTAAAGGAAGCCTTATCCTTAATGGACTTGACACTACCCGTTCATTATTTAGAATAAGAGATAATTATTGGCAAATTAAAGAACTAAATAGAACCCTCGGATCAACACCGGGAATGAGATTCCAATTTTCAAATAGCGGTACTTACACCGTTCGTCATGCTGTTACTGATATGAAGGGATGTAACTCTGATACCGTTTCAAAAACAGTAATCAATTATGGCAAACCAACAGCATCGTTTATAATCAAGGATACCTGTATGACCAAGCCATCTATTGCACTTAATAACTCTGTATTTGGCCATGCTAGTACCAAGCTAACAAAGTATACTTGGAATTTTGGAGACACCACCATCATTAGAAATACAAGTACCGTTCCATCGTATACTTATAAAACAGCTGGACCTAAATCACTTCAATTAATTGTAGAAAGTGATAGCAGTTGTGTAGCAGATACTTTAACGAAAAAATTAATGGTATATGGAAATCCTGTCGCAAGTTTTGTAACGCAAGACAGCTGTCAAGGATTCCCAGTGCTCTTTAACAACAAAAGCTTTACACAATTTTTGCCAGACTCTGTGGTGAGGTTTAGTTGGAACTTTGATAATGGAAATACTTCTACCCTAACAAACCCACAAAACATATTTAACCAATATGGCGCCTATAAAATAAAGCTAACCGCATATAGTGCCAGCTGTCCATTCTTAACGGATGATACAACCATAAACATGACGATTAAAATTCCTCGTGCCAACCAAGTATATCCAAGAATTCAAACGGTGAAGCGCGTAATTGGACAAATGAATGCTGTTGGGAATGGTAGAAGCTATACCTGGTTGCCTTTCACTGGACTTACGGATACGAAAATCAAAAATCCAAAATTCAGTATAATCGAAGATAAGTTAACGTATAACATTACCATTGTTGATTCGGCAGGATGTGTAAACACCGATAAGCAGGAAGTGTGGGCATTTAATAAGCCAGATATTTACCTAGCAACCGGATTCTCTCCAAACAACGATGGTGTTAATGATAAGTACAAGCCAGAGTATATTGAAATTAAAATTCTTGAATACTTTAGAGTTCAGGATAATAATAATAGACAAGTGTTTATTACCAATAGCCTAACAGACAAATGGGATGGTACTTATAATGGCAATCCATTACCACCAGCACCTTATCTCGTAACCGTTGCAGGTATAGATATATTAGGCAATAGAATTGTGAAACAAGGAATTGTACTTGTTGTAAAATAAAATCATATACCGGTAAAAAAGAAGGGCACCACATTTGTGGTGCCCTTCTTTTTTATAGTAATGTCTGTGGAGAATAGCGGGGTCGAACCGCTGACCTCTTGCATGCCATGCAAGCGCTCTACCAACTGAGCTAATTCCCCTACGCTAAAATGTAAGTTATATTATCCTTCCCAAATTTCTGCTTTACCTTCTAACCACTGCTTCACCGAGTCTGTGGTAACAGATTTTGGTCTTTCAAGCGGGAAGCCTAATGCGCGGTCCCAACAAAGACTAGAAAGTACACCAAGCGCTCTACTCACGGCAAATAGCACGGTGTAAAATTCATATTCTACCATGCCATAATGAACAAGTAATGCACCAGAATGTGCATCAACGTTTGGCCAAGGATTTTTTACTTTACCAAGTGATTGTAAAATTGGTGGAACGGTTTCATAAATATTCCAAACCGTATTTACCAATTTATCATCTGGCATGTGTTTTTTACCAAATTCCATTTGCGCTGTAAAACGAGGATCCGTTTTACGAAGTACCGCATGACCATAACCAGGCACTACTTTTCCTGAACTTAGCGTGGCTTGAACATAATTTGAAATTTGCTCCGAAGTTGGCGCGTTGGTACCCAGTGATTCTTGCATTTCAAAAATCCATTTGATCACTTCCTGATTGGCAAGGCCATGCAATGGACCCGCTAAACCATTCATACCAGCAGCATAACTTAAATAAGGATCGCTGAGTGCAGAACCTACTAAGTGTGTGGTGTGCGCAGATACGTTACCACCTTCATGATCGGCATGGATGGTCATATATAAACGCATGAGTTCTTTAAAGCTTTCATCGTTGTAACCCATCATGTGTGCAAGGTTACCAGCCCAGTCTAGTAGGCCGTTTGGATGAATATGTTCGTTGTTTTTATACTTACGTCGATAGATGTATGCAGCAATGCGCGGAAGACGTGCAATTAAATCCATGGTGTCTTCAAATACTGGACTCCAATAGTCTTTTTTATTGATGCCAGTAGCGTATGCTTTTGCAAAATTACTTTCGGTTTGAAGTGCCATCACACCCGTAACAAACATAGTCATTGGGTGCGTGTTAATAGGAAGCGCATCGATGGTAGCAAACACATGCGTGGGCACATGACTTCTGCGTTGCCAAATATTAGTGATTCTTTCTGCGTCTTGTTGTGTTGGAAGTTCACCTAATAACATTAAATGAAATAATCCTTCTGGTAATGGTTCTCCACCACCGGGTGCTTTTGGTAAACTTGCTTGCAATTCTGGAATTGAGTAGCCTCTAAACCTGATACCCTCTTGTGCATCTAGTAAAGAAGTTTCTGTAACGAGCCCGGTAATACCGCGCATACCTTGGTATACTTGTGCAAGTGTTACTTCGCCCACTTTTTTTGCCCCGTGGGTTTTTATAATTTCTTTGATTTCAAGGCCTGCGGCTTCTGCCTTCGACCTAAACTTTTCTTTCAGAATTTCCATAACTACATTGTATTAAAAAAAATCGTGCGTAAAGGTAAGCACAACTAGCTTTGGATAACAAAAGAAAATGGAAGAAGTTTTATATGTTAAGGCATTTTAACGTTTCCTATTTAGGAGCCTTCTTATAGAGGTAAAATATCACAAAAAGGAAGATAAAATTGGGTATCCAAGCGGCAATTAGGGGAGGCAAATTGCCTTTTGTGGCAAAAATGGTAGAAAAACGGTCTGTGATAATAAATAATGCGGCAATAATAAAGCCCACGGCTAGGTGCATACCACTCCCCCCACGTACTTTTCGGCCTCCCACAATGGCTCCAATAATCGTTAAAAGCAATACCGTTACGCAAGTAGCATCGCGTCTATACCGCTCTACTTTAAGTGCATTCAGGCCTTCGGAACCCCTTAATTTTTCGAGCTCAATAAAGCGGTTAAGTTCGGATGTGGTTAATTTGTCTTTGGTGTATTTATCTCTACTTAAATCGAGCGGACCAAAGTTAAATGCCATGATTTGCTGGGTGGTATAAGCAACATTTTCTTGGAGGGGCAATACTTTTCGATCAATAATAAATTCAAGTTTCCATTTTTTAGAAGCCGTATCCCAGGTAATTTGATCGGCTCTAATATTACGCACCAGCTTATTATTTTTTAACGTGTATGCAAAAAATGGACCCCCTCTTTTTGCGGCAGTATCGTAGGCATAGATTCCTGCATAGGTAAATGAATCGATGCGCAAATAAATATTGGAGTTGGTACCAACAAGTGCGTTATAAGAACTGTTTTTATCAATGTAAGTTGCTTCAAAACTGCCTCTAATTTGATTGGCTTTGGGCACTACGTATTGGTTGGCAAACCATAGCACCATTGCTAGCATTACACCACCTACAAAGTAAGGGCGAAGCCATCTGTTGTATGAAGTTCCACTGGCCAAAATAGCAATGATTTCGGAGTTTCCAGCCATTTTAGACGTAAAAAAAATAACAGCTAAAAAAACAAAAAGTGGAAGTAATAATGCAATAATATGCGGAATAAATCCAAAATAATAACTGGTAATAATATCTTTTGCACCCAAACCAGAACGCACAAAATCATCTGTTTTTTCACTTACATCAATAACGATGGCAATCACTGCAAATAAAAAAATTGCAAAGAAAAAAGTGGAGAGGAATTTTTTTAGTATGTACCAGTCAAGTTTTTTCATGTACCTACAATATATTATAAACGCTGCTTTAAAATGGGCAGCATTTGTGCTTTCCAAGTAGCAAAATTATTATCTAGAATTTGCTTTCTAGCCTCTCCCACCAGCCACAAGTAAAAAGCCAAGTTATGAATACTTGCAATTTGAAGCCCTAATATTTCATCTGCTACAAACAAATGGCGTAAATAAGCTTTCGAATAATAATTACTAGAATGACATGGAATGCCCGTATCTATTGGAGAAAAATCAGACGCCCACTTTTTATTTTTGATATTAATCACCCCTTCTGATGTAAAAAGCATTCCGTTTCGGCCATTGCGGGTAGGCATTACACAGTCAAACATATCAACCCCTCTATCTATACATTCTAGTAGGTTCCAAGGCGTTCCAACACCCATTAAGTAACGGGGCTTGTTAGTAGGTAAATTGTCAGTACAAAGCGATGTGTATTCGTACATCATTTCTTCTGGCTCCCCTACACTTAATCCACCAATGGCGTTACCGACACAATTGGTAGAAGCTATAAATTCTGATGAGGCAATACGTAAATCTTTAAAAGTGCTGCCTTGTATAATTGGAAATAAATTTTGTGTATACCCATATTTATCGGGGGTTTCGGCAAGTCTTTTGATGCAACGTTCTAACCAACGGTGCGTAAGTTCCATACTTTTTTTTGCATAAGAATACTCGCTTGGATAGGGCGGACATTCGTCAAAAGCCATAATAATATCGGCACCAATACTTCGCTGAATATCCATTACCGACTCGGGTGTAAAAAGGTGCTTACTGCCATCGATATGAGACTGGAACACCACACCTTCTTCTGTAATTTTTCGGTTGGCTGCCAATGAAAAAACTTGGTAGCCCCCGCTATCTGTTAAGATGGGTTTTTGCCATCCATTAAACCTATGAAGACCTCCTGCTGCTTCGAGTACTTCGGTACCCGGGCGAAGGTATAAATGATAGGTATTCCCTAAAATAATTTGAGCTTGTACTTCTAGTGAAAGCTGCTGCTGCGTTACCGCTTTAACGGTTCCCACAGTGCCCACGGGCATAAAAATGGGGGTAAGAATTTCTCCATGATCGGTTTGCATTACACCGGCTCTTGCACCCGTGCCGGTAGCCGTATTTTGAAGTTGGAAGGTTAGTGCAGCCATGGCCACAAAAGTAGCACAAAACCACTATTTTTGCGCTCATGAACGTAGCTCCCATCATTTGGACCCTAATTTTCTATATTTTTTGTTCGGTAGTAGCCATTCAACTCTTTTATTACCTCTACTTTTTTATTAGACTTGCTTTTCACAAACAGGTGACGCCCAGGGAGGAAATGGAACATGCGGTGTCGGTGGTGATTTGTGCAAGAGATGAAGCGCACAATCTAGTGCAAACGATGCCTGCTGTTTTAGTGCAGGATTATAAAAGCAGTTTTGAAGTAGTACTCGTAAATGACAACTCTACTGATGATACCAAATACTTAATTGATGAATTTAAAAAAGCATTTAAAAATATCAACCACGTTTTACTCACCCAGGAAGCAAAAATGATTGCCGGTAAAAAGTTTCCGCTATCGATGGGTATTAAAAGTGCGAAATATGAAATTGTACTACTTACAGATGCAGACTGCGTGCCAGCTACCGAGCACTGGATTAAAAAAATGCAAGCTGCATATACAGACAATATTGAAATTGTACTAGGCTATGGCGCTTACCGAAAAAAGCCAGGTTTTTTAAATAAACTGATTCGTTTTGAAACATTCCACACCGCACTTCAATATTTAACCTATGCCCTAAGCGGTAACCCCTACATGGGTGTGGGCAGAAATTTGAGCTACAAAAAACAAGTTTTTTTACGCAACAAAGGATTCTCTTCTATCAATCAAGTACCCAGTGGTGATGATGATTTATTTATCAATCAGGTAGCAACAGCGCGTAATACAGCGGTTTGCATTGATCCAGATACCCATACGCTAAGTGAACCAAAATCCACGTGGAACGAATGGATGGCACAAAAGTACAGACACTATACCACGAGCCGTTATTACAAGCCCAACCATAAATTTCTACTAGGCCTTTATAGCAGTTCGCAATTTTTATTGTATCCACTACTTATTGTTTCTATTATTTTTTATAGCTGGTGGATCAGCCTTGCCGTATTTGGTGTTCGTTTTTTAATTCAGGCCTATGTATTTTATAAAGGCATGAAAAAATTAAACGAATTAGACCTTTGGCCGCTGTTTATTGTGTTTGATATTTTTATGTTTTTTTATTACCTATTTACCCTACCCGCCATATGGAAAGCACCCCGGAAAAATTGGGATTAATTGAAAAGTATTTTAGCGACTTTACCCCAAAGCAAACGGCTCAATTTGCAGGGTTAGAGGAACTATACAAAGACTGGAATAGTAAAATCAATGTGGTGTCCCGTAAAGACATAGAAAGTATTTATTTACACCATGTACTCCACTCCCTTAGTATTGCGGCAATGGCTAATTTTGAACCGGGCACCGAAGTGATTGATATTGGCTGTGGTGGCGGGTTTCCGGGCATTCCGCTGGCTATATTTTTTCCAGAAGTAAAGTTTCATTTGGTAGATAGTATTGCTAAAAAATTAAAAGTGGTAGAAGCCGTTGCTGAGGGCGTTGGACTCACCAATGTAACCACCCAGCACTGCCGTGCCGAAGAAATAAAAAATAGAAAATTTGACTTTGCCGTTTCGAGAGCCGTTGCTCCCTTAAAAGATTTGTGGCAGTGGGCAGGTCCCCTATTAAAAAAGGGACACAAACAAGAAATTCCAAATGGACTTATTTGTTTGAAAGGTGGCGACCTCGCACAAGAAATTTTTGAAAGCTTGTTAAGACCAAAAATGATTCCGGTGTACCGCTTGTTTGCAGAACCTTATTTTGAGGAAAAATTTATTTTACACGTTACCAAGTAAGCTTACTTTTTTTCGATCAGTCTTTCAAATACATGAAACACGGCTGGACAAAAAGTAACATTTTTTAAGGTGATGGCAGGGCGTTTAAAAAAAACGTCTTCATCGGTGTAGGGGAAACGTTCACAATCGGAAGGACGTTTGTCGTAAATACTACAAAAATTATCAGACCCTAAAAATGGACATGGTTTTGTATTGGCGACATAATCCCCATCATTATCCATGACCAAGTACTTATCAATAAACTCCGTTTCACGCATACCCACATGCTTGCTAATGCGTTTAATATCGGGTCCTTTAAAACGGGGTGAATAGTTTTTACAACAGGCCGCACAGTTTAAACAGTCTATTTTTTCAAAGGCTTCATCATGAAGGTCGGGAAGGACCTTTAAGAGCTGCTTTTTATCCGGCTTTTGGAGGAACTGCTTGTACTTTTTCTCGTGGTCGGCAGCTGTTTTTTCCCAGTTTTCAAGTGAAATCTCGTTCATACTACAAGATTAGGACGATTTGTGCAGAAATTCATCCACAGTTTATCAACGGGTTCCACAAAAGCTCCAATTTGAGGGCTTGTGCCCGTACCTTTGCGGCCATTAAGGACAACTTTTACTACACGATTTATAATTTAGTTTATGGCAAACTTATTTGAACAACAAGCACAGGAGTTTTCGGGTCGTCATATTGGCCCTAATGCAGCAGACACCAAAACCATGTTAGATGTGATTGGTGCTAGCAGTTTAGATCAGTTAATTGACAAAACAATCCCTGCTTCGATTAAAATCAATCATTTGTTGGATATCCCAGCTCCTATTTCGGAGTTTGAATACCTAACCAGTTTGCAAACTGTTGCTGCTAAAAATAAAGTGTATAAAAATTACATTGGTCAGGGCTATTATGGCACTATTACACCAAGTGTTATTTTGAGAAATATTTTTGAAAATCCAGGATGGTACACACAGTACACACCCTACCAAGCAGAAATTGCGCAAGGCCGTTTAGAAAGTTTACTCAACTTTCAAACCATGGTAACAGACCTTACCGGACTTCCTATTGCCAACGCCTCTTTACTAGATGAAGCAACAGCTGCTGCAGAAGCAATGGCGCTTGCTTTTCACCACATCAATAAATCGGATGTTGCTACAAAACCAAAATTATTTGTAGATAAAAATATTTTCAAGCAAACAAGGGATGTACTCGTTACACGCGCTGAGCCTATTGGTATTGAAATTGTAGTAGGAGATTTTTTAACCGCTGCTATCGATGAAACTTATTTTGGCGCGATGCTTCAATATCCAAACAGCAATGGTGGCGTAGAAGACCAACGTGCCTTTATTGATAAGGTGCACGCAGTGGATGGCCTCGTTATTGTAGCCACCGACTTACTAGCACTTACCCTACTTACCCCTCCGGGTGAGCTTGGTGCAGATATTGCACTTGGTAGCGCACAACGTTTTGGTGTTCCTATGGGATTTGGTGGACCACATGCTGCCTTTTTTGCTACCAAAGACGATTTTAAAAGAGGTATGCCAGGCCGTTTAATTGGCGTAAGTATTGATGCACAAGGTAACCGTGCATTACGCATGGCGCTTCAAACAAGAGAGCAGCACATTAAAAGAGAAAAAGCAACTTCTAATATTTGTACCGCGCAAGCATTACTTGCCAATATGGCTGCTATGTATGCGGTGTATCATGGACCTAAGGGTTTAAAAAATATTGCATCACGTGTGCACCAATTAGCATCTGCTATTGCAAACGGTTTAAACGCCATGGGACTATCGCAGCAAAATAAATTTTTCTTTGACACCATTACAGTAAGTGGTGTTGATGCTGCGAGCTTAAAAGTAAACGCGGAAAAAGCAGGCATCAATTTCTTTTATGCTGCCGATGAAAAAGTAATTATTAGCATAGACGAAACAACAAGTGTTGCAGATGCAAATGCTATCCTTGCTGTGTTTGCAACCACGATGGGTAAAGCGGCTACTACTTTAACAGCTGCCTCTATTGAAAGCGCTGCAAGTCATATTCCACAGGGGTTACAAAGAACCACCGATTATTTAACGCACCCTGTATTTAATACGCATCACTCCGAAAGTCAGATGATGCGTTATATTAAATCATTAGAAAATAAAGACCTGTCTTTAAATACATCTATGATTTCACTTGGTAGCTGTACCATGAAATTAAATGCAGCCACCGAAATGATGCCAGTAAGCTGGCCGGCGTTTGGTGGACTACATCCATTTGTGCCAACCAATCAAACAGAAGGGTACCAACAAATTTTAAAAGAGTTATCGCATTATTTATGTCAAGCAACAGGCTTTACCGCTTGTAGCTTACAACCCAATAGTGGTGCGCAAGGTGAGTACGCTGGACTATTAACCATTAGAGCTTACCATAAAGCAAATAAAAACGAGCACCGCAATATTGTACTTATCCCAATTAGTGCACACGGTACCAACCCTGCAAGTGCTGTTATGGCCGGCTTTAAAGTAGTGGTAGTGAAATGTGATGAGGCGGGTAATATTGACATGAACGATTTGCAAGAAAAAGCAGCACAATACAAAGACACCCTTGGTGGACTGATGGTTACCTACCCTTCTACACATGGTGTGTTTGAAGAAACCATCAAAGACATTTGTGACCTTATCCATACAAACGGAGGCATGGTGTACATGGATGGTGCTAACATGAATGCACAGGTTGGTTTAACCAGCCCTGGTATGATTGGCGCCGATGTATGTCACTTAAACTTACACAAAACATTTGCCATCCCACACGGTGGTGGTGGACCTGGCATGGGCCCTATTTGTGTGAATGATAAATTAGCGCCTTTCTTACCAGGTCATCACCAAACGGGTGATCCTGAGCACGCTGTAAGTGCTGCGCAGTATGGTTCTGCAAGTATTTTACTCATTAGCTACGCATACATTAAAATGTTAGGCGCACAGGGTATCAAAGACGCAACGGCGTATGCGATATTAAATGCGAACTACATGAAAACGCGTTTAGAAAAATATTATTCTATTTTATACGCTGGTAAAAACGGTACTTGTGCGCATGAATTTATTGTAGACTTACGACCATTTAAACAAACAGCGGGTGTAGAAGCAGAAGACGTTGCGAAGCGTTTAATTGATTATGGTTTCCATGCACCTACCATGAGTTTCCCGGTTGCAGGCACCATCATGATTGAACCTACAGAGAGTGAAGATAAAGCAGAGCTAGACCGTTTTTGTGATGCCATGATTGCCATTTACCATGAAATAAATGAAATTGAAACAGGTAAAATAGACAAGCTTAACAATCCATTAAAAAATGCACCGCACACGCAGGGCGTGGTATGTGCCGAAACATGGAACTACAGCTATTCTAGAGAAACTGCTGCGTTTCCATTACCTTATGTTAAACTCAATAAGTTTTGGCCAACGGTAGCAAGAATTAACAACACACACGGAGATAGAAATTTAGTTTGCACCTGCGAACCGGTTTCTTCATACGCAAACGATTAATAAAATTTAATAACCATGGGAGTAGCCGATCAATTAGCACAAATGAAAGCAGAAAAAGCAGCAGCAAATTTAAAAGCAGGTCAAGATTTCTTAGACCAAAATAAAACTAGACCAGAAGTAACAACCTTAGATTCTGGTTTGCAGTACGAAGTATTAACAGCAGGCACCGGCGAAAAACCATTAGCACACAACGAAGTAACCTGTCATTACCATGGCACCCTTATTGATGGTACTATTTTTGATAGCTCGGTACAAAGAGGGCAGCCCGCTTCTTTTCCATTAAATATGGTGATTAAAGGTTGGACCGAAGGTTTACAGTTAATGCCTACTGGCAGCAAATGGCGCTTTTTTATTCCACCACATTTAGGATATGGAGACCGTCAGGTGAGTGCGCAAATTGGAGCCAATAGCACACTTATTTTTGATGTAGAACTCATTAGTTTTATCTAAGAGATTATTATTTGAATAGAATATTCTAAAAGAATATTTATTTTGATTTGAGCGCTTCTGCATAGGTTTCTAAAACCCGCTTACGCGCCACTTCATGCACAACAATAGGATTTGGATACCTTAACTCATTAAGTTCTGGTATCCATTTTTTTATGTACACAAGGTTCTTGTCAAACTTTTCGGTTTGTAGTGTTGGATTAAACACCCTAAAATAAGGTGCTGCATCACAACCACTACTACTCGCCCACTGCCATCCACCATTGTTGGATGCTAGGTCAAAGTCTAGTAATTTTTGCGCAAAATAAGCTTCACCCCAGCGCCAATCTATTAATAAGTGCTTGCACAAAAACGAAGCCGTAATCATACGCACGCGGTTATGCATAAAACCTGTTGCGTTTAATTCACGCATGCCAGCGTCTACAATTGGATAACCGGTTGTGCCGTTGCACCAGTGCTCAAACTCTTTTTCGTTGTTGCGCCACTTGATAAAATCGTATTCTTTTTTAAACGATTCTCCCTTACCTACTTTTGGAAAATGAAATAATATAGCCTGATAAAAATCACGCCAAATAATTTCGTTAACATAGGTTTCGTTTAAGGGTAGCGCTTGTAATAAAATTTCACGCACACTCACCGTTCCAAACCTAAGATGCACACCCATTTTTGAAGTGCTGTTTTCGATGGCAGGAAAGTTACGGTTGTCGGTATATTTTTTTACAATATTTACATCGAGGATGCCAGCAGGAAAACTAGTGGCCGCCGATCCGGTAAAACCCATAGAATCCAGCGATGGCAGGGCCGGAGCCGTATACTGCAAATAATTTTTTGAATACTTTTTTGTGTCAAAAACCTTTACGGGGTTATTGGCTAAATAAGCTTTCCATTTGCGAGAATAGGGCGTAAATACCGTGTAAGGTTTTCCATCGTCTTTAACCACTTCGTATTTTTCAAAAACAACATGGTCTTTAAAAGTAGAGCATCCTATTTTTTGCGCAGCAAGTAACTGCTCAATAGCATTATCGCGCTCTACTGCATAAGGTTCATAATCATGATTGGTAAAAACATGCGCAACGGCATATGTTGCTAATAAATTTTTAAACGCCTCTTGTGGTGTGCTATACAAAACGGTAAGTCCACTGCCCAACGCCAATAACTGTTCGTGCATTTTTTGTAATGCGTTATGAATAAATACAACACGCTTATCTGATTTGTCGTCGAGCTTATCTAATATTTGTTTATCAAAAATAAAAATGGGTAAAACAGGACCGCCGCCAGATTGGCTGGCAGCTTGTAAGGCATGAAAGAGCGCTGCATTGTCGTGCAAACGGAGGTCTCTTCTAAACCACATGATAGATACTACTGGCTTCATAAAGTTTGTATAAACTCCTTGTATAACACCGGTATCAGCGAATTGTTGTAGTGGCTATTGTCTATTTGCTTGACCCATTTAATACCATGGATGGCGCTTGTTAAAAACACTTCCGAAGCTTCTAATACATCAGAAACAGATACGGTTGTCTCTTGCACTTCATAATGATGTTCACGAAGTGTTTTAATGAGGTGGCGGCGCATGACACCAGCAACAGGGCCTTCTGAAATAGCAGGTGTTTTAATGATACCGTCTTTGATAATAAATACATTAGCAATGGTGGTATCAGCAATATTATCCGAATGATTTAAAAGTATAGCATCGTTTAAATTATTTTCTTTGGCCCAAAGTGCAGCCATAACGTAGGGCAGGTAATTATTGGATTTAAGCATCGAAAAAAAGTCGCTGGTTTTTTTTGCCTCCTTATAAATACCGATCGTGAGTCCGTTTTGATTTAGCTCCTGTGTAGCTTCTCCCAATTTAAAACTTTGAATGAGGTGGTGCGGAAAATGATTTTCTGGATCATAGAGTCCACCATCGCCCCTAAAAATCATGACCCTAACACGTGCTAATTTTTGGTGTCCGTTTTTATGGACCACTTCTAAAATATTTTTTTCAAGCCACTCCGCATTCATGTATGAGGGCTTGTTAAATTTTAGCGTGTCGATGCTGGTAAAAAGTCTTTCAACATGAAGGGGCGCCAGTTTAATTTGTCCGTTCACGACCCGAATGGTTTCAAAACAACCATCACCATAGCGGAAAGAACGGTTGTTAACCGATAGGTTGGCCTTATCTTGGCGGATCAAATGACCATCTAAAAAAAGAAAATCGGTTGCAGACATCGGATTAATTATAGAATGAAGGTAATTTAGCGGAACGCAAATAACAAACATGCAAGTAAAAGAAATAGTTGACCATTTAGAAAATATAGCACCCCTTCATTTACAAGAGGCTTATGACAACTGCGGACTTCTCACCGGAACCACAGCTATGACTTGCAACGGTGTGCTTTGCACCCTAGACGCAACAGAAGCTGTAATACTGGAAGCGGTGGCAAAAGGTTGCAACATGGTGGTAGCGCACCACCCCATCCTATTTAGTGGTCTGAAAAAAATAAACGGCACTACCTATATAGAAAAGGCGGTAATTACTGCCATCAAACATGATATTGCCATTTATGCCATACATACCAACCTCGATAATGTGATTGGTGGGGTGAACGGTAAAATAGCCCAAAAAATAGGGCTCAGTCAGGTTGAGATTTTGGACCCAAAACCAGGGGCCGGACCAGGTATTGGCGCAGGAATTATAGGGCATTTATCAGCACCCGTAACTGAGGCTGATTTTTTACAAAATTTGGCTCATATATTTAAAATTCCTACTATTAAACATAGCCCATTTTTAGGCAAAAAGCTTCAAAAAATAGCCATTTGTGGTGGTTCTGGGGCCTTTTTGACTCAAAAAGCACTAGAAATGGGGGTAGACGCATTTGTCACTTCTGACCTTAAATACCACGACTATTTTGATGCCAACGGACAGCTTTTACTAGCCGATATTGGGCACTTTGAAAGCGAACAATACACGGTGGAGCTTTTAGTTGAACTTTTACAACCTAAATTCCCTACCTTTGCCGTCCTTAAATCAGATACAAAAACCAATCCGGTTGCGTATTTCATGTAAGGCGCAGGACCCGGTTCCACAAATATTAAACTTCAAAAGAATCCTATAGTATGGCATCAGTTAAAGATTTCTCTGTAGAAGACAAATTAAAAAACCTTCTTCAACTTCAAAAGATAGATAGCAAGCTAGATGAAATTCAAGTTTTAAAAGGTGAACTTCCAATGGAAGTAAGTGACCTTGAAGACGAGATCACTGGTTTAAATGCACGTCAAACACGTATCGAAGAAGAAATCAACGGTATTTCTGAATTCATCGAAGGAAAAAAATCGATGGTGAAAGACAGCGAAGCGCTTATTGCTAAATACGAAAAACAAAGCGAGAACGTAAAAAACAACCGTGAGTTTGAAGCCATCAATAAAGAAATTGAAGACCAACAACTAGAAATCAAATTGTGTGAAAAACACATCAGAGATGCGAACGAAGAACTAACTGAAAAAATCAAGGGATTAGACCTTGCTAAAAAAGCAGTAGCTTCAAAAGAGGGTGTTCTAAACCACAAAAAAAGTGAATTAGAAAAAATCATCGCTGATACCGAAAAAGAAGAAACAGAATTAAATAAAAATAGTGCATCTGCGCGTAGCCATATCGACGAGCGTTTAATGTACAGCTACGACCGTATCCGTAACAGCTACCGCAATGGTTTAGCCGTTGTTGCTGTTGACAGAGATGCTTGTGGTGGTTGCTTTAACTCTATTCCACCTCAACGTCAATCAGAAATTCGTTTACACAAAAAAATCATTGTGTGCGAAAACTGCGGTCGTATTTTAGTGGACGCTAACCTAGATGGTTCAGACAAAAAATAATCCGTAACCGGTATAATATTTTAAGAAAGGGTAGCTATAACAGCTACCCTTTCTTATTTTTGGTATATTCATACAAGACATGAAACAGCGCAGTGCAGAAATATTATTTACGAGGCTCCTTTTTGGAGATACCGTTTTGGGTCCTGTACTTTTTAGAAAGCTACTTTTTGAGCGCGCACTTTTATGGGGATTGTTTTTTGTGGGGCTTTTATTTTCGAACCATATTTGCGCGCAAAAAGTGTATGATTTTAATGCCACTTGCATTCAGGCTTACCAGGAAGTTAATAAATTAAAAATTGCGCCGGCTACTGCACTTATTGCAAAAGCAAAGGAGCAAAATCCGCAAAATTTAGTGCCTGTTTTACTGGATGCCTACACCGATTTTTATGTTTTGTTTTTACTAGAAAATCCAGCCGATTATAAAGCAAGGTTTAAAAATTTTGAACGAAATATTAAAGCGCTTGAAGAAGGGCCTAAAAACACAGCGCTTTACAATTACTGCCTCAGCAATGTATATATCCACCGCGCCATGGTATCGTTGAAATTTGGGCACTTCTGGGACGCTGGATGGGATATTAGAAGGTCCTTCCTGCTTTCGGAGGAAAACCACAAAAAGTTTCCCGCTTTTACCGGTGACGATTTACTCTATGGCGCACTACACGGTATTGTGGGCACGGTGCCAAAGGGCTATCAGTGGTTAACGAATTTACTTGGCATGCGCGGATCGCAAAAAGAGGGCATGAAAATGGTAGCTAATTTTGCCAACGGCACCGATGTGTGGGCCAAATTATTTAGCCCCGAATCTCATTTTATTTATCCGTACCTGCTTTTTCATTTACAAAATGAAAAAGACGCCGCACTCGCATTTATACAAGATAAAAAACTAGACCTCGTTAACAATCATTTGCACGCCTGGACCGCCGCTAACTTAGCACTTAACCACAAAGCCAGTGCCACCACCAAAAGCATTATTGAAAACAGAAATAAAAGTGCCGATTATTTAGCCCTACCCTTTTGGGATTTTGAACTGGGTTGTGCAAAACTATATGCGTTAGATTTGGACGGTGCCACGCCGCTATTGACCAAATACACCGAACAATTTAAAGGCAATTTTTACATTAAAGACGCGCTTCAAAAACTGAGCTGGGCAAATTTTTTGAAGGGCGATTTGCGCGCCGCCGAGGCGGCGCGCAAGCAAATTTTTTTGCGCGGCGGCACTGACACGGACGCAGACAAACAAGCATTAAAAGAAGCCAAGTTGGGTGTTTGGCCTAACCCCTTGCTACTTAGGGCAAGACTGCTAACTGATGGTGGTTACACCAAAGATGCACTAGCACTCTTACAAGGCAAACAACAACAGTTTACAAGCCCCGCAGATAAACTAGAATATGTATACCGTATTGGCCGCATTTATGAAGACCTCGGTAATGAAACAGAAGCCCTCTCTTTTTACAAACAAACCATTCAATTGGGCGCCAACCAAACAGCATATTTTGCGGCAAGGGCAGCGCTACAAGCAGGCCAAATACTAGAAAAGCGCGGTCAAAAACAGGAAGCTATTGCTTTTTACGAGCAGTGTTTAGCCATGGAAGAACATAGCTACAAAAACTCGTTGGACCAGCGCGCCAAAGCGGGTATTGCGCGCTGCAAATAGTTTGTTTTACCTAAATTGCAGCAGATTAGAACTATGCTTACAAAGCTCCACATAAAAAACTATGCCATCATTGATGAAATCGAAATTGATTTCTCTGATAAGCTGAGTATTATTACCGGCGAAACAGGTGCGGGTAAAAGTATTTTGATGGGTGCCCTTAGTTTAATTTTAGGAGAGCGCGCCGATAGCAGCAGTCTTGTAAGCAAAGACAAAAAATGTTTTATAGAAGGTTACTTTTCTATCACCAATAACAAAGCCGTTACTACCTATTTACAATCACTAGAAGATGACATGGACACCGACCATTCGGAACTAGTGCTGCGTAGAGAAATTGCGCCAAACGGTAAATCACGCGCTTTTATTAATGATACCCCTGCAAGTTTACAAACACTGCGTGGTGTTGCGTCTTTACTGGTAGATTTGCACCAACAATTTGATACACTCGAACTAGGTAGTACCGATTTTCAGCGCACCGTTATTGATGCACTTGCAGGTAACGAAAATTTATTACAATCTTTTACAAATAGTTACCAAGCATATTTATCGGCACAAAAAAAATTAGCAGCGCTGCTTGCACAAAAAGAAGCGTTTACCAAAGAAGCCGATTACAATCAGTTTTTATTAGATGAATTTGAAGCGTTACAACTTCAAACCAACGAACTAGAACTGATGGAGCAGGAGCTCGTGCTTCTAAACAACGCCGAAGGCATTAAAACGGCGCTTGCTGGCACCAGTCATGCCCTCGCCTACTCCGAAACACCGGTGGTGAGCGTGGTTAAGCAAATGCTCCAACAGCTACAACCCTTTACCAGCGTGCATGAGGGGGTTTCGGAACTAATAAACCGTTTACAAGTTACCCATATAGAACTTCAAGATATTGCCTCAGAACTTTCGCGTTTAGAAAATACCATTTCTACCAACGAAGAAAGACTACATACGATTAATGAGCGTATGGCTGCTGGCTTTAAGCTCTTAAAAAAACATGGCGTTACTACTACGCAGGAACTCTTAGATATTTGGGCCTCATTAGCGGAAAAATTATTAGCCGTTCAAAATATTGATGACGCTATTGCAGCGCATACCAAGGAAGAAAAAGAAACACTTGCAGCGGCTACTGAAATTGCAACAAAAATTTCTGCGGCGCGTAAATCGCAGGCGGCTCCTTTACAAAAATCTGTAAACACATTACTGGCACAAGTGGGCATGCCCAATGCTAGTATACAAGTGAGTATTACAAATACGAACCTAAACGCCAGCGGTAGCGATCAAATTGAGTTTTTATTTGACGCCAACAAAAGTGGCAAATACGAATCCATTAAAAAAGTAGCAAGTGGGGGAGAATTAAGTAGACTCATGCTTTGTATTAAATCACTAGTGGCCACATCGGTTAATTTACCTACGCTTATTTTTGATGAAATAGACACGGGTATTTCTGGAGAAGCAGCCAAGCAAGTGGGTATTATTATGCAGGGGCTTGCCGCTAATAGACAAATTATTTGCATCACACACCAACCGCAAATTGCAGGTAAAGCCAACGCACACTTTTTTGTGTACAAGCAGGCCAAAGAAAATAGTATTGCAACACATATCAAACGCCTCAGTAAAAATGAGCGCATTAACGCCATTGCTCAAATGCTCAGTGGCGAGAAGCCTACCCCGGCTGCTATTGCGACTGCCACAGAAATGGTGGAAGAATAAGGGTCATTTAATCTATTTTATTTACTTTTACCATACGTAAACAACAAACTATGGCTTACAACTTATTAAAAGGAAAAAGAGGTATTATCACAGGTGCATTAGATGCCAATTCTATTGCCTGGAAAGTAGCTGAAAAAGCACACGAAGAAGGCGCCACATTTGTATTAACCAACGCCCCTATTGCTATGCGTATGGGTGAGATCAATAAATTAGCAGAGGCTACAAATTCAAAAATTATCCCTGCCGATGCTACTAGTATCGAAGATTTAACAAAATTATTTACCGAGTCGCAAGAAGTCCTAGGTGGTAAAATTGATTTTGTACTTCACTCCATTGGTATGAGCGTAAACATCAGAAAAAATGTTCCGTACACCGAATCTAACTACGATTATTTTATGAAAGGCATCGACGTTTCTGCGATGTCATTTCACAAAATGTTAGCGGTAGCAAAAAAATTAGATGCGATTAATGAGTGGGGCAGCGTTGTTGCACTTTCTTACATGGCTGCACAAAGAACCTTCCCTTTTTATACCGATATGGCCGACATTAAAGCAATGCTTGAATCTATCGCGCGTAGTTTTGGTTACCATTATGGCCTAGAAAAAAAAGTGCGTATCAATACCGTTTCTCAATCGGCTACTAAAACCACTGCGGGCACTGGCATTAAAGGCTTTGGTGATTTCTACGATTATTCAAATGCGATTGCACCATTAGGGAATGCAACTGCCGAAGATTGTGCGAATTACTGTGTTACTTTATTTTCTGATCTTACCCGTATGGTTACCATGCAAAACCTATTCCACGATGGAGGTTTTTCAATGACAGGTGTAAGCAACGAAGTGATGCAAAAATTAGGGATTCAAGAATAATGCGCAGCACACATTTATAACGACACAGCATCAACAAAATTTATGAACGAAATCATTGGTTATATCGGCGCCTTTTTAAGTGCCATTACTTTTATGCCACAGGTTTGGCAGGCTTATAAAACAAAGAGTGTAGGTGATTTGAGTATTTATATGATACTCATTGTAGTACTAAGCACCATTATATGGCTCTATTATGGCATTAGCACGGGCAGTGGGCCGGTTATAGCCGCAAACGCCATTGTGATGCTATTATCACTGATACTGCTTTATTTTAAACTGACGTTTAAGAAAAGCTAGTTTAGTCTACTTTAACTTTTAAGATTAGTTTTCTAATTTTCCCTTCACCAATCATAGGTGCATGTACGTCGTCTGGAAAGTATATTCCAAATTGACCGGCGTGTAGTTTAAAGAAATGATCGGGTGCGTCTTCAAAAAATAAGACATCGTTTTTTGCATCGTATTCACCTCTTGGTTCTAAACAAGTGCTGCGTGATTTCCAACCTACTGTTTCGATGCCACTCAAACAAACTTGAATGTCTATATAGGTGTTATGACATTCAAAACTGGCGCAAGATTCTAAAATTGGAACACCAGGCCCATCTGCAATAATCGCAATTATATTTTTACCATCCACTTCATACTTGCCTTCTGGCATCGTATCAAAATTGGTATCTAATATATAAGCAAAGGCCACCTCAAATCTTGGGTGGACCTTTACATATTTATTTAGTTGCGTAAGCTCATCAAGAATCATGGGCTACGTTCTAGTATTCGTCTTCGTTAAACATAAAGTCTTCCTGACTTGGATAGTCTGGCCAAATGTCTTCGATACTTTCGTATACGTCACCTTCTTCTTCTAATTCCTGAAGGTTCTCAACTACTTCGATAGGCGCACCGCTACGGATAGAATAATCGATCAATTCGTCCTTAGTAGCAGGCCAAGGAGCCTCTTCTAAATAACTGGCTAATTCTAATGTCCAAAACATAATGCAGTGTTTAATATTTTTGCAAATGTAGCCGTATCTTTCAAATAACCAAATTGGAGTTGCCCACTAGCTGTAAACAAATTATTAATATTCGCTAAATTTAACCCTTACTAATGTAGGTTTGTAGTAACATTAAGGCCTTTAACCCTGTATAACACACTCATATCCATGCTAAAAGCATCAAATATTACCCGCAATTACAACGGCCTGCACGTGCTAAAAGGCGTAGATATTTTTGTAAATAAGGGGGAAATTGTAAGTATTGTAGGCTCATCGGGGGCAGGGAAAAGCACTTTACTCCATATTTTAGGCAGTTTAGACAAAGCCAATTCGGGAGAAATTTGGATCAATAACCAGCGCATAGACACTTTAAATGAAAAGGAACTCGCAAAATTTAGAAACCAACATATTGGTTTTGTGTTTCAATTTCACCACCTGTTACCGGAATTTACAGCACTCGAAAATGTGTGTATTCCAGGATGGATTGCCGGCACGAATAAAAATGAATTGGAAGCAAGGGCGCTTGAACTTTTAAAGATATTAGGATTACAAGATAGAGCATCACATAAACCTTTGGAACTATCAGGTGGAGAACAACAAAGAGTGGCAGTAGCAAGAGCGCTCATTAACAATCCAGACATTGTTTTTGCAGATGAGCCTACCGGAAATTTAGATAGCAAACATGCGCAAGAATTGCACGAACTTTTTTTGCATTTGCAAAAAACAATGGGGCAAACATTTTTAATTGTAACGCACAATGAAGCACTCGCAAAAATGAGTGATCGTGTCATTCATATGAAGGATGGACACATCGTAGAAGCCCAATAAAATGATATAAAACTTATACGCGCGGCTTCCAGGCTAGTTCCTGCGCACCATTGGTATGCGAAATAAAGCGGGCCAACGTAAATAAATAATCCGATAAACGGTTTAGGTATTTAATAACAAGAGGGTCTACAAATAATTCGTTTTCGATAAGATTTACGCAACCTCTTTCTGCTCTTCTGCAAATACATCTAGCAACGTGCGCATGAGAAACAGCCACATCCCCACCCGGAATAATAAATGATTTCATAGGCACCAGTACTTCATTCATGGCGTCTATTTCACGCTCTAGTAAGGTAATGTCTTCTTCCTTTAAATCCGGTATTTTCATAAGCGGCTCTTTATCCGGATCGCATGCTAATGAAGACCCAACTGTAAATAAACGGTCTTGTACTTCTTTTAATAAAATGCGGGTATGGTCATGCGCAAACATATCTGAGACCAACCCAATGTATGAGTTAAGTTCATCGACAGTTCCATAAGTTTCAATTCTTAAATTGCTTTTGGGCACTTTTGTACCCCCTATTAATGAGGTTAAACCTAGATCTCCTGTTTTGGTATATATCTTTTGTGCCATAGCGCTATTACTGTCTTTGGTTCGTTAACAAACAAAAGACCGAAAAGTTCAAAAAATAAATGATTATTTAGTGATATCTGTTTCTACCAGACCATCGCGCAAACGAACCACACGGTGGGCATAGGCAGCAATATCTTCTTCGTGGGTTACCAGCACTACCGTATTACCCGCGGCTCTAATTTTTCCAAATATTTCCATCACTTCCACAGATGTTTTAGAATCGAGGTTACCCGTAGGTTCATCGGCCAATAAAATGGCTGGATTGTTTACCAGGGCGCGGGCAATGGCCACACGCTGAATTTGACCTCCACTAAGCTCGTTTGATTTGTGGTGGCTACGATCGGCAAGGCCTACTTTATCAAGTGCTTCGAGGGCTCTTTCGATACGTTCTTTTTTACTCACGCCTGCATAAATTAATGGAAGGGCTACGTTTTCGGCAGCAGATAAACGGGGTAATAAATTAAATTGTTGGAATACAAATCCAATTTCAGAATTACGCACTTCGGCTAAATCATCGTCAGGCATTTTACTTACGTCTTTGCCATTTAAAATATATTTACCTCCTGTTGGAGAATCGAGGCATCCTAGTATATTCATGAGGGTAGATTTACCACTCCCCGACGGACCCATTAGAGCCACGTATTCGTTTTTAAAAATATCGAGGGTAATACCTTTTAAGACGGTAATAGCCTGACTACCCATGTAGTAATCTTTTTTAATTTCCTCTAACTTGATAATTGCTTCAGACATAGGTTTTTTATTTTTTTATCACCGTTGGTACTCTAAAATATTGATCATCTGCGCCGGTTGCATTGGAAAACGCTTCGGCTCTTGTAATGGTTTGCTGCACCGAAACCTTCTCCTCGTAGGAAAAATAAAGCCTCGAAAAATGGGCCAATTGGTCAATTAATTGGGGTGTAACTTCCATAGAATACAAAAATAACTGATTGAGGGGCAATTTAGGTCTAAAATGGTTAAAAGGTAAATATGCTCCATCAAGGCCCAAAATACCGGTATGTTGAAAAAATTATTGGCCCCCTTGATTAAAATAGTTGCATAACTAACTAATTTTACGCAAAGCATTTTTATGAAGCGTAGTATTAAAAAAGTTGCCATTTTAGGAAGCGGTGTGATGGGCTCCCGTATTGCATGTCATTTTGCAGGTATTGGTGTTAATGTTTTACTACTTGATATGGTTCCAAAAGAAGCCACAGAAAGTACCAAACCACAAGAGCGTAATAAACTTGTTAACGATGCTTTACAAGCTGCATTAAAAAGTAACCCGTCGCCGGTGTATACAAAAGCAACGGCTAAAAAAATTACGACTGGAAATTTTGACGATAACTTGCAAGATATAGCGGGTGTAGATTGGATCATTGAAGTAGTGGTAGAGCGACTCGACATCAAACAAATGATGTACGAAAAAATTGAAAAGTACAGAAAGCCAGGTACCCTAGTTACCTCAAACACTTCTGGTATTCCCATTCATTTAATGGCAGAAGGAAGATCTGAAGATTTTAAAAAACATTTTTGTGGTTCTCACTTTTTTAATCCACCACGCTACCTCCGTTTATTAGAAATTATTCCTACGCCACTTACAAGCCCCGAAGTCGTAGATTTTTTAATGGAATATGGTGATTTATTTTTAGGTAAAACAACGGTGCATTGTAAAGACACGCCTGCCTTTATCGCCAATCGTATCGGGGTGTTTAGCATCATGCTCATTTTTAATAGCATGGGAAAATTAGGCCTCAGTATTGATGAAATTGAAGCCCTTACCGGACCTATTATTGGACGTCCAAAATCGGCAACATTTAGAACCGCCGATGTAGTGGGTATTGACACCCTTGTTAAGGTGGCAAAAGGGGTTGCAGACAACTGCCCGAACGACGAGGCGCGCGCTATTTTTAATATCCCATCTTGGTTAGAAAAAATGCTTGCGAACAACTGGCTTGGCGATAAAACAGGACAAGGGTTTTTTAAGAAAATAAAATCGGAAGCTGGAAAAGAAATATTAACGCTGAATTTAGAAACACTCGAATACAGCGCGCGTAAAAAACCAAAGTTTGCAAGCTTAGAGGCTGCAAAACCAATAGATGATTTAAAACAAAGAATTCAATTATTACAAGCGTCCCCAGATAAAGCTGGCGATTTTTACAAAGCATTTCATTATGGTTTGTTCTCTTATATTTCACACCGCATTCCAGAAATTAGTGACGAACTCTACCGTGTAGACGACGCTATGATGGCTGGTTTTGGTTGGGAAATTGGCGCCTTTGAAAGTTGGGACACACTAGGTGTAGCAAAAACAGTAGCTGCCATGAAAGCCGCTGGGCACGACGTTGCACCATGGGTAGACACCATGCTTGCAAATGGCATTACTAGTTTTTACAAAGTAGAAAACGGTAAAAAACTTTGTTACGATGTAGCATCGGGCTCTTATAAAGCACTTCCAGGTGGGGATGCCTTTTTAGTATTAAAAAATAAAGCAGACAAACTGGTTTGGAAAAACAGTGCTTGCCGTTTATATGATATTGGTGATGGTATCGCAGGCTTTGAGTGGAATACCAAAATGAATAGTATTGGTGGCGAAGTACTCGAAGGATTAAATAAAGCCATCGCATTATCCGAAGAAAAATTTAATGGCCTTGTGATTGCGAATGATGGCCCCAACTTTAGTGCGGGTGCTAACGTGGGTATGATATTTATGCTTGCTATTGAGCAGGAATATGATGAGCTAGACATGGCCATTAGAATGTTCCAAAACACCATGATGCGTGTGCGCTATTCTAGTATACCCGTAGCTGTTGCGCCACACGCGCTAACGCTTGGTGGCGCCTGCGAAATGAGCCTTCATGCCGATGTTGTGTGCGCTGCCGCAGAAACCTATATTGGACTTGTAGAACTTGGCGTGGGACTTATTCCAGGCGGTGGTGGCACCAAAGAATTTGTATTGCGCGCCGGCGATGAAATGCATGATGAAGAACCAGAAACCATTACCCTTAAAAATAGATTCTTATCCATTGCCACTGCAAAAGTAGCCACCTCTGCTGCAGAAGCTTTTGAGATGGGTGTTTTTAGAAAAGGACAGGATCAAATAGTGATGAATATAGGACGCCGCATTGCATCTGCAAAATCGGCCGTACTTGATTTACACGCACAAGGGTACACCATGCCAACCATACGCAAAGACGTAAAAGTACTAGGAAGATCTGCGCTAGGTGCACTTTTAGCAGGTATCAATGGTATGCAAAAAGCAGGTTATGCAACTGCGCATGACGCAGTGATAGCTAAAAAGTTAGCCTATGTGATGTGCGGTGGAGACCTAAGTGAACAAAGTCTAGTATCTGAACAATATTTACTAGATTTAGAACGTGAAGCTTTTTTAAGTCTATGCGGCGAGAAAAAAACACTAGAAAGAATTCAAAGTGTTTTAAAAAGCGGTAGACCCATCAGAAATTAATTTCTTCTATGCATCCAATTTTATCGATTACCGGTGTTTCAAAAAACTACGGTAAACTCACTGCGCTTGATGGCGTAAGTTTTGAAGTACCTGCTGGCGCTGTGTTTGGCATACTGGGGCCTAATGGCAGTGGTAAAACAACGCTTCTCAGTATTATTTTAGACGTACTACACGCCGATACGGGTAAGTTTAGCTGGTTTGGTAATACCCCTCAAACCAATAACAGAAAACAAATTGGCTCTTTACTTGAAACGCCTAATTTTTATCATTATTTATCGGCGGTAGATAATTTAAAAATTACACAAGCCATTAGTGGTAGGGGTAATAGTGCCGATATTGATAGGGTACTCGAAATTGTAAAATTATCAGAACGCAAAAAAAGCAAATTTAGCAGCTACAGTTTAGGTATGAAACAGCGCCTTGCGATTGGCGCCGCATTACTTGGAAACCCGGATGTACTTGTGTTTGACGAACCTACCAATGGATTAGATCCGGTAGGTATTGCCGAAATTAGAGACCTCATACAATCACTTGCAGCAGCGGGCAAAACCATTATTATGGCCAGCCATTTACTAGATGAAGTAGAAAAGGTATGTACGCATGTGGCCATCTTAAAAAAAGGAACCCTATTAACAGCAGGGCCCGTAGACGAAGTGCTTGCGCAAGAAGATATTGTTGAAATTGCCGCATCTAACAATGACGCACTCCAAACTATTGTTGAAACGATGGGTGGTTTTTCTAAAATAAAAAAGCACGCTAATTGCTTGCAACTATTTTACCCTATTGGCACCGCACAATTAGACGGTATTAATAAATACTGTTTTGATAAAGGTATTACGCTACAACAATTACAACTCAAAAAGAAAAGTTTAGAAACTAAATTTTTTGAATTAACCAACGACTAACGCAAACATTATGTTTTCATTACTTCAAATAGAATGGCTTAAAATAAAAAAGTATCCTGCCTTTTGGGCCATGCTTATTATTGTGCTACTTACCTACCCTGCTGCCAACCTCATGTTTTATAATGTGTACCTAGACATAACAACACAAAAAGGTACCCAGATGCTTGCTAAAATGTTTTTAGGCAACCCGTTTGCATTTCCAGAAACCTGGCATACGGTAGCGTATATTTCATCGTTTTTTGTAATCCTTCCCTCTATACTTGTGATCATGCTGGTAACCAATGAGTACCAGTACAAAACACAAAGGCAAAATGTTATTGATGGCTGGACTAGGGGTCAATTTATGGCCAGCAAACTAATGGATGTACTTATTGTTAGTGGTATTACCACCATCCTTTATACCCTTGTTGCCATTGGGTTTAGTGTGTATGCAAGCACATTTGATGCGAGTAAAATATGGGAGCAAGCGTACTATATTGGGCTTTTTTTCTTGCAAACATTTGCACAACTTTCGATAGCTTTTTTGCTGGGGTATCTTATTAAAAAAGCATTTATCGCACTGGGTATATTTTTGTTTTATTACCTCATTGTAGAAAATATCGCCACCGGCTACATAAGAATGAAAGCAGAAAAAATAGGTGGCGATTTGGGCAGGTTTTTACCTTTTGAAATTTCAGACCGGATGATTATAGCGCCTGCGTTTATAGGTAGGTTTGGGAAAGATATAAAAACGGCTTACGAAAAATCTTTGGCGGAAGTGCCATCGCAAATAGCATTATCACTACTACTCACAACAGCTATTTGGGTGTTATGCTTTTTCTTGCACCGTAAAAAAGATTTATAACCCTTGATGGGATTTTATACATCGAGGATAAAACTTATAAATCGAGACTAGATAAACTCTTGGTAATTTCTGGATAATCAAACACAAAACCGGCGTCTTGTATTTTTTGTGCAGACACGGTGGTGCTTTTAAGCACTTCAATACTCATTTCACCAAGCATTATTTTTAATACAAAACTTGGCACATAGGTAGTGATGTAAAACTTACCGTAAAGTACTTTTGCGAGTGTTTGTGTAAGCACTTTATTGCTTACAGGTGTTGGTGCCACTGCATTGTAGCTGCCGCTGAGGCTTTCATTTTCGAGTGCGTATACAAACATTTTTGCTAAATCTCTAATGTCTATCCAGCTTATCATTTGTTTACCATTACCTAAAACAGCAGCCATTCTTACAGCCAACGGTTTTAAAAATTCTTTTAAAGCGCCGCCATTTTTACTAAGTACAATACCTGTGCGAAGGCAAACCAACCTTTTTTGTAAACCGTTTGTATTTACGGTAACGGGTGCAATGGATGCTTCCCATGCAGCACAGGTAGTTCCTAAAAAATCGGGATAGGAAGGATCCGTTTCTACAAAACCTTTTGTAACCAAATCTTTGTTATGCGCGTTATTACTATGACTATTTTTATCGGGCCCATACCATCCAATGGCCGATGCACTAATAACCGCTTTTACTTTGTTGGGAGTCTCTGCTAAAGCTTTTACAAGTAGTGCGCTACTTTTGGTACGGCTTTCTAAAATTTCTTGCTTGCGCGATGTAGACCATCTTTTATCAGCAACGCCAGCACCCGCTAAGTGAATCATATAATCCGCTTCTGCAATGGCAGTAGCATCAATAGTGCCGGCATTAATATCCCAGTGGGCATAGCCCTTTTCAGACACAGTAGACCTTGTTAGTAATACAACTTCGTACCCTTTTTGTAAGAGTAAATTTTTAACTGCTGTTCCTACAAGTCCTGTTCCTCCTGTTATTAATACGCGCGCCATAAATGTAAATTAAGCTTAATAGTGTATAAACAAAGATCCCAACCAAAAGGTTGGGATCTACAACTAAAATCACCAGGCTAAAACAAAATTAAATGCTATTAATCGGGCTTCTTACCATGTAAAAAGGTATTCAGCGTTGATATTTGTGTTTGATCTTTATCGTCTTTTCCAACTGTATACTTACTATAAAAATCTTCAACCGTAGTAAGGGTACTTCCAAAAAGTTCCATGTTTCTTCTAACATATGCTGGCACATTATCAAATTCGCTACCAGACTCTGCACCACCGCCACTCATATTAAATGATAAGTTGCGTAATTTTTGGATGCGCTCTGCGGCTCTACGTTTTTGCTCTTCTGCATCATCAAACATGGAGTCATCTATAAAAGAAGCAGGTGCTGCCATATTGGTGGCCTGACTGTAAGAAGGCATTTCAGGTTTTTCAATTAATTCCATATCGCAAAGTCCTAACTCCGCATCTTCTTCTAATTCATTTAACGACTCGCCAAATGATGTTCTATACGATTGTTGAACTGGGGCTGCTGGTGCAGGCTGCGCTGTCATTGGGTTTGGTGCGATATACGCCACAGATGATGCAATGCCTACTGCGATTGGTGCCACAGGAATAACCACTTCTTGTGCAGGGGTAAAATCTTGTGCAGGCGTTTCTTGAACAATTACTTCTTGCATTGGTGCTACTTCTTGCACACTTACTACCGGTGCAGCCGCCACTGTTTCATCTGCATAAATATTGGTAGGCTTATTTAAAATCGTACCTGTAAATGCAGGGGTGTTGGATGCAGGTGCTGTTGGTGCATCGTTAACGGTAAATTGAAGTAAGGCTTCTGATGCAGTTACAGGAGGTGTAACAACTTCAGCTTCTACTTCTGGTAACACCACTTCTTCTGTAATTTCTGGACTAAGTTCAAATTGAAGTACAAAGCGTTCTTCAACAACAGGAGCTGTATCCTCTACTGGTGCAACGTATGCTTCAACTGGCGCAACATACGGCTCAGCTGGCGCAACATACACTTCCTCTTCTACAATGGGTGCAGAAAAAGTTGGACGCATCATCAAAGGATCGTTTTGCTCTAATGGCAAAGATTGTTGCACGAGCGCTTGCATAGTAGGCATTTCTACAAGAGGTGCAAGAGTTGGTTCAACAGTTGGCGGAACTGCTTCTATAACAGGAGCAAGAACTGGTTCTGGTTCAATAAAACTAATCACAGGCGCCTGAGCAGGTTGCTCGGTTTGCAGTGTCATTACAATTTTTTCTTCTTGCGGAACCGCTTTTGTATTCACTGGACTTTTAGCAAATGGATCTTTATGTTCGAAACCAGTTGCCACTAGTGTGATACCAATTTTTTTATCCAAGGTATTATCGTAACCCATCCCAACAATAACATCCGTATCTTCTCCGGCTTGCATGCGTAAGTGGTTATTGATAATTTCTAATTCATCCATGGTGCACTCATAATCCCCTTCGGCACTATTGATATTAATTAAAATCCATTTAGCACCAGTAATATCGCTATCATTTAATAAAGGAGAAGCAATGGCTTCTTCGATAGCAAGTTGTGCTCTGTTTTCACCTTCTACTTCTGCTTTACCTAAAATGGCAACACCACCATTTTTCATTACGGTACAAACGTCTGCAAAGTCAACAATAATATGACCTCTACTATTAATAATATCGGTGATACATTTAGCAGCAGTTGCTAACACATTATCTGCCTTACCAAATGCTTCTTTCATTTTTAAATTACCATATTGCATACGTAATTTATCGTTGCTAATTACAAGTAGCGTATCTACATGCGGCTTTAATTGATCAATACCCTCTTGCGCTTGTTGTAAACGACGTGGACCTTCAAAACCAAAAGGCGTTGTAACAATACCCACAGTTAAAATACCTAAGTCTTTACAAATTTGCGCAATAATAGGGGCTCCACCCGTGCCGGTTCCGCCACCCATACCCACTGTAATAAATGCCATTTTAGTATTCACTTCTAAAATGCGCTTGATTTCTTCAAGTGATTCTTCGGTGGCGAGCTTACCTACTTCAGGATTTGCACCCGCACCCAACCCTTGTGTAAGGTGTGGCCCTAACTGAATTTTATTGGGAATGCGACTTTGCTCAATCGCTTTGGCATCGGTGTTACAAATAATGAAATCAACACCTTCAATATTTTGATCAAACATGAAGTTAACTGCGTTGCTTCCGCCTCCACCAACACCAAGAACTTTTATGATAGAAGATTTTTGTTTAGGAAGATCGAAGTGAATCATATAAACGAGTTTAGAAAGTTAGAATGAAATGGGTATCGTTAAGGGTTCGTTTTTATTTATTTAAGAGTTCATCTTCCTCTTTAAATAAATCGATTAAGTTGTTTTTAAATTTCTCCCAGAATTTAACGCGACCTTCGCCATTAACTGGCTTAGGCACCTCCGGTGTAACTGCGCCAACAACTGGCTCTGCTACTGGTTCTGGTGTTGCTGCTTTTAAAACACGAGGTACTTCCACACGTTTAAATGTTTCGGTAAACTCTTTGTGTTTCATGTCATAATCGGCGTAACCTTTTAAGATAAGACCAAGGCAAGTTGCATACATTGGCTTCTTAAGTTCCTCTATATGATTGGGTGCTAAATGTTCGTTTGGTAAACCAATTCTTGCATTTAACCCTGTTGTGTATTCCGTTAATTGAATCAGGTGTTTTAATTGAGAGCCACCACCCGTTAAAATAATACCACCATTTAACAAGCGGGTATCAAGCCCTACTTGCTTAATATGATAGGTAACAAAATCTAAAATCTCACTCATGCGCGCTTGAATAATTTGTGCTAAATTTTTAACACTAATTTCTTTAGCTGGCATACCCTTTAATCCAGGAATCGTGATGTATGCATTGGCTTGGGCCTCATCAGCAAGGGCGCTACCAAATTGAATTTTTAATGCTTCTGCTTGGCTTTTTAATACACCAAGACCCATGCGGATATCGTGTGTAATATTTTCACCCCCAAACGGAATCACCGCCGTATGCTTTAAAATACCATCATTAAAAACAGCTAAATCTGAAGTACCACCCCCAATATCTAGGATTGCTACACCGGCTTCCATGTCAATATCGCTCATAACAGCACTTGCAGAAGCTAAGGGTTGTAACACCAAATCTTTAGTGCTAAGTCCACTTCTTTCTACCGCTCTGTTGATGTTACGGATGGCATTTCTATCTCCTGTTATGATATGAAAATTGGCACCTACTTTAACACCGTTGTATCCTACTGGATCTTTAATATTTTGGTTATTGTCTACATGGAAATCTTGCGGAATCACATCAATAATTTGATCCCCCGCAGGAATAAATGTTTTACGCTGATTGTTGATTAAGAATTCAATTTCCGAACGCATAATTTCGGTGTCCGGGTCTTGTCTCACAATATCGCCACGTGTTTGCAAGCTTTTAATGTGATGACCTGCAATACCCACATACACTTCACTCACTTCTAACTCGGGGTTACTTTCGTAGCAATTTTCTAAAGCCTGCTGAATGGCTTTGATGGTTTGGTCAATGTTTAAAACCTGGCCGTGCTGAACGCCACTCGAATTGGCGCGTCCAAAACCCAAGATTTCTAATTTTCCAAACTCATTTTTACGGCCGGCGATGGCGGCAATCTTAGTAGTTCCAATGTCTAGACCTACAATGATCGGTGCTTCATTGTGATGCATAACGGTGTGTTTTAGTTGTTCGATTTTTTCGTTGTTTTTGAATTCTGTTTAGCCTGTTTGTTTAACGGAGCTATTATCGTTTTATTGTTTATGTTAATAACCGGTTTGAGAACTGCTTTTTGTTTCACAGTGTCAACAACTTTGGTCGTTGTTTTTTGTGCGACAGCAGCGGATGCTTTTGCGGCCACCGAATCTGCGGCAGCAGCGGCATCTAGTGCAGGCTGGGCCATGAGTCCCTGAATTAAAAGGGCCGATTGTGCCGAGTCAATTTGTGCTTTTGCGGTACCTTGTTTGATGGCTACTACCTGGTCTTTGTAACGAATATCAATACGCTCGTAATAACGCACGCCTTTTTGCATCCAGGCCTGCTTGTAAAAAGTTTGCAAGCGCAAAAACTTTTGCTCTAAATCGGTAGGTTTTCCAAGGGTAATAATATGATCCCCAATAACGGGCACGAGTTCAAAAATTGCCTGTGGTGTAATGTCTACTTGTGCAATTTGTGCACCCCATAAAGAATCGGTATTCAAAAACTTCCCCAGAATAACCACTTCTTTAAGTAACTGGCTATCCGGCTTTGATAAAATAGGCCTATCCGATGGAAAGCCGGTAAACATAGGTACACGCGCTACTACTTTATCGCTAAGTGGCAATCGTAGTCCAGTAGAATCCAGGTAAAACGATGCACCTCCTGGGGTAAATATGCGGGCTACTGGAATACGTTCTTCAATCAGTACATGCAGTACCTGTTTATTGGTATAATAAATTTCTGCTTTTTTTACCCAAGGATTACCGGCCACTGTTTTTTCGATTGCACTTAAATTAAGTGAAGACATTTGAGCACCAATAATATGCCCCCCTGCTTTAAGCATCTCTTTGATATCTCTTTCATTAATAAAGAGTTGGGTTTCTTCGCCAGCAATTTGTATTTGAATGTCTTTGATTGTTTTTTTATCCTTTTCCTGCCAGGCCATTACAAAAAATACCATGGTAGCCACCCCTAGCATAATCCAGAGTGTTCGCATTAAAATTTTTTTCCAAGGTAAATTTCGCATTGTATCTTTTTTATAATTCGGTTTTGATATTTCTAATGAGCACGTCAATATCCCCAGCGCCAGCCATAACTAGAAGCTTAGGCTTTTGCATCTTTACCCAGGCGCTTAACGCTTCTTTTTCCAGTAACACCACATTTTTATGGGTCATTTTATTCATAATCATTTGTGAGGTAACACCTGGCATGGGCAGCTCTCGTGCAGGATAAATGGGAAGCAACACCACCTGGTCAGCAGCACTTAAGCTATCTGCAAATCCATCACACAAATCCTGAGTTCTACTAAATAAGTGAGGTTGAAACACGAGGGTTAATTTTTCGCCAGCATATAAACTCCGTACGCCACTTATTAAAGCAGCAAGCTCGGCGGGATGGTGCGCATAATCATCAATTAAAACCTGCGACTCTGTTTTTATCAGGTATTCAAACCTTCTTTTAACACCCGCAAAATTTGCAAGTGCTGCTTTAATTTTTTGCGGCTCAATACCCAAATGCATAGCAACAGCTACTGCTACAAGGGCATTTTCAATATTATGCAGCCCACCCATGGTTAAGACCATCTCCTCTATTTGCCAGTTAGGCCCTACGACTGTAAAATGATAAGCACCATCTACAACCCTTATATCTTTTGCGTAAATACTAGCACCGTTTCCGTTTAAACCGTAGGTTATTATTTTAGACGCATCAAAACTTGTTTCACGCGCTAGGCCTTTTTTAGCAAGTAAAATTCCATCTGGTTTTACTTTTTCAGAAAAACTTACAAATGCATCTTCAAATGCCTCGGCGGTTTTATAAATATCCAAATGATCTGCATCCATAGAAGTGATTACCGCTACCGATGGATTTAACTTTAAGAAACTTCTATCATATTCATCGGCCTCTACCACCACTACCTTATTATCGCTACTCCAAAAGTTGGTATTGTAATTGGCAGCAATACCGCCTAAAAATGCGGTGCAACCATAGCCCGTATCTCTTAACAAGTGCGCTATCATGGTACTTACAGTTGTTTTCCCATGCGTACCCGCTACACAAATATTAACAGTGCCTTCTGTAATCCATCCTAAAATATCGGAGCGCTTTACTACTTCGTACCCATTGGCTCTAAAATAAGTAAGCTCGGTATGTGATGCCGGAATAGCTGGCGTGTATACCACAACATCTGCCTTTTTATCTATTAAACGTATGTCGTCTTCGTAATGAATGTTAATACCTAGCTCCGTTAAAGCTTCCGTTAAAATCGTTTTTGTTTTATCGTAACCCGAAACGGCGCATCCCTTAGCTACAAAATAACGCGCAAGGGCACTCATGCCAATGCCTCCAATACCAATGAAGTAAATATTTTTTATGGTATCCAATTTATGCACGTAAGGATGCTAGTATTTTAGTCGCAACCACTTCTGCTGCATTTGTAATCGCAAGTGGTTGCAAGTTTTTAATAAATGTTTGTTGTTGCGCCGTATCAAGTGCAAGTTTTGTAACGGTACTAAATAGTGTAGCAGGAGCCTGCGCATCTGACACCAACAAAGCCGCATGATTCGTAACTAAATAATTAGCATTAGCAGTTTGATGATCTTCGGCGGCAAATGGAAATGGCACGAAAACTGCGGGCTTAGCAGCTACGCATATTTCAGCCACAGACATGGCTCCGGCTCTTGATATTACCGTGTCTGCCACTGCATACGCCATATCCATTTCTGCAATAAAAGCACCCACCCACACATTGCTGTAATTGGTGGCTGCACTAGCATATTTAGCAGCATTAGTTTTACCTGTTTGCCACACAAGTTGTAAATCTAAACTGGCAAAACCATCTAAGTTATTATAGATTACTTCATTGATAGAATTGGCCCCTAAGCTACCCCCTACAATAAGTATTGTTTTTTTATTTGGGTTGAGTCCAAAAAAATGATGAGCCGCTTCACGGGAATGAGATGCGTTGATAATATTTTCTCGTACCGGATTACCAGTCACAAATAATTTGTGTGTGGGAAAAAATGGTTCCATACCACCAGTGCCCGTAAAAATAGCCGTTGCGTTTTTAGCAAGCATTTGATTGGACTTGCCTGCAAAAGAATTGGCTTCATGAATAAAGGTAGGTATCCCCTTTGCCTGCGCCATTTTAAGTACGGGAAAAGTAGAGTATCCACCTACGCCTACCACAAAATCAGGTTTAAATGAAGAAAGAATACTGCGTACCTGAAAAAAACTTTTAATTAACTTAAAAGGAAGGGTAATATTTTTAAAAATATTGGTTCTATTAAATCCTGCGATGGTAAGACCGGTAATTTTATAGCCTGCTGCAGGTACTTTTTCCATTTCCATTTTTCCTGTTGCACCCACAAATAAAAGCTCAATACCTGGCACTTGTTTTTCGAGTGCCGCTGCAATGGCAATAGCCGGAAAAATATGTCCGCCCGTACCACCGCCTGCTATTATGGCTTTCATTTTCATTTACGCAGTTACATTTGATGGTGAAGCAGGCACCGGAACTGGTGTTGCAAATGGATCTACAATTTTTCCTTCTGTTTGCTCTACGTTTCGGGCCACACTCAAAATAATTCCAATGGCACAGCAGGTAAATAAATAAGAGCTACCACCCATACTCACTAGTGGCAAGGTTACACCCGTTACTGGAAGTAAGTTTACGTTCACCGCCATATTGGCAATGGCTTGTATTACGAGTGTAAAACTTAAACCCACTGCTAAAAATGCACCAAAAGCAAATGGACATCTTCTAAATATTCGAATACATCTAAATAAAAAAACGAGGTAAATAAAAATCATAAAGGCGCCACCTAGCAATCCATATTCTTCAATAATGATGGAATAAATAAAATCGTTGTAGGCTTGTGGTAAAAAATTTCGTTGCCTACTATTCCCTGGCCCGAGGCCTACAAAAACACCGCCATTGGCAATAGCAATTTTTGCTTGCTGTACTTGATACGGCGTTTGCGCATCGGTGGCGTATATAAAATCTTGGATACGACTTATCCATGTTTGCACACGAACAAAAACACTTTTATCCTTTACTTTTTCTTTTTCTACTTTACTAATTGGAATGGTGTAATCTACCTTTGGCTTACCGGTATAGGTAATCACTGCTGCCGACACCAACATAATGGCAGGAATCATTGCAATACCAATCACTAATAAAATATGTTTCATGCTAATACGGCCAATAAACATAAGTAGTAGTGAGGTAGCGCCGGTTAACAATGCATTGGATAAATTAGCTGGTAATATTAATGCACAGGTAGCTAGTACTGGCCAAATAACAGGTAAGAATCCTTTTTTAAAATCTTTAATGACTTCCTGTTTTTTACTCAGTGTTCGGGAAATGAACATAAAGAGGGCCAGCTTTGCAAAATCGGAGGTTTGAATGGTGAGTTGGATAATTGGCAGTTTAATCCATCTACTTCCATCATTAATTTGAGCACCAAAAAATAAAGTATATACAAGTAACGGCAATGAAATAAAATATAAGATGGTCGCTACTTTCGAAAACACCGAATAGTTAACACGGTGTAAAAAATAAATGATCGTTAACCCAATCAGTGTAAATGAAATTTGCTTAAACAAGTACACACTGGTATTACCCTTATACATTTTATAGGCAAGAGATCCAGTAGCACTATATACCACCAAAATAGAAATGAGTGATAGTAGCACTACAATCCCCCAGATATATTTATCTCCTCTGGTTTTAGTAACAAGCTGTGTTTTTACACCTTCAACAGTAGGGATTTGAGAAAATAAAGTATCTGAATTCTGATTGAGCATGTGATAGTTTGCAGAGCGTTATTAGAAATGATTATAATGCTTTTACAGCGTCTTTAAATTGTGTACCACGATCTTCATAATTTTTGAATAAATCAAAACTTGCACAAGCCGGGCTTAATAAAACGGTATCACCTTTTACCGCTAATTTAAAAGCAGTTTGTACCGCAGCAGAAGCGCTATTCGCTTCTTCTATAACAGCAACCTTACCCTTAAAAGCGTCGATAATTTTTTTATTATCGGTACCCATACAAACAATTGCTTTTACTCGTTCAGTTACCAACTCTTCAATTAATGCATAATCATTGCCTTTATCTACACCTCCCAAAATAAGCACAGTAGGGTTGGTTAAACTCTCAAGCGCATACCAAGTACTATTAACATTGGTTGCTTTACTGTCGTTGATAAACTCAACGCCACGCACCATGGCTACAAACTCCATACGATGTTCGAGGCTGTGAAAATTACTCACCGCTTCTCTAATTTTTTCCTTGCGTATGCCAAGGGTTGTTGCTGCAATGCCTGCTGCCATGGTATTGTATTGATTGTGTTTACCCTTTAATGCAAAATCATAAATGCTCATACTTACGCGCTCTTCTTGAATTCTAAGCATCATTTGATCGCCTTTGATGTAGCCGCCTTTTTTAATTTCTTGTTTCATAGAGAATGGTAATGGGTTAGGGTGAAAGGTTAGTAAGGATAAATGGTTAGTTATAACATCGTCATCTGCACAATAGATGAAAAAGTCTTGATTGGTTTGGTTTTCAATAATTTTAAATTTGCTTTTGATATAATTTTCAAATTGATAATTATACCTGTCTAGATGATCTTCTGAAATGTTCAATAAAACACTTACATCGGGTCTAAACGTTTTGATATCGTCTAATTGGAAAGAACTGATTTCTGCTACATATAGGGCCTTGGGTGCTTCAGCAATTTGTTTTGCAAAAGAGTACCCAATATTTCCAACCATCGCACAATCAAGTCCTGCGGTTTTGCAGATATGATACATTAGCGCGGTGGTGGTACTTTTTCCATTGCTACCCGTAATGGCAACAATTTTACTGTCCCCTTTAAATCTAAAAGCCAGTTCAATTTCAGAGATTACTGGTATCCCGTTCGCCCTGATTTGTTTTACCATTTCATTTTTTTCGGGAATACCAGGACTCTTCATCACTTCTGTAGCCGTTAGTATGCGCGCAGCAGTATGTTGTCCTTCTTCAAATTCGATACCGTTGTCAATGAGCTCTTTTTTGTAACGCGCTGCAATGTTTCCTCCATCAGAAACAAATACATCGTAACCCTTTTGCTTTCCTAGCATGGCCGCACCTACCCCACTTTCTCCACTACCCAGTACCACTAGAAAATGCTTCATATTTATCTCATTTTTAAAGTAAGAATGGCCAGCACCACACATAAAATGGTTATAATCCAAAAACGCACAGCAATCTTACTTTCATGAAATCCTTTTTTTTGATAGTGATGGTGAAGCGGGCTCATTAGAAACACACGCTTCCCTTCGCCAAATTTTTTCTTGGTGTATTTGAAATAACTCACCTGAATCATCACACTCAATAATTCAATTAAAAACACACCGCAAAAAATAGGAATGAGTAATTCTTTTCTAACAATAATGGCCAAAGAAGCAATAATACCACCAAGTGCAAGGCTTCCGGTATCACCCATAAATACCTGGGCTGGATAGGCATTGTACCATAAAAATCCAATACATGCCCCTACAAAAGCGCCCACAAAAATGGACAGCTCACCAAGGTTAGGAATGTACATCACGTTTAAATAATCTGCTAGTACATAGTTACCGCTCACATATATAAATACCCCAAGCGCCATACCAATAATAGCACTTACACCAGCGGCGAGCCCATCAAGGCCATCCGTAATATTTGCGCCATTAGACACCGCAGTAATAATAAACGTCACTACAAAAATGTAAATGATCCAAGTATATTTTTCGGCACCCGGACCTATCCAACTAATAAGTTTGCTATAATTAAACTCATGGTTTTTAACAAACGGAATAGAAGTGATAGGCGTTTTTACTTTTACGTAACGGCGCTCTACCCCATTAATATTACGCACTATAATATTAGAGTCTTTGGCTAAGTGTTCTCCTTTTTGTAATGCTACTACTCCTGTACTTACAGTTGTAGCAGGAACAATCTCTCTTTCCACGGTTACTGCGTTACTAAAATAAAGCGATACCCCAATAATGATACCTAGCCCTACTTGTCCAATTATTTTTGAAATACCAGCAAGGCCATCACTATTTTGTTTCTTGTACGCTTCCCCTTTTTTTAGAGCGTCTCTGCGTGATTTAATTTTAAAATAATCATCTAAAAATCCAATGATGCCAAGCCATACCGTACATAAAATCATTAAACGGATATATACTTTATCGAGGTTGGCAAATAATAAGGTAGGAATTAATATGCTTAACAAAATAATGATACCACCCATGGTTGGTGTACCCTTTTTTTGCTGCTCGCCTTGTAAACCAAGCTCTCTAACGGTTTCACCAATTTGCTTTTTTTGTAAAAACTCAATTAATTTTTTACCAAAAACAGTTGCAATTATCAAAGACAATAAAACCGCCATGGCAATTCTGAAAGTCAAAAATTGGAACATACCAGCGCCTGGTACGTTAAATTCTTGATTGAGCCATGTAAATAATTGGTATAACATAGGGGGTCTATTAATCTTTGTGGTTAAAGAATGCTAATAAAATGGCTTTATCATCAAAAGGGTGTTTTACACCATTGATGTCTTGGTATTTTTCATGTCCTTTACCAGCTACTAAAACGATATCTTCTGGCCTTGCAAATTCTACGGCTGCTTGAATCGCTTCTTTTCTGTCAATAATTGAAATGTATTTTCTTTTAGCGGCTGTGTTTAAACCAGCTTCCATATCCGCAATAATTTGTGCTGGATCTTCGGTACGTGGATTATCGGATGTTAAAATAACCTTGTCACTTAAATCGCAAGCGGTTTGAGCCATGATCGGACGTTTGGTTTTATCTCTATCACCACCACAACCCACTACTGTAATCACCTGCTCGTATCCTTTGCGTAATTTTTTAATAGTGGCTAATACATTTTCTAGTGCATCTGGCGTGTGCGCATAATCAATAATGCCAATCACTTGCTTGTTGCTAATAATATAATCAAATCTGCCTTCTGCACCAGCTAGCATAGATAAATTGGTAAGTGCAACACTACTTTCGATACCAAGGTTTACAGCTGCGCCATATACGGCTAGTAAATTATAGGCATTAAACTCTCCTATTAATCTAAAATGAACTTCAATTTCATTTACAAGCATCACAAGTCCGGTAAGTGCATTTTCTAAAATTTTACCTTTAAAGTCGGCACTAGATTTTAATCCGTAACAAAGCTTTTTAGCTTTTGTATTTTGAAGCATCACTTCACCACGCTTATCATCTGCATTGGTAATGGCAAATGCAGTTGCTGGTAACGCATCAAAAAATCCTTTTTTAGCTGCGATGTAGGCTTCAAATGTTTTATGGTAATCTAAGTGGTCGTGTGTGATATTGCTAAATAATGCACCCGTAAATACAAGGCCTGTAATACGGTGTTGGTGCACAGCGTGGCTACTACACTCCATAAATACATGGCTACAACCCGCGTTTACCATAGTGCTTAATAGTTCGTTTAAACTAACCGCATCAGGCGTAGTATGTGTTGACGGAATAATTTGATCACCAATTTGATTTTGTACCGTAGATACAAGACCACAGGTATGCCCTAGTGAAGAAAATAATTTAAATAGTAAAGTAGCAATGGTGGTTTTACCATTGGTTCCTGTAACACCTACCAATTTAATTTTTGTAGAAGGTGCATCATAAAATTGATGCGCCATATGCGCCACTGCTTCAGATGTGTTTGCAACTTTAATATACGTAACACCCTCAGTTAGTAAAGCTGGCATGTTTTCACACACAATTACCTTAGCACCTAGTTCAATAGCTTTTGAAATATATTCATGTCCATCTTGCGCAACACCCTTAATGGCAACAAAGGCAGTGCCCTTGATTACTTTGCGTGAATCGATAGCAATACTAGACACCGCTATATCAGTGGCACCCACAACTTCTAGCAGGTGTACTTTATATAAAATGTCTTGTAAAATATGCATGTCGTTTATTAGTTGAGTGTGATTTGAATTTGTTGACCTTTCACAATGGGTGCACCAGCTTCGATAGACTGCGCTGCTACTTTTCCTCTACCTTGTGCGTTTACTTTTAATCCTCTAGATTCACAGATGTAAATCATGTCTTTGTAACCAAGCCCTACTAGTGATGGCATAGATTTCGTATCTACTTTACTACTTTTTAATAATCCAGCAGCAGGCGCATGGGAAATGGTTGCCCACTCATCAACAAACAAACTAGAATCTTTAAAAGGAAGTTTTAATTTTTTAGCAACTGTTGCCACGTCTTTCTTATAACCTTTGTATACATACACATTGCTATCCGGCTTTGGTGCTACTTTTGGGGCAGGTGCTTGCTTTACAGAAGCGCTATACAAGCGGTCTGCAATTTCTTTAAATACGGGACCCGCAACAGCAGCACCATAAAATACAGGCGCATGCGGCTTGTTTTTAATTACGACGATACAAGTGTACTGCGGATTATCGGCAGGGAAATAACCAGCAAATGATGACTGATAAATTTTATCGGCGTACCCTTTATTGCCATTGGCAATAAGTGCCGTTCCTGTTTTTCCGGCAACTTTATAGGGAGATCCTTTAAATAAACTAGTTGCGGTACCATGCAAACACACACCTTCTAAACAAGTTTTTAAATCCGCTAAAGTTTGATCGCTACAAATTTTTTCGTTGATCACTTTTGGTTGAATTTCTCTTACCAACACCCCTTCTTCTTTAATGGCCGACACCAAATAAGGCTTCATCATTTTACCATTATTGGCTACTGCATTATACAGGTTAGCCGTTTGTAATGGACTTACGAGTAAGTTGTAACCAAAAGCCATCCATGGAAGCGATGTTGGACCCCATAATTTATGGCCTGGCTTGTAAATGAGCGGACGACCTTCTCCCGACAAATCAATACCAGTAGGATTGTCCATCCCCATTTTTTTGAGGTGGTTGATATATTGCATGGGGTTATTGCCATAATGTTGCACTGCAAGTTTTGCCATCGCCACATTAGAACTTACTTCAAATGAATGCTGTACCGTAACATCGTTGTAACCGTGGTCTTCACTATCGTAAACGGTTTGGCCAAATACGCGCCAGCTGCCACCCGTAATATTAACCATGTTGTTAAGCCCAACTTTTTTATCTTCTAATAAAGCAAGCATGGTAGCTAACTTAAATGTAGAACCTGGCTCTGATGGAGAAATAGCGTAATTGTAATTTTCGTAATAATTGCCATCTTGTCCGCGACCTAAATTGGCAATGGCTTTTACTTTTCCTGTTTTAACTTCTAATACAATAGCAGTGCCGTGCTCTGCTTCATTTTTGATCATCATTTTTTGAAGCGCATTTTCAGCAACCTCCTGAATAAATACATCGATGGTACTTACTACATCTTTTCCGTTTTCTGGTTCAATCTCATAGGTATCAGCGTCTAATGGAACGCCTACGCCACCGGCAATGGTGCGCACCAACTGCTTTCCGTTAATGCCACGTAAAACGCTGTCGTAGCTATATTCTAGTCCTACTTTATTGTTATCACGCGCAAGTCCAATGGTACGGTACGCTAAGGACTTGTAAGGATTTAAACGAATTGATTTTTCTACCGCAATCATGCCACTTTTATAACGACCTAATTTAAAAAGTGGAAAGGTTTGAAGTTTTTGATAATCTCTAAATGAAATTTTCTTTTTGAGTAAGAAGTAACCTTCGTTGTTTGTGTAGGCCTGCGCAAACATAGACTTATAATCCTCTGCAGATTGATCTTTAAATAAATCTGCCATATAGTAACTCAGTGAATCGATATGCTCTCTAAATAAATAACCATTGTTAACATGAAGCGGCTCTACCCTGAAATCCATATAAATATCAAACTGAGGCACGCTGGTACTTAACATTTGACCATCTTCGGAATAAATGGTACCGCGCTCCGAATCAATATCCGCAATACGTTGGTGGAGGCTATCACTCATGCTTCTCCAGTACTTGCCCTGCACTTGTTGGATATAAAAACCTTTACCAATAATGGCTGCAGCAACAAGCACTACAAAAATGAAGCTCAAATAAACTCTCCATAAAATGTCTTTTTTGATATCCATGGTTGGGTAGTTATTATTTTGTGGTAGTTGGCGTTTTTTCTACTTGTAATCTTTGTGGTAATTCTTTGGCAACTTTTAAACCGAGTGGTTCGGTGGCTTTAATCACTTGGTTCTCTTCACTCTTAAACATCACTTCCCCTTTAATGGTCTTGTATTCGAACTGTAACTCTTTTAATTGTTTAGTAGTCGTATTAATTCTTCTAATTGCGCGGTCGGCCATATGACCATTTGCGATATAAATCACGGCCAATAACGATAGAAATAAAAAGAAAGGAATATTGCTCGCAATCCACTGATAATTCAATAATCCTTTTAGCGGATTTTTATTGCTACCAGCATTATTTAATGGTTGTTCGCTCACGGTTTTCTTTTAAATTTTTTCTGCGATTCTTAATTTGGCACTTCTACTTCTTGTGTTATTTTTTAACTCTTCTTCGGTTGCAGTAATCGGCTTTTTTGTAATCACTTTAAACACGTCTTCTTTGCTATCAGGCAAAAAGGGGTGGCTAGGTGTTTCTACAAAACTCCCTTGACGGAAAAAGTTTTTTACCATCCTGTCTTCTATCGAGTGAAAAGTGATGATAGCCACGCGGCCACCAGGGTTAAGCACGTCAGGGACCTGACTGAGCATTGATTCTAAAACCCCCATTTCGTTGTTCACTTCCATTCGCAAGGCCTGGAAAACTTGAGCCAAATACTTATTGGGATTTCCCTTTACCACAGGAGCAATCAGCGATTTAAATTGTTCGATGGTAGTCACCGATACATGTGCACGCGCAGAAACAATATGTGCTGCAAGTGTTTTTGAATTGGTCACTTCACCGTACTGCTCAAATATTTTATGTAGTTGAGCAGCCGTATAATTTCGAACAACATCCTCGGCAGATAAAGCTTGTCGTTGATCCATGCGCATGTCTAGCGGACCAGAAAAGCGAATAGAAAATCCACGATCACCTTTATCAAATTGATGACTACTTACGCCTAAATCGGCCAAGATGCCATCAATCCCTGTTACTTTGTGTAAACGCAAAAAGCGTTGGAGGTTACTAAAGTTTTCTGGAATGAAAACAACGCGCGCGTCATCCATAACGTTGCGTTTTGCATCGGTGTCCTGATCAAATGCAAATAATTTACCTTTCTCATTGAGTTGAGATAAAATACCTGCGCTATGACCCCCACCCCCAAAAGTGCAGTCGACATAAATTCCATCCGGCTTAATGTTTAAGCCATCTAGGGTTTCATGAAAAAGGACAGGAATATGGTAACCTTGATTGGTATGTCCTTGTTCCATAAATCCTTAATCTTTTTTGTCGTTACTGGTCATCACTTCATGGGCCAATTCACTAAAGGCCTCTGGAGAGAAATCCTCAAAGAGCTGTTTGTACTTACTAGCATCCCAGATCTCGAAACGGTCAAGTGCAGCTGCTAAAACAATGTCTTTAGCAAGCCCGGCAAATTCGCGAAGTGATGGAGGAAGCAACATACGGCCAGCATTGTCTAGCTCTATTTCTGTTGCACCACCCAAAAACTGTCTACGAAACTGACGTACTTTAGGGTCGAAATCATTCAATTGGCTAATCTTGGCCACAATCTTTTCCCAACTTGCAATCGGATATAACGTGAGACATTTTTCAAAGCCACGGCTTAAAATAAAGCGACCCTCCCCTTCCGGTAGCTGTTTTTTTAGCCCACCCGGAATAAGGAAGCGACCCTTTGCGTCGACCGTTGCTTCATATTCTCCGTGAAATCCGTTCATTGGTTAATAACTTTGGTTTATGATTACCACTTGTTG
>CANHHX010000009.1 GCA_947461125.1 Bacteroidota bacterium | reverse complement strand
CTCTCACCCTGAGGACCAGCAGCTGCATTGGTTTGTACATATCTACCAGACGTTCTGTCTTTGTAGTAAGATAAACCACCGCTTTCTTTATCCATAAATTGTAAGCTCTCTTCTAATAAACCACGGCTAATCATCCAGTTAATACCAGTTGGCATTACATAACCACCATAACGGAAGTCGATCATCGCGTCTAAAGTAAAGTTCTTGTACTTAACAGTGTTAAACCAACCACCAATTAATTTAGGCATTGCGTTACCCACTTTGTACATTTTGTCTGGATCAATTGCATAGATACCATCAGGTCTTACAATTTGCTCACCTTTCGCATTTGTCAAAATAGGGTGCGCATAAAAATCTCCCATTGGTTGACCAACAACAGATTTTAATTGAGCAGCGTTACCATCATAATCAGCATGCAATAACTCCGTTAAACCTGGCGCTAATTGCTCTACTCTATTTTGGTTTTGAGCTAGGTTAACACCAGTTTCCCAGCTAAAGTTTGCTTTTTTGATAGGGAATCCACTAATAGTAACCTCAATACCCGTATTTCTAAGGGTACCTACGTTAGCTAAAATTGAAGTAGCACCAGAAGTTGCTGGTAAAGAAAGTGGTAAAATTTGATCCACTACTAATGCATTATAATAGCTCGCCTCAAAAGTTACACGATTGTTGAACAATCTTGTTTCTAAACCAAATTCAAATTCTTTCTTTTGCTCAGGTCTGATGGCGTCATTACCAAAGTTCATTGGAATGCTAGTAAATAATACTGGGTTACCACCTTGGCTACCTAAAGTATTTTGGTTGTAAGCAACGTTTGCTAAGTATGGATCCGGGAAGTTACCCACGATACCCCATGAACCACGTAATTTACCATATGATAACCATGATGGCATTTTAAGCGCATCAGAGAAAATAAAGCTTGAGTTTACAGAAGGGTAAGCAAAACTATTATTGTTAGGATTCATAGTAGAAGTACGGTCTCTACGTACAGTAGCTTCCATGAACCAGTAGTCTTTAAAGTTTGCGTTAAATGTTCCGATAAACGCGTCTTTGGTGATAGCCATACGAGAAGATCCTTGATTTGGTACGTTCATTGACGCAGCCATATCATATAAATCTCTTGTACTTAAACCGCCGTTTGTTGAGCGAGAAATGCTTAACATACTTTCATCAGTAGCTGTATAACCACCTAGTGCGCTAATTTCTAAATCATTGTTGATTTTTTTAGTGTAGGTTAATAACACGTCACCATATAATGTGGTGTTTTGTGTTTGACCTAAACCAAAGAAACCAGAGTTACCAAACGCTAAAGGAACTTCATTTGGCTGTCTTGTTTCCTCTTTCATAGATGTAAAGTCAGTAGCGATACGCGTACGTAGCTTTAAATCAGGTAAGATTGCATAGTTATTTGTCATGCTCGCAATAACACGGTTACTCACCTCTAACAACCTGTGCATTTGTACACGGTATGCGTAGTCAGCAAGGTCATTTCTGAAGCCAACACCAGTTCTGATATTTTCAGCAGGTGTAGCACTTTGATCTGTACCCAAACGATATCTGTAACCTTTAGAAGTTACTGCCTTGTTCATATACCACTCACCGTTATCAAAACGACCCATCATACCGCCGAAATTGTTGATCATACGATCAATAGAGTATGGACGGTTGTTGATCGTTTGGTTGATATAGTTAACCATTACATCGGTAGAAAACTTAGGAGATAATCTGAAACTTGTATTCAAGTTCATGGTATTTTTTTCACTACCAGAATTCATACTAATACCTTCGTTTGCTTGTCTTGTTAAAGAGAAACGAATGCTCGCATTATCAGTTGCTTTTGAAACCGCAACGTTGATGCTTGAGTTCGTTGCTGTTTGGAATAAATTAGCGTAGTTATTAGGTTGTGCAGAATAAGGAATGATACGGTTATCCCAGTTTAAAATAGGTTGACCATCAAACCTTGGACCAAAGTTAATGCTATAGTTAGCCAAGCTTCTAGTTTCTCTGATACCATCACCGTTTAAGTCGTGATATAAGAAACCAAGGTCGTCTTGACCGCCATTGTTAATTACATTAGCGATACCATATCCACGAACGTTTTGAAATCTTGGTAAGAAAGCTACTTTATCAATACTGTAGTTTGTAGATACGTCTACACCTAAGCCTTTTCTACTTTTGCTTGCTTGCTTTGTTGTAACAAGTACAACACCGTTTACAGCTTCAGAACCATAAAGCGCTGCCGCAGATGCACCTTTTAAGATAGAGATGTTTTCGATATCTTCTGTTTGAAGATCCAATAAACCATTACCTCTTAAACGTTGGTCAGCCCAGTAGTTGTCATTTCTAACTTCACCGTTACGGATTGGAATACCATCTAATATAATTAGAGGATCGTTCTTACCAGTGATAGAGTTGATACCACGGATATTAATGTTTACTGCAGAAGTTGCACCACCTGGTGTAGCAGCGATACGAACACCTGGCGCCTTACCATAAAGGGCAGTCGCAAAGTTTGGTGTACCAGCATCAGTGATTTGCTCAGCACTGATAGTGCTTGTAGCATAACCTAACGCTTTTTGCTTTTTAGAAATACCAAGAGAAGTTACAACTACATCATTTAATGCACTAGTTCCTGGAGATAAAGAAAAGTCAACGGTTGTTTGACCGCCAACCAGAGCTTCTTTGCTTTCGAAACCCACAAAAGAAACAACAAGTGTTGCTTTTGCATTTGCCTTGATTGTGAACTTACCTTTTGCATCTGTCATGACACTGTTTGAAGTGCCTTTAACAGACACTGTAGCGCCAGAAAGCTCTGCGCCAGTGTTGTCTTTTACAACACCCGATATTGCTTTGTCCTGGGCAAATAATGTAGTGCCCGCAAACATCAATACAAGGAGTGTCAGTAAACGAATTTTTGTCCTCATTGTTTAGAATTTTGGTTAAATAAAAATCTTTGACCAGCCCATCATTACAATAGACCGGAGCTAAATTTTAGCATATTAAAGTTGAGCCTTATTTAGATTGAAATATTCAGTGAAATTATCAATTTTTAGCACTCTATTAACATAATCTTTACTTTTTGGGGTTAAAATTGACTTAGTGTAAAATATACATAGTAAAATCCCCCTTTTTTACTCCGTAACTAACTTAAATACAAGGGCTTCGGTTTGTTTAACAATAGATTTATCAGTGGTAAACAAAACCACTTGGCCGCCATTTTGGGTGAATTTCACCTTTTGAGGTCCGCCAATCACCGATACGCCTTTAACATTAACCCCTGCTGGCAGGTTAACCGAAAGTGAATTTTCAACTATTTCATTTTCAGCTACCTGATAAATAGCGTAAACAGTTGTGCCTTTTCTGGTAAATGCCCACTTGCCCTGACGTGGTAAATTAGGATCGGCTTCCGACTCGTATACCGCTTCACCATTGGTTTTCATCCATTTTCCAATGGCTTCCAAACGTTTGTAAGCAAGTGAATCCCACTCACCATCCGGCCCAGGGCCCACGTTTAATAAGAGGTTGCCGTTTTTAGAAATGATATCGGTAAGCATATGAATTACTTTTCGAGAAGACTTGTACTCATCGCCTGGTACATAGGACCAAGAATTACCAAGTGTAATGCAACTTTCCCAAGGATATGGCAAATAAGTGGCAGGCACTTGTTGCTCTGGCGTTACATAATTTTCATACTCCCCATGCACCGTTCTGTCAACAACAAGAAGGCCGGGTTGGTGGGTTCTAGCCATCGCCGCAATTTTAGGCATGTCAATATCCTGGTTATGCGTGATGGTTCTTTGCCATTCGACAGTGGTATCAATGCTGCTTTTAGGTCTAACCCATCCACCATCAAGCCATAAAATATCCATGGTACCATACCCCGTCATGAGCTCCTGAATTTGGTTGTAGGTAAAGGTTTTAAAATCTTCCCAACGCTGTGGATATTTTTTTGGATCGTAAGAAACGTTTCTATCTTTTGGTGGAAAATAACGCCACCAATAATCTTTGGTATTCCAATCGGGTTTAGAAAAATAAGCACCCGTCATAAAGCCTTGATTTCTAAAAGCACTAAACACTTCTTTCGCAACATTTGCTTTTGGATTGTTTGCAAATGGTGATTGGGATCCGGTGATTTTATAATCCGTTTCTTTCGAATCAAACATGCAAAAACCATCATGATGTTTGGTGGTAAAAACAACATATTTCATGCCTGCATCTTTTGCAGCAGCAGCCCAACGTTCTGGATTAAATTTTACGGGATTAAAAGTGGTTTGCAAATTTTCATAAGCTTTTAAATACGTATACCAATCCGCAGAATAAGGCCCCCTGCGCTGCGTCCAGCCTTCGTCTTCAGGACAAATGCTCCAACTTTCTACCACGCCCCACTGGCTGTATGTACCCCAGTGCATGAGTAATCCAAACTTTATTTTTTTCCAATCCGCTAATTTTTCGCGCACTTTCGCATCAGCTGGTACGGTATATTTTAAACTTGCTGTGTGCTCCTGCGCATTACTACTAATTGCTGCCGCAAAAAATAAAATAGCGGCAATCGATATTATTTTTTTCATAGTTTTATTTTTTTATCCAAATGAGTTTACTGTTCAATGTATTTTTAGGTGCATTTTCTAATTGCATGGTTGCCGTTAATTCATTACCGCCACTTCCATCATAATAGGCCACTCGAATTGTATGGTATCCTTTTTTTAATGCTGCTTTTCCGGCTGCTTCTACCGATCCATGATCGCCATCATTGTTTACTACTTCAATATCATCGATATATAAAATACTACCATCATCGGAGCGGGTGGTAAAATGATAGATGCCATCTTTTTCAATTTTTACATAGCCATCAAATAGCAAACTAAATTCTGATTCGCGTTTTTTTACAGCTACACTAATATCTTGTGTAACACCTGTTGCTGTTGGTGTTAACGATGGTAGGGCGCCTAAATTTTGCTTGCCTTTTGTTTCAAAATATTTGTAAGTAACGCCAGGTTGCATAGCGCCACTTATTTTAACAGCTGGCATCCAGGTGTAGGCTTTTGCAGTTACTTCTGCTACTTTACCAGGTAATTTTTTATCGTCAAAAATTTGTGCTTTAACAAGTGTCGTTTTTGTGGTTGTAAATGCATTTGTATACTTTGGTGACGACAAGGTTGGATTTGTTCCATCGGTGGTATAATGTATGGCAGCGCCTGCTGGTGCTACAAGCGCAACGGTTGGTGTTTGCGCACTATTGGGATACGTGATTTCTATTTTAGGTTTTGCAGCGAAGGCGCCAAAATTTTCTATTTTAAGTGCATACGCATACGGCGCTTTTATCATAGCTGGTTTATATGCGGGCATGGTTACTACAATATCATTCCCAACTTTTTTCCAGTTGCATTTTTCTTTGGTGGCTACAAAAGAAATATTCGTGCCCGCAGGTAAATCAAGGTCTTTAATTACGTATTCACCATTATTATTAAATGTGGGTGCAATGGCGTATAATGCATTGCTAGTAAGGTTATACGTAAAATAAAAATCTTTTTCTTTACTATCATTTGCAGACGCTTGCGAAGTGCGTATCCAGCGTCTGGTGTTGTAAATGGCTTCACCATTTTCTTGTAACCAAGCACCAATTTGCAATAAACGCTCCTGCATAATAGGTGGAATTTTTCCATGATCATCAGGTCCAATATCCAATAAAAAATTTCCACCTCTACTTACTTTATCTACCAGTGCTAACACGAGTGATTGTGCACTATTATAATCCCAAATATCTTCTTCTTTATTGTAACCATAAGAATAGCCCATACCTCTGCTTTCTTCCCATGGATGATCTTCAAAATCTAAATCGGGCTGGTACTCTGGTGTGTATACGCCACCATGATGAAAACGAATACCACTACCCCATCTATCATAAGTAACAATCTTTTCTTTTACTGGACTTTCGTTATAGAGCCATGCTAAAAATTCCGGCGATTTCCATTTTGCATCCGACACATCCCAATCACCATCTGTCCAAAAAACATCGGGCTGATAGGTGTTAATGAGGTCTTTCATTTGTGGCCACATATGGTCGCTTACGTATTTATTGATGTCCGATTTATAGAGGGGGTTGTACCATTCGTAGAGTGAATAATACATACCGGCACGCACACTTGTTTTTCGTACGGCTTTAAATAAATCACCCAATAAATCTCTTTTAGGACCACTTGTTACACTGTTCCATGGAAAGCCCCAGGTTTTATCTGCTTCTTTGCTAGGCCACATGGCAAAACCATCATGGTGCTTGCTCGTTAACACAATATATTTAGCGCCAGACTGCTCAAACACTTTGGCCCAAGCATCCGGATCAAAACGGTCTGCCTTAAACATAGGACCAAATCCATAATAAGACATATCACCATAATGCAGTTTGTGAAATTTTTTGCGCACATTGTCTTTGTCTGCTTGCAAACCGTTTTGGTACCACTCCGAGTAACTATGCTGTGGCCCCCATGATGGTACACTATACGCACCCCAATGAATAAATATGCCAAATTTTTCATTCATAAACCATGATGGAACAGGCCTAGAATCAAGGGATTCCCAATTGGGCTGGTAGGTTTGTGCAGTAAGTTGCAACTGCAGCGTGCTAATTAATAAGCAGCAAGCGATCCATTTTTTCATACGCAATTTTGATTCAATATAACCAAAAAACAGAATAGAAAAAGCTAGAACTATTGCAGTATGATGTTATTGATAAAATAATACACTAACTAGTGAAGATGCTATTATTTTTTTTGAGATGACGCGTCTGTCACACATCTAAATCCAGTGTGCTCCAGTCCGGTGTCGGTGGCAGTTTTCATGCGCGCAGATATACGGTAACTTGCACAATATGAGGCATGACATAAAAATGATCCGCCACGCACTACTTTTTTAGGGATGGTTGGTTCGTCAGGATCAAAACTTTTATTACTACCTAAAGGGTTTTGCAAACTTTGTCCTGCAACACTTGCATAATAATTGGCATCATACCAATCGGAACACCATTCCCAAACATTACCACTCATATCATATAAGCCGTATGCATTAGGCGCATACTTTGCAACGGGTGCAATGCGCATATAGCCGTCTGCGCCAGTGTTGGTGTTTGGAAAAGTTCCTTGCCAAATATTAGCTTTTGCCACACCTTTTTCTACGGGCTCACTACCCCAAGGAAACGTTTGATTTTTGAGTCCACCTCTTGCTGCAAATTCCCACTCTGCCTCTGTAGGTAAACGCTTGCCAGCCCAACGTGCATAAGCATTTGCATCATCATAGGACACTTGTGTTACGGGCTCATTTTCCTTTCCTTTAATACTAGATCCAGGCCCGCGGGGATGTTTCCAATTGGCCCCTTTTGTCCATGCCCACCAGGAGGCTGGATTGTTCATATCTACCGGCGTTGATGACATTACAAATACAAGTGATGATGCTACGAGTAATGCAGGCGCAGGCTTTGGTGTGCCCGGCGGTAATTGTTTTTTTATTTCATTCCAATCCGGTGCTTTTTCGGCGGTGGTAACATAACCAGTAGCTGCCACAAATTTTGCAAACTGCGCATTGGTTACTTCGGTGGTGTCCATCCAAAAACTAGAAACGGTTACACTGTGCTGCGGATACTCATCGGCACGACCTGTTTTATCTGATGCTCCCATGGCATAGGTGCCGCCTTTTATAAATACCATCCCCGCTTTATCTGCTACTCCTTTTACAATACTTGATGTATCTGTTCCGCCAACACCAAACCGGTTAGGGATATTACTAGTACAGTGTAATATCGAATCTTTTTTTGCCTGAATAGAATCTTGAATCGCTTTTGCATCATTGTCTCCAGAAGTGCATGTCCAAAAAAGCAGGCAACAAAAAAATATTGACTGATATACGATGAATGCTCTTTTCAAAATTCAATTATTTTTTTGCAGGAAATTTTCCATCTATAAATTCCCAATCAGAAATATGCGGATGACGGTGACTTGCTATTAATATCGATTCCATTTGCTGCACAAGTGCTGGATGTGCTAATGCCACATTGGAAGTTTCGCCAGGGTCTGTTTTTACATTATAAATTTCCCAAGGCGCTTGTTTGTTTTTTTTAAGATCCGATTTAACACCTTTCCAATCTCCCACCATTACCGCTACTTGTCCTGATTTTTCGGGATACTCAAAATACAGAAAGTCCCGTCTAGCCTGTGTTTGCGGGCTTCCTAATAAAGTAGGTAATATTGAAATGCCATCCGATACGGGTGCTTTTTGACGTGTTAATTGCGCCAGTGTTGCCATCATATCATACTGCACAGACGGAAAATCAGAAACTGTTCCTGCTTTTATTTTTGATGGCCAACGTGCTATAAATGGAACGCGAATACCGCCTTCATACAAATCCATTTTGCGTCCTCTAAAACCTGCAACGCTATAAAAAAAATTTGTTTGCACACCACCCACATCAAAAGTGGCGCCATTATCACTCGAAAATAAAACAAGCGTATTTTCATCCAATTTTAAATCTTTTAATAATTTAAATATTTCACCCACCTGTGTGTCAATGTACGTAATCATAGCGGCATAGGTAGCGAGTGGATATTTATTAGGTGCATAGCCTCCTTTATAACCTAAATAAGGTACTTCCGGAAACTGTCCTAGGTATTTAGCAACCTCATCTTTGGGTGCTTGCAATGAAACGTGCGGACCTGTGTAGGGTAAGTATAAAAAAAATGGTTTGTCTTTATTATTACTTATAAATGCAGTTGTTTTTTGAGCCATTTTAGTAATGGCATAATCGGTTCCAATAAATTTTTCAAACGCAGAATCTGCGGTAGTGCCTGCTGGTAATTTTTGATGCACATAAATAAATGGATTACGCAAACTATCCCATTTTCCATTTTCCCATAAATGTGTTGGATAAAAATTATGCGCCTGCTTTTGACAGTAATAACCATAAAAATAATCGAAGCCCTGCTGGTTAGGGTTACCCGTATTATCATGCATACCTAGTCCCCATTTACCAATCGCGCCTGTTGTGTAACCCGCGTCCTGCATGAGTTTGGCAATGGTAAACGTATTTTCCGGTAACGGCATTTGGCCACCTTCTGTGCTATCCTCAAAACCACCTAATTCATAATTACCTCTAATATATGAATGACCCGTATGCTTACCGGTCATTAAACTTGCGCGTGCTGGTGCACACACCGGTGCCGATGAATAATGCCTTGTAAAACGCATGCCCTCGGCGGCCATTTTATCTAGGTTGGGTGTTTTTATTTTTTGCTGACCATAGGAACCTAGTTCACCATAACCCATATCGTCGAGGTAAATATAAATAACATTGGGAAGAGTTTGCTTGGCTGGTTTTTGCGCAATTAATGGCGCACAACAAACAGTCCATAATGCAAATAATAGATACAAACGGCGGTTCATAAATGCAGGGTCTTATCCTTAAAAGTAACTCAATTCAATCAAATATTTTTCAAATAAAAAAGTATCCCTATCAAATAAATTATTACCTTAAAAAAAATAATTGCTATGCCTGAAAATAAAAAACCAAACAGAAGAGATTTCATGAAAACTTCTGTCAAGGGTGCTATTGGTGCAACCCTTGCTACTGTTGGCTTTCCAACCATTGTGCCCGCTGCCGTTTTTGGACCAAATGCGCCTAGCAATAGAATTAATATTGGCGCCATAGGTCTTGGGCGTATTTCTAGAGAACACGACATGTTTGAAACCCTCAAATACAACCATGCAAATATTATGGCGGTATGTGATGTAGATAGTAAAAGATTGAAGGAAGGGAAACAATTTGTAAACGATTATTACACTAAAAAATATGGCAAGCCGTATGATGGAGTAAAAATCTACGGCGATGCGCAGGAGTTATTAAACAACAAAGATATTGATGCCGTGCTCATTAGTACGCCCGATCATTCACATGCCTACCTCGGTGTTTTAGCTGCCGAGGCCAGAAAAGACATATACCTCCAAAAGCCTACTGCGCTTACCATTCAGGAGGGTCGTGAATTAAGCAATGCCGTACACAAGCAAGGATGTATTTTACAAATTGGTAGTCAACAAAGATCAAGTACACAATTTAGATACGCCGCAGAGTTAGTAAGAAATGGACGCATTGGAAAATTAAAAGAAGTACTTATTGGTTTACCTAAAGACCCTAGTGGAGATGTAGAACCAGAAATGCCTATTCCTAGTACTTTAAATTACGATGCATGGTTAGGACCAACACCTTATGTATACTACACCGAAAAAAGGGTGCACCCACAAAACGATTATAGCAGACCTGGTTGGATGCGTGGTGAAAATTATTGCGCCGGCATGATTACCAATTGGGGCGCCCATCATATCGATTGTGCACACTGGGCCATGAATACCGAATATACGGGACCCAAAGAAGTTTGGGGTACCGCTGTTTATCCAACATCGGGACTATGGGATGTTATGGGCGATTTTACTACCTACGGTTTATATGACAATGGCGTAAAAATGACCATTAGCACGGGTCTTCCTAATGGCATCAAATATATTGGTACCGAAGGATGGATTTTTGTTACCAGGGGGGCTTATAAAGCAAGTGCTAGTGACCCAGTTGCAGCATCTGGCCAAAAGGCATTAACAGCTAGTAATGACAGTATTATTACTTCTGTGATTGGTGAAAATGAGGTCAACCTGTACAGAAGTGACGAGCACCATGGCAACTGGCTTGATTGTGTAAAGTCTAGAAAGCAGCCAATTGCACCCGTAGAAGTAGGCCACCGGTCATGTTCTACCTGTATTGTTCATTCTATTGCCATGAAAACCAAGCGAAAACTATACTGGAACGCCACCGATGAAACTTTTATCAATGATGATGAGGCCAATAAGCTGTTAAACCGTCCGCATAGGGCACCCTACACCATAAAAGGGCTTTCCTAATGCAAAATTAGTTCCCTGTAAATCAGGTATAAAAACAATGTGTAAAAAATACAAACTCGGTAAATTTTAATGATATTTGGATAATATTTAATGATACCCATAAATAACAGGAACGTGTTAAAGCAACTTTCTTTTAGACTTATCGTATTTTCTTTGTTTGTAATACTAGTAAGCGCAGCTTGTGGAAAAGACAGTGGCGGTTCTGGCGGCGGTGGTACACCAACTCCTCCTCCACCACCACCTGTTGTTGCAGAAGAAAATATTGTTTTCACGTATGATATTGATCCGGGTGCAAATATTTATGCAGCATTAGGCGCTACACAAGAAGTAAAAATTACAGTTACTTCAAAAATGCCCACTGCTGGCGTAACCACCGATATTGTTGTTAAAAGAGATTCAGATGGTGTTACGGTATCGAGTACTCCATTACCATTGGTTGCTAGCACATCTGTTCCCATCACGAGTACCATATCTAATTTAGCAACAAACGTTGTTTGCACAGCAACGATCACTTTAAAGTCTGCATCTACTGCTACTAATACAGCTACCAAATCATTTAAGATAGCAAGAAAATAATTTTGTTAATCTCTAATGCAGCGCACGCTAAATCCAGCGAGCTGATTGTTATTTGAGATAGTGAAAGTATTGGGCGGAAAAACAACATAGGCTCTCGCAAATGTTGCATCCGAATAATCGCTCGACCAGTAATGATGACCAGAGCCTCTATCTGTTAATGTGCCACCTTGATAAGCCAAATAGCCGGCTGCATGTATTTTTAACACCGACGAATAATTATTAGAATAACCATTTGCGTTTCTTACAGCCGTCCACTCCGCTTGATTTGGAATTCTCCAACCTACGCCAAGTTCAATGGTACAAGGGTCGTTAGCAGGTTGCCAATCCTGAACAGGCGTAGCAACTGTTTTAGTCCAATGACTTGGTGTTCTTGTTGTAGCCGTATGCTTAAAACCATTTTTGTGGTTAAATTGCCAGTACCAACCACTCGAATTTTCGGTATCATCAGTACCACTAGCTGCTTCATTTGTAGCGCCTAAATTAGAAGTGATCCAACATTTACTAGAGCCACTAATGGAAGTCAAAACTGTTTTATAGGTCACTGTTTTTGCAACGGGTGCAACACCATCAGTAGTTACGTGATTGATAATAATATCGTCGCCGCATACAAATGTTTTTGTTTTTTTCCCAGTTCTTTCAAGTCCTTCACCGGTTCCTACTTTTCCATTTGTATTTACGTAGGTAGTTGGGACATTACTAATTTTTCCATTGATTGTTAACTGCGCATCAACCGTGCCTATCCAAAAAAATACAATTAGAATAAAAATAAGTGTACGCATAAAATATCTATTAATAATAATAATCAAACTGAATTCTATCGGCAAGCGTTAAAACATAACTCGCATTATTTGCTGGTACATAGGTGAGTGTAATACCTGCCAAAGTATAAGCGGTATTGCTTATTCTTACGCCGTTAACAAACATTTTAACTTTACTATTTGCTGATTTGGTTTGTGTAAGTGTAAACACGGTTTGTCCAGCCGTTGCACTAAATTCATCCGCTATTTCCCGAACCAACGAAAAATCGGTTCCATTAACTGCTGCTGTCACAGCGCTAGTTCCGTTTCCTTTTACAATACCGGTAATAGTTGCAACGCCTGTTCCACCATTTGCAACTGCCAAAACACCTGTTAATTTAGTAGCAGCTAGGCTTATAATTTTTGCATTAGTGATGGAACCATCAGCAATAACAGTGGTTGCAATGGCAGCGTCTACATAGGTTTTAACGGCGTTTTGCGTAGGAAATAAAATATCGCTGGTACCAAGTGTAGTTGTAATTGATTTATTTGCTGCATTTTCTTTTGCATTAAGTGCCGTTTGTGTAAGCGTACTAATGGGTTTATTTACATCAGAAGTATTGTCTACATTATTAAGTGCTAAATTGGTTTTGGCAGCAGCAGCAGTGCTAGCACCTGTTCCACCATTTGCAATGGCAACAATACCTGTTATTTTACTTGCGCTTAGGCTAATGATTTTTGCATCTGTTATAGATGCATCGGCAATAGCGGTAGCAGCAACCGCTGCATCCACATAAGTTTTAACGGCATTTTGTGTAGGAAATAAAACATCGCTCGTACCAAGTGTGGTGGTGATGGATTTATTAGCAGTATTTTCTTTTCCGTTCAGCGCAGTCTGTGTAAGTGTACTGATGGGTTTATTTGCATCCGAAGTATTATCTACATTGTTGAGTGCTAAATTGGTTTTTGCAGCTGCTACTGTGCTTGCACCCGTTCCACCATTTGCAATGGCAACTATTCCTGTTAATTTACTGGCTGCCAAACTCACTATTTTGGCATTTGTTATTGAACCGTCTGCAATGGTAGCTCCCGCAACAGCCGCATCTACATAAGATTTATTAGCCGCATCTGTTCCGGCTGCGGGTTGATCGGTGAGCGTTATTTTTTTTGTAGCAGCCACCGTTAAATCGCCCACTAATGTTCCGCCATCTAGTCTTAAATAACGTGCATCGGTAGAAGCCTGATTGGCCGTAATTTCTCTCCACACGGCGCCGTCATAAATAAATGTTCTACCATTATTTGATGGTGTGGGATCTGAAGAAACAATATAGATATTACTATTTGCAGGTGTGGGTACTGTCACGGAAAAATTTCCGCCATTATACACACCGGTATAAGTTAAACTGAGTGTGAGTACTAAGTCGCCATTGGCATCCGGAGACACTCCATTTACTTTTTTGATAGCACCAGTAACATCGTTGATAGGAATTGTAGCAGTCGTTGTAAATACAGATGCGCCAGCTTTTACATATCCACTACTAAGTGTTGCCGATCCCGTTCCGCCTTTAGCAACAGGAACAACACCCGTTAATTTTGAAGCAGCTAGACTAATTATTTTTGCATCAGTAATAGTCGCATCCAATATAGCAGTGGTAGCAATAGCATCATCTACATAAGTTTTAACGGCATTTTGTGTTGGAAATAAAACATCACTGGTACCAAGTAGGGTACTAACCGATTTATTAGCGGTATTTTCTTTCAAGTCAAGCGCAGCCTGTGTAAGTGTACTTATAGGTTTATTGATATCCGAAGTGTTGTCTACATTGTTGAGTGCAAAATTTGTTTTAGCAGCTGCAATTGTACTAGCGCCAGTTCCGCCACTCGCAATAGCAACTACACCCGTTATTTTACTTGCGCTTAGGCTAATTATTTTTGCATCGGTAATAGAGGCATCTGCAATAGCTGTGTTAGCAATAGCAGCGTCAACATAGGTTTTAACGGCGTTTTGAGTAGGAAATAAAACATCACTTGTGCCAAGTATTGTAGTCGCAGATTTGTTTGTTGTATTCTCTTTGGTATCCAGCGCCGCTCCGGTAAGCGTACTGATAGGTTTATTGATATCCGAAGTGTTGTCTACATTATTGAGTGCCAAATTTGTTTTTGCAGCGGCAATTGTACTAGCACCTGTTCCTCCATTTGCAACTGCGACAACGCCTGTTAACTTACTAGCACTAATACTTACAATTTTTGAATCGGTGATTGAGCCGTCCGTAATGGTAACACCAGCCACAGCTGCATCTACATAGGTTTTAACGGCGTTTTGGGTTGGAAATAAAACATCGCTTGTGCCAAGTGTTGTAGTCGCAGATTTGTTTGTTGTATTTTCTTTGGTATCCAGCGCCGCTCCGGTAAGCGTACTAATTGGTTTACTCATATCGGTTGTATTATCTACATTATTGAGTGCCAAATTTGTTTTTGCAGCAGCAATTGTACTAGCACCTGTTCCTCCATTTGCAATAGCGACAACGCCCGTTATTTTACCTGCACTAATACTTTCAATTTTTGAATCGGTGATTGAACCATCTATAATGGAAACACCGGCTACCGCTGCATCTACATATGTTTTAACAGCGTTTTGTGTAGGAAATAAAATATCACTCGTACCAAGTACCTGGCTAGTTGATTTATTAACTGTATTTTCTTTTCCATTAAGATCAGATAGACTTACAGTATTTGACAATAAAGTAGTTAATGCTGATTGTTTGGCATACGGTTGAAGCATTGCAGCAGTATCACTACTATTTAATTTACCATTGAGTGTTGTAACAACGAGTGGATTTAGTTTTGCGAGAGTAACTACGCCATTAGCAATAGTTGGTGCCGGAAAACTACCTGTAAGGTCACCAGCGGCCGGACCTACTGGGTCTGCTGCCAATGCAAATGGAACACTTTGTAACTGATTCATTCCAACAAGCGTGAAATTAGAGGCACCGTTTGGATCAATTTCTAATTTGATATATTTTTTTCCTGTCGACCAATTAATAGAAGCGATGGTTCCAATTACATTTGTTCCACCCGGAGCACCAATTACAATCGTAAACAAACCAACGTAGTTGGTAGAAACAGATTTGGTTTCTTGGTAGGTGACAATTCCATTAGAAGCGCTGTCAATAATTGATAATCGAACGGTAATGATATGGGTTGAAATGGGCTCTCCACTTGCATTACGGGCAATACCCTGATAATTTAACTGTTGGGGTATTTGTGCCATAGCTGTAGTTACCAAAACCAACATCGCTGCAATAAAAATGTATTTTTTTATCATTTTCTTTCTTTTATAATTTTAAATGCACCAGATTTTATTTTTTCGCCAGCTAGGTTTTCAAGTACAAGTTTTATATAATAAACGCCAGCACTTAATCTGGTTAGGTCTGTTTTTTCGATGAGTTGAAAAGCATTTTTGTCGATCCTAGTACTACCTAATATTTTTCCTTCTTGTGTTACTAACTGAAACATTAATTTACCTACGGCAAAAGATTGAATGTTGATGGTAATAACACCAACGGCAGGAATCGGATAAATAATAACCTCATCGGGTAACCAGGTAGGCTTTGTGGGCTTGTATAATTTATCGAAGGGTTGCAATACACCACTTGTTACATTCCAAAAAGCACCTACCCTACTTGAAGGGGAGCCGTTTCTACCAAAATAGGTTTCGATTAGGGTAGCTTCGCCAACGCTCCAGTCGATAATGTAACTGCTAGACACAACACCCGTGCCACCGCTTGTATTCAATATTAATGGACTTGCGGGTGGAATTACAACTTGAGCAAAAACCTCAAAATGTAATAAGGAGAAAAAGGAAAAAAGTAGAAGTTTTAGCATACACATAGGGTGTGTTGCTAAACTATTTTTTTTATTATAGAATAAATTATTTTATATGTCGCAAGGCTATAATTACATGTAATACTGATGTATTGTCCGCAACAACTAGTGCTTTAGCGAGTCAATAAAATCGGTGGGAGACTGATTTCTAAATTTAGCAAAGGCTTTATACATCGTTTGTCTCGATCCAAAGCCTGACATTTTTGCCAATGCTTCAATCGTATAATCTTCGTGTTTGCCTTCTCTTAATAATTCTACTAAATAATCAACCCTACTTTTATTGACTAAATCTGCAAACCCAAGGCCTGTGTTCTTTTTAATAAAAGCAGTTACAATTATTTTATTCGTGTCTAAATCAATAGATAAATTTTCGATGCTAGCTTTTTCTTTCAAATAAAAGTGAGACGTATAAAAGGCGATTTCAAAATTATCTTTAGAAATTTCAACCTTATTGATACTGCTTAAATCGTCAAACTGGTACCAAGCGGCATTGATGCTTTGCGGCCTGTACAGTATGCCTAACATGAGATATATAGGCAAAACATGGGTCGAATAAACACCTTTTGTGTACATCTGAATAGGCAGGGTATTTTCAAATATATAAAGTATAAATCCTAGTATCATAAGTGTTATCCAAAAACGTAGTGGCTTAAAAAACTGATTTTTTTGATTTTCAAAAAATGTCGTTTTAACAATAAATACAATGAAAAAGAGAAAATATGCACTTAGCAGCAGGATCCTAAATGCTTTTAAATACCCGTTTAGTGTAGAAGCGATTGAATAAAAGTGAAAGGTATCAGCCTGTACAAAATTAGTAGGTGAGCTAGAATTGAAAAGTGCAACTAAAACGCCTCCAATAATTCCTATGCTAGCCTCTAAAACAAATACCCAAGTTGGAATTTGATACGCATATAATACCAGTGCGATATTGAGCACAAACATGGGCATCAGATCAATTAATAGCCTAACAATTGATAACTCAACATTTGTTAATGGCCCCTTAAACAAAAATAAATTTACAACACTAGCGAACGTTAGTAATCCAATAAATTGAATTTTAAGTAGTAGAGAATGTTTAAAGTTTTTTGTAACTTCTAGAATTGAAAAAATGGAGACAAGTACAAATGAAAAATACAAATAGGGAGCAAAACTCATAAAAGAATAAACGCTTGGGTGGGGATATTACATAAAATGTAAATATCCAAAAGAACGCACATCTTTGTTTAATAAAACTGACAATACATCGATAATATTTGTAACAAAATTGATGTTACATTGATAATCAATTCGTTATGAATGTTATTTCCCCATTCTTAATTGCACACCCATTTCAAAACCACCCGCATTTAAACCAACCAAGGCTCTTGTTGGTGTCGTGTAAAATCCATAAAACTGCCAGCGGTTGTTTCTATTGTAGTTAAAACCCATACTAGTGGACTTAGTGGTATGGTACATAGCCATAATTTTAAATGGCTCTTTAAAACTTATTTCGGCTCCAACATCAGCAATGTTATCAAAGTTTTTTACACCACGGTATGCAAACTTTGGCGTTACAATTATTTCATTGTTAAGTTTGATATTGTAACTCATTGCGGCATAAAACAAATTAAAATCTGCTTCTGTTGTGTATGACTTTTCCATACTTCTACGCAGGTTTTGAGCCGCACCTTCCAGTGTAAAATTACGATTGGTGTATACAAAGCCCATATCGGCATCTAATAATGCTTCTCGGTCGTTAAATGATATAACCGACGCATCACCAGGTAATGCATTGATCTGACCTAAATCAATCATTTGACGTGTAAATCCAAACGATAATCCCAATCTCAAATTGGTAGTTCCCTCTTCGTTAAAATCTACTTTGTAAGCATAACTGCCCATCACCCTTGTGTTGTTAAACAATCCGGCAGATTCTTTACTAATTAATAAACCCAAACCAACATTACCATTAGACTTATAATCGAGGGTTAGTAGTCTTGTAGAAGGTGATCCTGGAATTGCTTCCATTTGACCTACATAACTTACCGTAGATTTTAAGCCGGCTAGTAATCCAGCACCTGCTTGTGCTGGATTACTAATGTACTTATTAGTAAAAAATTGTGACGCAGGAGGATTAATTGAGTTGATGTTTTGACCTACTGCAACAGCGCTGACAATTGTTAAACCAATGGTTGCAAATATTTTATTCAATGTTTTCATATTGTATTGATTTGACGTTTTAATAATTAGGATTATCTAACAATTGATACATAACCTCTAATTGGTAACGCGCCGTCTTTATTAAATTTAATGACATAGAAATAAGCATCTTCTTTTAACAACTTGCCATTCACTGTTCCATCCCACTCATTGTTATAGCCACGCTTTGCAAATACAGCTCTGCCAGCTTTATCATACACCATCACTTCATTATCTGGATACATATCAATGTTTGGAATTACCCACTTATCATTTACACCATCACCGTTTGGCGTAAGTAAATTATTAGGTACTAATTTGTAATCAACAATCACCGTTAATAACACCGGTATCGTAGCTTGGTACCCAAAACTATTGGTAACAACTACCGCATAAGTTGTAGTGCCTCTCGGTCTTACATTAATACTTGCGCCGGATCCCAGTATTCCAGAACCACCTACTGCTACCCATGTGTAATTCACAGCATTCGCGCCGGTTGCACTTAATTGTGCAGTTGCGCCAAGTGTAATTAAATTAGGAGAAGCTGTTGCTACTGGCATAGGATCAATGCCCAATCTAAATGTTCTTACCAGGGTATCTACACCACCATTTGCAACACCACCGTTATCTCTTACTCTTACAGTTACTACAACATCTTGTGGAGTTGCAATGCCTGCGGCAAGTGTAAATTGAATTTGTGTACCTACTACATTTATAGCACTAAATACCGAAGGATTAGATGTGCTTACACTTGTTGTGGTTGTTTGTGCAGTTTCTGGACCCGCTGTAATACCTGCCAAATTAACAATTTGTGAAGTAGCTACATTGTATACTCTTCTATCTGAAATAGCTGTTAATGTTGGCGCTTCGTTTACATCTGTAACAGTAATGGTAAATGCTCTTTCGAAACTTAATCCACCGGCATCTGTTACACGAACTCTAACACTGTAGCTTGATTTAGTTTCAAAATCAAATAATGTAGCAGTTCTAATACTATTGCCAACAATAGTAAAGCTTGCATTGTCTGTAGAACCTGTGCCACTTACCAATGTATATGTGAAGGTATCATTAGCATCTGCATCTGTTGTACTAAACGAAGCAACATTTGTTCCTAATGCTGCATTTTCTAAAACTGAACTTGCACTAGCAGTAATATTTGTTGGTGCTTCGTTTACATTTGTGATACTAATAGCAAGTTCTTTTTCAAAACTTAATCCACCCGCATCTGTTACGCGAACTCTTACACTGTAGCTTGATTTAGTTTCAAAATCAAATACTATAGCCGTTTTTAAAGTAGCGCCGTCAATTGTAAAGCTTGCATTATCTGTATCACCAGTTCCACTTACTAGGGCGTAAATGAAAGTATCATTAGCGTCGGCATCGGTAGCACTTAAAGTACCAACATTTGTTCCTGATACAGCATTTTCTGCAACAGAAGTAGTATTTAAAGATAAATCTGTCGGAGCTGTATTATAAATTAATCTTACAGTTGTTGTTGCACTACCACCGCTATTAGTAGCAGTAATTGTATGTGTAGTGGCGCCTGTTTGAGCAGCAGTTAAAGTGCCACTTATTTCACCTGTTGTTGTATTGAATATTAAACCAGCCGGCAAAGCGGGACTAATACTATATGAAGCAATAACGCCACCAGATGCACTAAGCACCATTGCTGTTATCGCAGTTCCTTGACGAACTGTTTGTGATGCCGGAGCATATGACAAAGCACTTGGCGCTACTGCACTGAATATTTCCAATGTAAAGGTTGTTGCACTTGAGCAACCAGAAGCGGTGCTTGCGGTTACTGTGTAAATTCTTGCTGTACTATTCACTTCTGGTGTTCCTGATATAGCACCGGTAGTTGTATTAAAGCTCAAACCAGTTGGTAATGCAGGACTGATTGCATAACTACTAACAGCTACTCCTGTTACTGTTGGTTGAATTTGAGTTATAGCTTTAGTTCGCTCGAAACTATTGCTGCTATTTGGATACGTTATGCTTGGCAATGGATTTACAGTAACTGTTTTTGGCAATGAGGTAGAATTACATCCATTTGCTTGTGTAACAGTTACAGTATAGCTTCCTGCATTAGCAGTGCTTATAGATTGTGTTGTTGCGCCATTGCTCCACAAATAAGATGCGCCAGCAGAAGCAGTAAGGGTAACAGGTGTTCCAACACAAGTAGGAACTACGCCGTTGGGCGCAATTACAGGTGCTTCCTGTACAGAAATTTGCACCTTGAAATTTCCGATACCATTTGACGTGTTGAATGTCCAGTCTGGATTTCCTGATGGTGCGTTTCCAATACCAATTTCAGGTGTCCCGCCATTGAGATGCATATTCCATGCAAAAATAGTTTGCTCTTTTTGAGGACTTACATTATGAATTTGGAATGAGCCATGTCCATTTGAATTTCCAGCAACACGATCATCCCAATCATAGGTAGAAGCATCACCAGCAGGTATTAGATCTGAACGGAACGTTCTATAGTCCATATTCCAAAATTCCAATCTACCCGTACTAAATTTACCGGTATGAACGCCAGGCATATTTGAAGTGACTTCAATATTTGAAACATTTTTTTGAATCAATATATTATTTACCAAATCGGGGATTTGTAAATCAGCTAAAGTTATATTATCTAATCTATCAAACGATACTTCAGCCCAGCGCAAAGTACCTGCTACATTATTTTCAAGTCTATATTTAATACGAGAGAAATTACCGTTATGAGATGAAGCTGCTCCACCTGTCTTGCCAAATCCAGCTGTGTAAACCATTTCCCCAGAAGCATTGCGGCTTGGGTTCGTAGTTTCATAAATTTTAGTCCAATTGGTTGCATTAACGTCAACTGTTGAAACCGTACTTGTAACTGTTTGAGAACAAGCCCCAGTAACAACAGCATAAAAATAATTAGATTCTAATGTAGTAGTAGTATATGTATAGGTAGCTGATGTTGCACCTGTGATAGCTGTACCTCCTGTATTACTTGCAGAATTGTTAGTGTACCACTGGTAAGAAAGTTGTGGACCAACAGCAGATACTGTTAAACTAACATTAACACCTGAACAAGCTGTTGTTGTTGCAGTTGGTTGTGTAATAATCACCGGCCAAACACCTTTTACAAAATTAGAAGCAGTGCCAGAGCGATCTATATTTGTCAAAGTACCAGACATGTTTGCTGTTGCAGTCAAGTTATTTAGAGTTGTAATCCCTGTATTCGTTCCACCGGCAGTCCCTTGGTTAAAGTTGTAATAAGCTGCAAGTCCTGACTCATTCCCCACCAATTCTTGACCAATATTAGTTTGAATTTGCTGGGCTGTACGAGCTGTATTCCAAACGCGTACTTCATCTAAGTTTCCGTTAAAGTTATTATCCACCCGGCCAATGTCAAAGTTTTCATTTGGTAAAAAGACACTCGCTGGGGCGGTTCTAGAAGCTACTTGAACCCCATTTTTATAGACAATAAATGTATTCCCGTTTCTCACATAGGCAACGTGAACCCAGGTATTGACTTCAAAGAAGTTATTCACAAGCAAATCGTAGCGATCATTGATATTGGAAGCATTGTATGCATCCGTATGCAAAGAGCCGTTGGGACCAACCCAAATGGAAGGAGCCCTACCTAATGATCCCTGTTTACCAAAAAATCCTCTATAATTAGCGTCGATAAGAGATGGTCTTACCCATGCTTCAATGGTAAAATTTCCTGAACTTGTCAACGGCAGAGGAGCACCTGCTTGCACAAAATCATTCAAACCATCAAAGTTTAATGAATTATTAGTGCAATCAAAAGTGAACGTTGTAGCAGTTATCGTTCCCGCAGCGGTAGTTAATTGTACATCTGTAGTAAGTGTTGCATCCTTGCCCACAATCGCGCGAATTTCTGTTGCAGAAACAACTGTAAATCTTCTTGCTTCAACTCCTCCAATTCTTACACTACTTGCACTTCCTAGGTTTGTTCCGGTAATAGTAATTATTTCACCGCTTTTAGCAGTGGTAGGAGAAAATGAGGTTATTGTTGGAAGAGGTAATTGCGTTACTTGCTGGATTTGAGTCGCAGTTAATGATCTATCGATTATGATAAATTCATCAATACAACCATTAAAACCAAACCATCCATCAATAGGGTCTCCCGTCCAAACACCAGTAGTTTTTACAGCACCCAATTGGTTAAATGTCATAGACAAGTGGTCCGTTGTTCCATTACTACTACCTGCAAGAACACCATCAATATATACTGTTATGGATCCCGGAGCAGCAGAGAATTCAACTTTATGCCAATTACCATCATCTACTCTTATGCTACTTAGTACATTTAGCGGCGCGTTTAAAGGTGAGCCTTGCCACAAATTAGCATTAAGCTTTCCATCACTTTGAACATACAATATTGGAACCCATTGTGAACCACTTGCACCAACAGCTCCATTTTGGTAACCCAAAATTCCACCATAAGAGTTCGTCTTGAATCGTAATGATACCGTAAAATTTGAACCTCTACCTCGAATGAGGTCGCTCGGTAAAGTCAAATAATTTTGAACAGTAGTACCATTCACTACATTATTATTTGTGAAACAAATAGCTTGACCACTTGCACCAGAACCATAGGTAGCAGTTCCTACAATGGTAGCATCTCTATTTGCATCTGTATTATCTAGTGTATTGCCGTCGAATTTAAGTTCAACAACTTTGTATAAAAATCCTGACTCTGTATCGTTACCAGTAGGATTCTGCACATAAACGTCACCAGAAGCTGCAGCGCCTACTACAGCAGTAATTTGTGTATTTGAGTTGACGATAAATGATGTTGCATTAACGTTTCCAAACCTTACAACAGTACTACCAGAAAAATTGGAACCAGTAATAACTACTGTTTCTCCGGTACCTGCCGTGGTTGGGGTAAAGGAAGTAATGATTGGAGCAGGAAGGTTTTGAACATTCATTGTAACATTTACGTTCGTGCTTGATTCCAAATCTCCATCAAATGCACGAACCGACATAACTACTACATTCGATGCGGTTGTTGAAGGAGTCCATACCAAACTTTCACCTGTCGCAACAACATCGCCAATACTCACAGCCACACCACCTTTCGTTAGTGTTCCGTTTGTCCCAATTGATTTAATTTTAAATTTTAATGGTACATCTTCTGTATCAGCATCTGTAAAGTCTTGAGATGCCGAACTAAGCATCGCATATGTAATTGAATTAGCAACAGATCTATTTGCGGTACCAAGGCTTGTTACAGATGTAAGCGTTGGAGGAAAAGTAACTACAACTCTGGCTTCCGCTAAATTTGAAGTTAGTCCTGCGGCATCAACAACCTGAAAAGTAATCAATCTTTGTTTTCCAGCTGAATTTGGCGCAGCCGTATTAAATTTTACAGATCGTAATAATGTTTGATAAACACTTGGTGCGGCTGATCCTGTAAAGGATAAGAGGCCTGTTGATGCATTATAAGAACCAGTAATTCCTGTTTGATTTGTCCATGTTAAAACATCATTTGCATTAAAGTTAGTAGTGATGTTAACTGTTGCAGACTGAATTTGATCACTGTTGTCAACGTCAGTTACAGAAAGTAAATTATGTATGAATACCGGACTTGAAGATCCTATCGTATAAACAACTCTTTGAAAAGGAACGCCCAATAATTCAACTTCACCTATTTGCATCATTGCACCCGCAGACCTTAATTGAGGGAAAGTAAGTCTGTAACTAGAATACCACTCTTGATTTGAAAATTCAGCGGACTCTGACGATGTAAACCTTGAAGTAGATACATTCGTATTTGCGGAGTTCACAATCGTAGTGTAAGATCCTCCACCATCTCTAGATCCCTCTAATTTATAGGTAATAGGGTCTCTACTAGATTCATCATTCGCACTTACAAATGTAAGCTTTGTTACAATCGTTGCTCCTGATGCTGGTGTTACAACAAAACCTGAGTTAGGTGGTGCAGCTGAACCGGATCCCCAGTTAAGGTATTTAGTATTTGAATTATTATCTATCGCATTGGCTACTCCTTCTGAACCCGGAGTAGTGCTTCCTGCTGGCCAAATAATTATCGGATCGGATGGGGCAGTAATGTCTGATCTCACTGTACTGGCGCCTGCGCGTGGAGCGTCATTTTCAGCAGTAACAGTCAACAATTTATTAAATGTTATCGTGTTAGATCCGTCAAGAATTGTAATTTTAATGTAACGTGCAGGATTGGGATTATCAGAAGTAGTTTGATACCCAATTTGATTTAGAACCGCATTTACTTGAGCTAATGTTGGAGAACCAACCCAAGTAATCAATAAATTTTCACCACTTACTCCTGAGTTAGTTAATGAAGATGGATAAGTAGCAACCGTTGTTGATCCAACTTTAACTGTGTTTGGACTACCCAAAACAACATTGACCTCTCCAGTTGCTGTACCTACATTTTTTACTCCCAATTGATCAGTGGAAACACCTGCAATCGCTGTACCAGACTGATTTACATAAATTATTGCAAGTGTTTTTCCTGTAAAATTAGGAGTACCGCTATTTGCATAGCTCGAGTTTGCAATCGGGAAAATAGGCTCGAAAGCAGAATTCACAGTATTCTCAAGAAAAATAATGGAATTTGGTGAGGTTAGTTGAGATTTTGCAACAAATTGAATGAGTAACATTGAAATTGTTAGGACAACTAAACGTAGCTGTGCAAACTTCCTTAGGATCATAATTATCTATTTAAATTAGCTAGAATAATATTTGAATGAAAATCAAAAAACTTTTATATAAAAAAAGTTTAATTAATTCGCGCGAAAATATAATTGTAAACTAACATTTGATAGAATTAAATCTAATTTTTAGTCCTATTTTCGTAAATTAGGACTACTTTTATATGTAAAAAAATTGATCTTTCCCCCCCCTATGCTACTCTATATATCTATACTTACCATTATCTTATCGGGCCTTTTGATCACCTATAATTGGCGTATCAATAAAAACACCTTTTACCTTGGTGCCTTTTTTTCAATCTTAGCAACATATGGGCTTACCCATTACTTTACTATTTATACCAACTCTCCATTTTGGTTAGCCGTCTTTTATAATAACTTTTCGCCATTTTGGTTTTTAACTGGGCCTCTACTACTATTCTATTACAGAGGTACATTAACCGATAATAGTAAGTTAAGGCCATCTGACATTATTCATTTTATACCATTCTTGTTACAATTGGTGGGGATTTTTCCATACTTATTAACCCCATTTAGCTATAAAGTTGGTATTGCTTCTCAAATATTAAATGATCTAAACTTAATTACCCAGTTTAAAGTCAATTGGATAACAACTCCCCTTGTAAACTTCTTTGCTAGACCTACGCTCGTATTCATATATTTAGGTTACATAACCTATTTATTATGGTTGCATAACCCAAAATCAAAAAGATTAAAAGTATCAGTTCAGCAATCTAATCTAATTTATAGGTGGCTCATTATTTTGGCAGTTACAACCGCCATTTTAATTTTGAACTTCTTTTTTCTAAGTCTTAGTTTATCAAAGCAAACTGTTACAGCTACACTTATTAATGGTCAGTTTACACATATTTTTAGTGGGGTCGCCTATTTTTGCATGTCGTTTATGTTACTGTTATTCCCGCGGATTTTATATGGGATGCCGATTTATAATTCAAATACGGCATTAGAAATTGGCAGTCAGGAAAGACCAAAAAAAGAAACTAACCCAATAATTGAACCCACAAATATTGTGGCGGAAGTTCAATTACCCCAAGATGATCCATTTTATGAGTTGGTAGATAAAATAAATGCCTACCTCATAAAAGAGGAGCCTTTTTTAAATCCAGATTTTACAATCAATGAACTTGCAGTTGCATTAAAAGTGCCGGTTCACCACTTGTCATATTGCCTAAACACACTAATGAATGTAAAATTTACGACTTTACGAACGCAACTGCGCATACAATATGCTGCCAAGTTATTAGATTCAGGGCAGGCAGATGATCTTTCGATGGACGGCATTGGTAAAAAGTCTGGATTTTCAACGCGCTCAAACTTTTACAACGCCTTTAAAACAGAAACCGGGATGACACCGTCAGAGTATCTAGAGCGAAAAAATAAATAGGAAATAACCTATCCTGTTATTAATTTTTGGACCTCATTTATTTGATCTTTAGCAATAAAATATTCGAAATAACGCTTATCGGTTTCACTTCTAACGCTCAAAATTAACTGGATGTCTTGGCTTGTGGCATATTTGAACTTGTCATTAATGCCATTAATCACATCACTTCTCACCTTTTTTTGCATACCTACATTTTTGTCTTTGATACCCAAAACGTAGTTAATTTCAGCAATGGTAGCGGTGGCGCCTACAAAAGATTTTTCTATAAATAGGTCAATGAGAGAAAGCTCGGTTTGATTGAATGAAACATCAAGCTTTTTAACGCCAATTGCAAAGGTTTCAGTGGCTCTTTTTTGTTCCTTTTTTGTTGGGACCTTAAAAAAGTACCAAAGCGATACTATAAATAGAAATAAACATAACCATAGGGGCCAAATTGTAGCTAGATCAAATTGTAAACCCCACATTGGCGCTGGTTCTTTTACAAATTTAGATTCATCAATTACGAGTGTGTCTAATGCGCCGGTTATAGGAAAATAACTATATAAAATCCCGTCTTTATAGTAATGGATACTTGAGTTATCAAGCCTATTTATACTTTGTGCAAGTGTTCGATTGCTATTTACAGAAACCGAATTATTTAAAAAATTAAACCAATACACATCTTCACCATCAGAAACAAAGTATCCCGACTCATTATATACTTTAATCTTAGAGGTCTTAAGGATATTTAGATAGTTGCTAGGTACTTTTCCTATTTGTAACCAGTCCCAAGTTTTACAATCCAAATACATGACACCGTCAATGATCGTTCCCGCAGCGCTCTGGAATCCTTTAAGGCCAGAATTAATCATTTGCTGATACGGTATATAAAGTGCATTTTTTGACGCATCAAACCAACTACTAGAGGGAAAGATAGGATTATACACTTCTATATTGGTCGGAAAAACGTCCCATTCCCCATCCTTAAAATTAAAGCCCCTCAGGGTTCCATTGGTTTTCCAAAACCCATAGCCACCCTGATTGTAAACGGTTTCTCCAACAGAAAAATAAAAGGCACCTAAATTATAATTGATATTCTCATTGTCATCAATCCGTTTAAAATAGCGTAATGAATCGGTAACTGCAATCTGCTGGTATATACGGCCTGCACCGGATATGGCAATAAAAAAGTTATTGGGCGTTTTTATGAGAACTTGCTCTCTAATGCCTAACACCGGATGGTTGAATTGAACAAAAGATTGAGCAGGGCCGCGCAATACAAGTGGCGACTTGGAATTTCCTACAATTTTATTTAAAAAGTGACTGTTTTTAACAGTAATTAAGCCAGATGTATCTACCGGAGCACCTAAAGAATCTCTTTCGACATACGTTACCCCTTGTGAAAATGTAAAAAAGAAAGTTGAAAAACAGAAAAGAGTAAATAATAGTAGTTTTCTCATAAATACTTGGTTATCAATGTTAAAATAGGACATGTAACCTATTTATTACATTTGAATACCTCACAAATATAGGAAATTACCTATTAGCTAACCCGTTATTTCACCTAGTTTATTCCTAGATAATTTAGAGCACTGCATCTTCGTGTCAAGAATACCGTTAATATGTTTATACACACCGGGGGGATGTTGTATAGATATAGAGACGGTATTTTTTTAGTCTCTATTTTGACGGTTACGTCTAATAATAATGATGATGATGGCAATTATGCCAAAAATGATGGGGAAAGTCATAACTCAAAGTTAAGGATAATTGAAGGATTATTCGCCATACAAACCTTTTTCGCAGGCATACGTAACAAGTCCTGCCATACTCTTAACACCCATTTTTTGCATCACCCTGGTACGGTGACCTTCTACCGTGCGCTGACTTAAATATAATGTAGAGGCAATTTCTTTGCTAATATAGCCCTTGCATATGAGGGTGATTATATCTTTTTCACGCTCCGAAAACACCACCAAATGCGCTTTGCTGCCAGATTGAAACTTGTCAATGAGGTCTTTTACCTGCTTATTGCTTTCGGTACAAAAATAAGACCTGTTGTTAAACACTGATACAACAGCCTGCTCAATATCTGCTTTATCTGCGTTTTTCATGAGGTAACCAATAGCCCCAGCGTCTAGCATTTCCATGATATGGCTTTCTTGACCAAAAACCGATAGCGCAATAACCTTTGCACCAGGATGTCTTTTACAAAGCTCTTTTGTAGCCATCACCCCGTCCATCACCGGCATCGAAATATCCACCAAAAAAACATCGGGGGTATAGCGGGCAGCCACCGAAAGTAAATCCAATCCATTTTCGGCCTCCCCCACTAATTCTATTCCATCTATGCTAGCCAAGAGCATTTTTAAGCCGCGTCTAAAAATGATGTGATCATCTGCAATTAGCACTTTAATTTTTTGAGTTAGCATAGAAGTAGGTTTTGGTTATATACAAATTAACATATGCAATATGACTGCAATAAATATTGAAATCATAGAGAAAAACACTGAATTATTACTGCATGAAACACGTACATTAACTTATCAACGATTGAATAGAAGATGCGATCTAGGGATTATCTTGCGCCTATGCAAGAATATTTAGCGGGATTAAACGAGCCACAAAAAGAAGCGGTATTACATGTGAACGGACCACTCATGATTGTGGCAGGTGCAGGTAGTGGAAAAACAAAGGTTTTAACAACGCGCATTGCGCACCTCATGTCTGTGGGTGTAGATGCCTTTAATATTTTAGCGCTCACATTTACCAATAAAGCAGCAGCCGAAATGAAGGAAAGAATTGAGCGCGCGCTGGGTAATTCCGATGCCAGAAATTTATACATCGGTACGTTTCATAGCGTGTTTGCGCGCATTCTGCGCGCCGAAGCGCACCGCATTGGATACCCCAATCATTTTACTATTTATGACACCGATGATAGCAGGTCCGTTATTAAAACAGTAGTCAACGAACTAAACCTAGACGATAAACATTACAAAGCAAACATTGTAGGTAGCCGAATTTCAAGTGCTAAAAACGCACTGTTATCGCCCGCCGAATACGCAACAGATTATTACATTCAGCAAGAAGACATGCGCGCCAACAGGCCCGCCATTGCTCAAATCTATGCAGCATATGCCAACCGTTGTTTTAAAAATGGGGCCATGGATTTTGATGACCTACTTTTAAAAATGCACGAGCTCTTAAAAAACTTTCCGGAGGTACTACATAAATACCAACACAAGTTTAAATACATACTTATTGATGAGTACCAAGATACCAACCCGGTGCAATATCAAATTACCAAACTACTTGCTGCCGTGCATGAAAACATTTGTGTGGTTGGTGATGATGCACAAAGTATTTATAGTTTTAGAGGCGCTACCATCGAAAATATTTTACAGTTTAAAAAAGACTATGACGATGTTAAAGTGGTAAAGCTGGAACAAAATTATAGAAGCAGTCAAAACATTATTCATGTAGCCAACGAAGTCATCAAAAACAACGAAGGACAAATTCAAAAAAATCTGTGGACCGAAAATAAAGAAGGTGAAAAAATTTGTTTGGTGCGCACTATGACAGACAATGATGAAGGACGTTTTGTGGCAGATACCATTCAAGAACAAAGACTGCGCAATCATTTTAATAACAATGACTTTGCTATTTTGTACCGCACCAACGCACAGAGCCGTTCGTTTGAGGAAAGCCTTAGAAGAATGGGCATTCCTTACCGCATTTATGGTGGCGTAAGTTTCTATCAGCGCAAAGAAGTCAAAGATTTTATTGCGTATTTGCGCGTGGTGGTTAATATCAAAGATGAAGAGGCGCTCAAAAGAATTATCAACTATCCAGTAAGAGGTATCGGTAAAACAACCCTCGAAAAATGTGCCATTGCGGCGAACGAAAATAATATCACACTCTTTGAAGTGATTAGTAGAGCTGGTGAATTTGGTTTTAAAGCGGGTACCCTAGAAGCGCTAAACAATTTTGTTACTATGATACGCTACTTTCAAACCATGCTGCAGCAAAACAACGCGTATGATGTAGCGGTGCAAGTGGGTAAGCATACCAATCTAGTAAAAGAACTCTTCAACGATAAAACTACCGAAGGACTCGCGCGTTACGAAAATATTCAGGAATTACTTAACTCTATAAAAGAGTGGATCGAGTCACCAAGTAACGAAGACGGTGAACTCGGAGATAAAACACTAGGTAGTTACCTTCAACAAATTACCTTACTCACAGACGCCGATGATGATAAAGAAAACAGTGATGTTGTAAAACTTATGACCATTCACGCATCTAAGGGTCTCGAATTTGAATGCGTATTTGTAGGCGGTGTAGAAGAAACACTATTTCCAAGTAGCATGTCTATTAATACCAGAGAAGAACTAGAAGAGGAACGCAGGTTATTTTATGTAGCCGTTACAAGAGCCAAACAAAGACTTTGGTTAACGCACGCCAATGCACGTTACCGTTTTGGACAACTCGTTCAAAATGAACCGAGCCGTTTTATTGCCGAAATGCCAGAGCAATATGTAGACAAAAGTTACGCCGGCGGAGGTGCCAGAAACAATGCCGGTGCCGATTATGGTTCTGGTTTTGACCGGATGCAAAATAGTTTTGGCGCGGCACCCAAAAGAAAGCCAACCGATAAACCTGCCTACATGCCCCCGCCACCACCATCAAAAGTTGCTATGCATGTGCCATCTGCTAATTTTGTTCCTAGCGATACCAGTAATTTACAAGTGGGTGCCAAAGTTGAACATCAAAAATTTGGATTTGGAACTGTTGGTGCGATGGAAGGCTCTGCACACAATCCCATTGCTACTATTCATTTTGAAAAAAATGGTGAGAAAAAAATTATGCTCAACTATGCTAAACTGCGCATAGTAGAATAATTCTTTCTAACTTACAACAACATGAATAGTAGCAAATACCTAAAATATTTAAATCCGCTTAGTCTTTTCGACACCAAACGAACACGTACTATTTTTAAGGTAAACCCAACTGTTGTTCCAGAAAGAGTGGAAGCAACAGAAACAAAGGTTACCATATTTGACTATTCCCCTGAATCATTTCATGAGGTTGAACTAAATCAAATTACGGATTCATTTCCATTTAAAGATAGTAATAATGTTTCCTGGATTAATGTAGATGGCATCCGAAAAGCAGACGTAGAAGCTATTGCGGCTCATTATGGTATTCACTATCTGATTGTGGAAGATATCATGAGCGTGAGCCAGCGACCTAAAATGGATGAAATTGAAAACGTCTTGTTTTGCTTATTAAACATGCTTTATTTTAATGAAAAAACTGGCGCTGTCGAAACAGAACAAATAAGTATTGTACTTGGTGCAAATTTTATCGTTTCTTTTCAAGAAGACGCACACCGAGATGTTTTTAATCATATCCGTGAAAAATTAAGACTCAACCACACCAAGTTAAGATTAAGTGGTGCAGATTATCTCTGTTATGCACTGCTAGACATGATTGTAGACCATTACTACAATGTGATGGAGAAACTGGGCGACCGCATCGAAATGCTAGAGGAAAGAATTATTAGAAATAGTAATACAAGGTCTTTAGCTGAAATCAATAGTTTACGCAAAGAACTTATTGTATTAAAAAGAAACGTGAGTCCGGTTCGAGATTTAATCAATGGATTTATAAGAAGTGATAGTGATTTATTAGAGGAAAAAACCACAAAATATTTTAAAGACATTTTAGATCATATTACCCAAGCCAATGAACTTGCTGAGAGTTACCGAGATATGATGATGAACTTACAGGACCTTTATTTAAGTCATGTAAATTTAAAATCGAATGAAGTCATGAAAGTAATGGCAGTAGTGACCTGTCTGCTCGCACCCGCAACAGTCATTGGAGGAATGTTTGGGATGAACTTTGACAAAATACCCTACCTGCATCATCAATACGGATTTTTTATTGCCGTAGGATTAATGCTAATCGTTCCAATTGGGATGGTTGTTATTTTCAGAAAAAGAGGATGGTTCTAGCTACTTAAATACAATTAGTACCCCCAAGATTTTAATATTGCCAGGTCTTGCTTAACAGCCGCTAACGGTGTTTGGCCCTGGTAAGATTCTTGCTCTACAATAAAATGGGTAGTACCTCCAACGCTTGCGCAAACCGCAGTAATTTCTTTGGTTCCAGCAAATCCTTTTCCAAGCACGCAGCTTTCATATAAAGACTCACCAGGCTCCGTTGCTTTAATTTCATCTTTTACATGTACCGATAAAAACCTGCCCGGATTGTTTTTTACAATGGCTATTGGGTCTGCGCCGGTGCCATAAATATTACCCATGTCTAGTTGCAAAAACACAGCAGCAGGATCGGTATGCTCTAATAATATTTCATAAATAGAATGGCCATTTAAATTTTTAGCAAATTCAAAATTGTGGTTATGATAGCCAAATTTCATACCATACTTATTACACAACTCACCGCTTTTATTAAACACATCTGCAAAAGAACGCATGGCGTTATAACTAGCACGTAGTTCATCATCTAACCAAGGGCTAATTACATACTGCATACCAGCAGTAGCTGCATCTTCTACTGTATATTTCCATTCGTCTGTGAAATCTTTTTTTGCGGCGTCCCAATGCTTGATTTCGAGCATTGAATGTCCGCTGGGCATTTGTAATCCAAAACCATCTAGTATTTTCTTAAAATCGGTTGCCGAATAACCATAAAATTTTCGGTTGGCATAAAATGCGTGTTCTACATGCTTATATCCTATTTTGGCAAGTTGCTCTAATGTGGCAACAGGATTGGCTTTCATGTCGGTGCGAACAGAATAAAGTTGTACGCCAATAATATTTTTTGGCTTTGATGCCGCAAATAAATTTGGTTTTGCAACCATTACACCAGCAGCTACTATGGCTGAATTTTTTATAAAATTTCTACGGCTATTTGTCATGACTTACCATTTTTGAATTACTTAAAGTTACTACTAATTAAGATTCTTCATCAAAATAAAGCTTATAAAATTGTTTGCCCGATTTTTCGTCATACCCCTTTTCTACTAAATCTTTTCGACCATGAATATAAATATGAAAGTTTTTATCGAGTTTAACCACCGCTTTAAAAAATCTTTGTTGCTTTTTTACAGCCGCCACATGAATTGAAAACTCATCTTCAATCACCACTTGCTTGGCTACTTCGTACTGGCTTTTATATTGCGTAAAACTTTCTATGAGTTCGGGGTGATGAAGCACTTCTTTACCAAAATCTTGCATGTTAAAAGATTCATGGCTGGTAAAGTATTCCATACTTCGGTGTAAGAGGTCTACCTGATCCGTTTTTGTTACTTCAAACTTATCTTGGTATTCGTTGCTAATAAATAGTTTACACATACCTAGTGCCGCATCGGTGTAATGATAACTGTTGGCACGGCGGGATATTTGTAAAAAATCGTTCACCCAGTACTGCGTGTCTTGTTGCTTATTGGTATTGTCTACCATACAAACCACATAGCCGTCTGCGCCGTCTTTATTGTAAATTAAGCAGCCTTTATCTAATTTATTGATGGCAATCCCGTCCTCTGCACTAATACCCCAGCCTTCCTGCTTTGTTTTAAGTTGCAAAAAGGTTTCTTTGGTTTCACTTTTAAAAAGTCCAATACCAGAAATAAATTCGGTACCAAAAGGAAGGTTTGTGAATTTAGCAACATAGAGTTCACCGTCCTTGACTTTTACATGCGTAGACTTAGCGTGTAAAAAGTTAGCCAACAACTTACTTTGTTCTACAAATGTATCTGGCTCATTAAAAATGGTTTGTACATAGGTATACACTTCATTTAACGACAAATCACTCAGGTGTGAAAATTGATATTGTTCTGCCTCATTAAAAGGCGTTAAAAAATACTTGGTTAATAAAGCAGTAACCAATGAATCGTCGATGGTTAATGCTTCGTTAGATAATACCAACTGCTCCGAACGTGTTGGATTTCCAACCTTATGTACAATTACAGATTTTAAAACAACACTATCTATCCCAGTCATAATTTATAATTTACAGTTTCTAGCGCTAAACTACTAAAACATACAAATTATGAGAGATTAATTATATAGCCGTTATGGGAACTATAATTGGGATATGATTTGCACAAGTTGTGCTGCAGGCTTCACACCTGGCTCGCGCCACAATAATTTACCGCCTTTAAAAACAGCCAAGGTTGGAACACTATTTACAGAAAAATGTGCAGCAATATTTTGATGGACATCTACGTCTACTTTATAAATAGAAACAGATTCACCCATTTTATCTTTTACCTCTTTTAAAATGGGGGGCATCATTTTGCATGGACCACACCAAGTAGCGTAAAAGTCAATAAGGACGGGCTTATCGGAAGCAATTATTTTTTCAAAAGATTCACTTAACATGAGAGGTTGTTTTTTTAAACATACTAAATACAAGACCACCAAGTATTCCAAAATAAATGATACTATTAAATGGTTTTGAAGTAATCATACAGGTGCCTGATGCACAACCTATATTTTTCCAATACAAGTAGCCACCCAGCGCTCCTACAAATACGCCAATAATTACAAGATATTGAGACTGTATAAACGCTTTCATATTAATTTATTTTTTGCATTAAACTATTCCAAGCACCCCCGTTGTATACTTCAATACCGCCAGATGCTAGTATACCTTTTGCCATGCCACTTCTTGCGCCGCTTCTACAAACCGTTATAACTGGCTTACCTGCTTTTTTTAAATCAGATACACGTGTATTGATCATATCAAGTGGAATGTTTTTAGATCCTTTAATATGTCCATTCGCATATTCACCCGCAGTTCGTACGTCAATAATCACAGCACCTTTTTCTAACAAAGCATTGTAATCAGTGGCTGGACCAAATAATTTTTTAATAAAAGAAAACATAATTACTTATTTTAATTGTAAGTTGATACTGCAAAAATCAACACTTTGTATGGCATCAAACGTGACGGATGTCACACAGCTCTATTTTTTAATTAAAATCTTTACAAATTTGTTGAGGTCGGCCTGTTCTTGAGGCGTTAGTGATTGATGGCTCATGAGTTTAGACCTTAACAATAACACCTGCTTATGGAAGGGATAAACTGCTAAAATCTGCTCCGTTTGAGCAAGGGCAGCAGCTATTTGAGTCTCAGCTTCACTGATAGCTGGGGTTGTTTTTTGGACAGGGGTTTTATCCCGTGTTGGCATTTTTAATACAATGGCTTCTACTGCCGCAATTTGATGGGCTGGTATTTCCCTAATTTTTTGTGCTTTAAGTAATAACCCTTGCAACTGCTTTTTACTCAAACTCCCACGTTCTTCATATTGATGCATCAAACTCATTATAAATAGCGCGTCTTTATTATGTTCGTAACAAAGCGACAGTAGCTTTTCTATAACGTCTATTTTTTTATTCTTTGGAAGCATAGGAGGTAAAGCAGCAAGATAATTAAGATTTGATGAAAATTAATTTTATCTAAGGGTGTATATTAGCAATCTTAATTTGGTATTTATGAAAAAGTTATTAGTACTTATTTTATTAGTTGCTACCGCTAGTTATGGCACCGCTCAAAATATAAGTAGTCGTTATCCAGTTTACAACGGTAAAGATTTAGGATTAACCTATTCGCCCAAAGCGGCAACATTTAAAATTTGGGCGCCAACAGCTTCTGCTGCCAAGTTAAATTTGTACAAATCTGACATGGGTGGAAGTGTTATTCGTTCTATCAATATGAATAAAGGAGAAAATGGTGTTTGGCAATTAACCGTGCCCGAAAATCTTAAAAATAGCTACTATACTTTTCAAGTTAATATTGATAATACTTGGAGTGAAGAAGTGGTAGATCCATACGCAAAAGCCTGTGGTACCAATGGTTTAAGAGCACAAGTCATTGATTTAAAAGAAACCAATCCGATAGGATGGGGCCAGGATATGTCTCCAAATTTTTCAAGCACTAATAAACAAACCGATGCTGTTATTTATGAATTACATGTTAGAGATGCAAGTATTCATGCAAGTAGTGGTATAAAAAATAAGGGTAAGTTTTTAGGGTTAGCAGAAGTTGGAACAAAAAACAGTGCTGGACAATTTACAGGTCTTTCACATATCAAAGAATTAGGTGTAACGCACGTTCATCTCCTACCGTTTTACGATTATAACTCTGTTGATGAAACGAAAGCTGCTGTGCAGTACAACTGGGGATACGATCCTGTCAATTATAACATTCCGGAGGGCTCTTATAGTACCAACCCATCAGATGGTAAAGTGCGTATCAAAGAGTTGAAGGAACTTATTAAAACCATGCACAGTAGTGGTTTACGCATCATAATGGATGTCGTGTACAACCATACCGCACTCACAAAAAACTCTAATTTTAATACTTTGGTACCTGATTATTACTATCGGAAAAGAGCTGATGGAAGTTTTTCGGATGCCAGTAGTTGTGGTAATGAAACAGCCAGTGACAACGCTATGTTTCAGAAATTTATGATTGAAAGCGTGGTGTATTGGGTAAAGGAATACCATATAGATGGATTTCGTTTTGACCTGATGGGTATTCATGATATTGAAACCATGAATTTAATTTCTGATACACTTCATAAAATAAAACCTTCGATTGTTTTATATGGAGAAGGCTGGACCTCTAGTAGCTCACCACTTCCTGATAACAAAAGAGCGCTTAAAAAAAATGCAGTACAATTAAATGGTATTGCCGTATTTAGTGATGACATGCGTGATGGTATTAAAGGAAGTGTTTTTAATATTGATGATAGAGGTTTTGCAACTGGACAAATTGAAAATAGCGAGTCAGTAAAATTTGGTATTGTTGCTGCTGGCAAGCATCCACAAATAAATTATAGCAAGGTCAATTACTCCAAAGAACCCTATACAGCGGGGCCCGCAGGCCTTATTAATTATGCAGATTGTCACGATAATAATATTTTATGGGATAAAATTGAACTCTCTTTTAAAGATGCGTCTGTGGCTGAACGTACAAAAATGCACGAACTGGCTTATGCAATTGTGTTAACCGCGCAAGGCGCAAGTTTCTTACATGCGGGTACAGAATTTTTAAGAACAAAAAATGGAGTAGAAAATTCTTTTGATAAAGGAGATGTTGTAAATGGTATCAATTGGGATTTTAAAACCAAAAACAATGCAAGCTATCAATTTATAAAAAGTCTAGTGCAAATAAGACGTGCGCATCCTGCATTTAGAATGCAAACTGCTGAGCAAATTGCTACTCATTTGAATTTTGAAAACAACCAACCTTCTGGAATCATTGCATATACCATCAACGGAGCGGCAGTAGGTGATAGTTGGAAAAAAATCTGGGTAGCTTATAACGGGTCACAAACCCCACAAACCTTAACGCTTCCAAAAGGAACTTGGAAAGTAGGGCTTAGCAGTAATGGATCTAAGCAATTGGGCAATAATTTTACATTAGCTGGAAGTTCGGCTGTAATACTATATGGCCAATAAGAAGGAGTAATATATATTTGCACAAAATCAATCTAGATGATGACGATCGAAAACTTTAAAGAATTAGCACACGAAGAAAAATTAAATCAATTAAGACACAACGGTGAATTACTAGGTACCTACGAGCGCAGAAGTGCAGACGGTGACAGCAAAACCAGTGGCGATATTTTTGAATTAAACAACTTCTGGGTATTCTTAAGTGATGACGAACAAATGGTGATCCCATCGCGCAGAAATCCACTCTTCAAAGAAGAAGAAGAGGAAGAAGCGGAAGGGTAATTTCTTTTTTCTAGCACCAATTTTATGTAAGAGATACCTATTTAATTTTATTTAGGTAGCGCTCATTAAGCTTGTATTGGTATACTCTTTTATCCAAAGCTGTTTTTTCGCGTTCTACCAGTGTATCATTTGTAGACGCAAACACCATAAATTTTTTGTTAATCATTTGAAGGGTGTCCGATCGTAATTTATTTTGAATCGTTACTTCTTTGTTTTTTACGCCTAGCGCTCTATTAATTTGATCGATAGAAGTAGGTGCTCCTTGTTTAGAATATTCAACCAAAATATCTAGTACCGACTTCTCAGTTTCAGTTAAATTATCTGAAAATTCTAGTTGCTTATTTACTTCTATTGATTTTTTGTGAAATCCGCTCCCAACAATAGTTTGCTGCATTTTACGCAAAGACTTATTCTTGAAGAATAATACAACAGAAATTGTAAACAATAGCAAAAGAGCTATCATGTAGGGCAGCTGATTGAGCTTTATTTTATCTGAAAAACTTGGCGCTATTTTTTTGTAAAGCGGCTTACTAACTTCCGAAAATTTAGACATCGAAAGAGGAAGGCTCACTAAGGAATCTAGCTGTGGATTATAAATATGTAATTTTTCATCTTTATAAAAATACAAACCGTTTTTACTTGCTACATAATTCATAATAGTACCGCCAATTTCATTTTCTATTTCATATAATTTTTGTGTAACAGGGTTTATTAAGTACAAATGATTGTAGGATTCAGTTAAGATACCAAGTCCAGGTAACACCATGCTATTGGTATTTAAAACGGTTTCTAAAAATATTTTATCATTGAAAATTTTAGGTGTTTCCCACCAATTATTGGTTTTTAAATCCAAACACTGCATGTAAATGGTGTCATTTTTTATATCGCTTGTACTTTTTATATAAGAGTTAGGGTATGACTCATACGCTACATAAATAAGATCATTTTCTTTGTCGGGGTAAACAAGCGCATTCATGTGCTTAGCCAATTGGACTTCTTTATTAATTGGTTCTCTAAACCATTCTTTGGAGGTGGTATCAAAATACCTAAGGCCACTATTAAATTGCCAAAAACCCCAGCCGCCTAAATTGTATATTTTATTATTTCGGATGTAGGAATAAGATCCGTAATTATAGCCTTCGTAGCAGGTATTGTCTAACCTGGTTAACGCAAGCGAACTATCTATTGTAAATAACTTACCCGTTCCATTGATTTGCAGGTACAACTTGCCATCATTGACAAAATAGTCGTGCCTAGAATCGGAACAGGTAATTCCTATTGGGGTAGGGACCAATTTGGTTTCTTTATTGAGCAATTGTAGCTCAAACGCCCCCTTTTGAGTAGCTAAATAGCGCAGTAAATTTTTTTGCGCAGTTGCATGAAGGGTAACAAATAAAAACAGAATAAAATATATATGTCTTAAACGCATCTTACAAAGCTAATCAATTGGTTCAGATTAATAAAAATAAGATATGTTATTTCGATATTAAATATATATTATAATTGTTTTTTATTAATTTTCAACTATTTATAAATATAAGCCGTTACTTAATAATAGATTATTGAAATTCAAATCAACTGCGTCCAACATCACACCCATGTGGCGTTTATTTGAGTGAGTTTTAAACTCGGGGGGTATGGGGGCTTTGGGTAACCGGGCCCTCATTTTTTATGCTTTAAGCCGGCTATTATAATCATTAATTTTATGGGTCGGATTCATCATATAAGAAACCAGCGTACCGTCTTTTAAGATTTCTACCACCCTAAACCCCTTATACGGCGTTCCCCAATTACCTCCCATATGGGCATCAAATAAACAAGGGGCTTGTCTTTCTCCCAGCAATTTAACGCCATCCTGGTCATGCTCGTGACCATGAAAAATAGCGGTAACATTTGGATACTTGTCCACCAGGCTTTCAAAACCAGGGGTATTGATCCCATTTGCCGTCCATGCCTTTTGGGGAATATGCAAAAACAGCAAAACATGCTTACGCTGCTTGTTGGCTTCTAGTTGGTCAGTAAGCCACTCTAAATTTGGCGAGAGGTATTTACCAGCTTCATTGGAAGTGTCCCCTAAAATAATAGCTTGGTCTTTTACAATAACAGTATGATTGAGTGGCATGCCCCAAACTTCATTCCAATAATCGGCAGTTACCATGTCATGATTTCCTCTTGTAACATAATATTTAGGTGTAAGCGCATCAATTTTTTGTTTGGCAAGTGGTAACAAATGCTTTTTGTCATGAATAATGTCGCCATTGATCACACAAAAATCAAGCGGTGTTACTTTATTAAAAGCATTGATTTGGTTGATCACTAGCTCCATCATTTCATCATAAGGCGTGCCAGGCTGCCCATAGTGCGCATCAGACGCTACAACAAAACGAAGCGCCACCTTACTCCTATTTTCGAAAACAGTATTCGCGCTAATTTTTTGATAACCGCCTACTGCAAAAAATGCAGTAGCAAAAGAAACATTTTTTAAAAATGAACGACGCGACGAATTACTTTGATCCATGTTAATTGGTATTTTTGAAAATTAAATATAACCAATAATTTATGATAAAAAAGATTACCCTTTTGTTATGTATTGTATTCCTAATCCAGGTTGCATATGCACAAGAAAGTACTCGAATGAATGAAAAAATGAGACTTGTTGGCAAAAAAATCTATCTCGGAAGCAGGGCTTTAAGCATTTCTGATGCAAGAGATTTATCTGTAACGTTACCGGAAGCTTTTTTGTATTTTAATCGTGCAAAAAGAATCAGAGATTGGAATTACTTTTGGAGTGGCTATTTAGGATTAACAGCACTAAGCTCTAATTCACTTAGTCAAAATCAAAATCCTACCTATGGTGTATTTGGTTTATTAATTGGTATCATTGTAGTACCAAGAGAAATTAGAAGACAAAAATTAATTATTAGAGGGATCGAAGCGTATAACGCAAAACAAATAAATCAATAGTAAAATGGAAAAAGTTTGGCTTATTACAGGATGTTCAACAGGATTTGGAAGAGAGCTTGCATTACAAGTTTTAGCAAAAGGATATAAAGTTGCTGTTGCGTCGCGTAAAACAAGTGATGTAGATGATATTGTTACTGCATACCCAAATACATCTATTGCTATTCAATTAGATGTAACAATCGACGCAGAAATTAAATCAAGCGTTGCACAAACAATGTCTCATTTTGGTCAAATTGATGTGCTTGTAAACAATGCAGGTATAGGATATTTTGGAGCTATCGAAGAAAGTGAAGAAGCGGAGGTAAGAAAGATGTTTGAAATCAATGTGTTTGGTTTAGCTAAAATGACACAAGAAGTGTTACCACATATGCGCAAACAAAGAAGTGGCCACATTTTAAATATTGCATCTATTGCAGGTTTAAGATCGTTTCCTGGCGTTGGTTTTTACAACGCTACAAAATATGCAGTAGATGGATTTAGTGAAGCACTCGCGAAAGAAGTGGGAATATTGGGTATTAAAGTAACCATTGTTGCCCCTAGTGGATTTAGAACTGATTGGGCAGGACGTTCTGCAAACGAAAGCCCAATTATAATTCCAGACTACGCAGATACGGCAGAAAAAAACAAGAAAACAATAAGAGCCATAAGTGGCAATCAAGCGGGCGATCCAGTGAGAGCCGTTAAAGCAATGATACAAGTTGTTGAATCAGAAACACCGCCTATGCGTTTGTTACTAGGTGCCGCTGCATTAAGAGGCGCCAGAGAAAAACTGGAAGAATTAAAAAATGATTTTGATACTTGGGCGTCTGTTTCAGAAGGTGCAGACTTTCCTAAATAGCATCCCAAAGACCTATGCGAAGTGCAAGTGCTTTAACAGAGGCACTTGTCGCTTCTTCCCACTTAGATGCATCATCACCACAAAGCCTACTTACCATATCAAGTGCCAAGTGACTATGATGATCACCATCTACTTCAATATGCCTTTCAATATAGTATTTGAAAATGCTCACTTTATCCGGCGAATCGGCATAAATTTTATCTAATATTTTCATAAACATACTAGGAATCAAATCTTCGCGCCCAAAAGTAAATACGGCTGCTTTAACATGCAGTGGTGCATGAAATGAAATTTCAAAAGTGAATTGTAAAAAATCTTTTACTTGCTTTGGAAGCAGTGATGCGTCGATAGCGTCTTGCACTTTTGTTCCTGTATTGATTTGAGCAATAATTGTTTCAATAACATTTGTTGATGCACCCATTTGCTGCATCGCTTTTAAGTATAGTTCGAAATGGCTAATTCGATTACCTGCTTCGTCTACATCCGACTCTTCGCCTAATACAATTTCATTGATTAAATACCTAGTATCTGCGCTACCAACGGGTACCCAAGGAAGGGTAACAGAGGTCAATCCAATTTGGAGTGATTTTAACAAACTCATAAAATCCCAAACTGCAAAAACATGGGTTTCAGAAAACCGTTGTAAACCTTGTAAATCTTGAATTTGACTATATACCGGGTGCGCGAGTAACGAATTTCTTACTGGCTCGAGGTTTGATTTTAGTTGTTCTACGTATGAGTTCATCATGTTTGCGGCTTTTAAACTGCGCGCAAAAGTAAAACAACCATACTTGTAAATAGTTTAATTATGGGACTTTACTCGTAAAATGACAATCTCATGATGATTGGGCGCTACTTTACCAAACTTCCGTAAATAATGTTTTCGATTTTACCCTGAAATCCAAAATGCGAATTGGGGGTATGCTGCGTCATGATTAAACAAATCAATTTTTCTTTTGGGTCGGCCCAGTAGTTGGTGCCATAATAACCGCCCCACGAAAAAGAACCTTTGTTTCGAGCATATAAATGTGCTGCTTTTTCAGAAGTAATAGCAAAACCTAAACCAAAATCGTTGAGGCCGTCAAATTTAAAATCAAGTTGCGGACTCAGCATTAACTCGGCTGTTCTTGGCGAAATAATTTGTTTGCCGTTGTATTTGCCTCCATTTAAAATCATTTGTAAAAAAATGGCATAGTCAAATGCAGTTGAGGACAAACCAGCACCACCAGAAAAAAATGATGTGCCTAGTAGTGGATAGTTGGGATCAATATTTCTAAATGATGGGCTCCATTCTATAATTTTATTGGTACTGTCTTCGGTGTATACCATAGGTAGTCTCTTTGCTTTTGAAGCGGGCACATTAAAATAAGTGTCACGCATACCTAGTGGCTCAAAAATATTTTTATGAAAATATGCTTCTAGTGTCATGCCAGAAACAATTTCGACAATACATCCTAGTAAATCTGAGTTTAAACCATAGGTGAATTTTTCTCCGGGTTGATGCACGAGTGGAAGCGTTCCTAGCAATTTCATGTGCTCTAATAAAGTACCATTAATTTTTCCTAGTCCTGAGGGTATCCCAGCTTTTGCATAAATAGCCTGCATTTTTTCAGAACCAATAGCAGCGTAATCAATGCCAGAAGTATGGGTTAGCAAATCACGAATGGTAATATTTCTTTTTGAAGGAAGGGTTGTATAAGTAGAATCTACTTCATAAAAGTTTTTTAAAACAGTTTGCTTATAAAAAGTGGGAATAAAATCGCCTACGGCTTGATCTAAATTGAGTTTACCATTTTCAAATAATTGTAATACCGCTAAACTAGTAATGGCCTTGGTTTGACTCATGATTCTAAAAATAGAATTTGGGTCCATTGGTTTTTTTGAAGCCCTATCTGCAAAACCATGGCCTTTATAATACACAACTTGGTTGTCTTTAACAATAATAGTTGAAGCACCTACCAACCAATTATTTTTAACATACTCATTGAGTAAGGTATCAATTTGTGCAAGTTTAACAGGATCTAAATTTTTAGATCTTGTAACAACCGGTGATAATACTTGCGCAATACTGGTGCCAATAAATAATACTAGGATGGTAATAACCGAAACTAATTTTTTCATGAAAGGAGGTATTTGAAATAGTAAGATACTACAAATCAAATATTGAATCCAAAGAATAGATTTGAAATTGTTGGGCACCCGGATTTAATAAAACGGAACGCATTTTTTGCGCCAGTACCTCAACCGGAAGTGGCCTCTGGCTTTTAAATAAACCAAGCTTATTAAAGAACTGAATAATGGCAATACCTAGTTTTTCCATAGGCCTTATTTTATCTGGCTGCCTTAGCAAAAATCCAGGTCTAAATATATGTATCTGCTTAAATTGTAAGGTAGAGGCGGCGTTATCGAGCGCGCCTTTAATGCGTGGATAAAATAGCCATGATTTTGCGTTGGCGCCCATGGCAGAAACCAGTACATAAGCACCAACACCATTCGCCGCAGCTGTTGCAGCGGTTTGGTATTGATAGGTATAATCAATTTTATATTGTTCCTTTTGACTTCCGGCCTGTTTAAGGGTAGTAGCCAGTGCAGAAAATAGCACATCACCTTTTACTAAATGCGCCCAAGCTTGCGGGTTGTCGAAATCAACAATATGTGTTGTTAGGTTAGCATGCGTAACCAATAAGGGTCTTCTAGAAAACACAACAACACTAGTATACCTGTTATCATCTATTAATTGCTTTACAAGTTCGGTACCTGTGGCACCTGTTGCTCCAATAACTAGTGCAGTAAGTCCACTCATATGTTTTCTTTTACAAATTGTAAACAGTATTTTTTAATCATCTCGCGTACTTCCGCAAATGATCTATTTATTTCTTCTTCGGTGCCAACTGCTTTTGCAGGATCCGGAAAATTATAATGAAATTTTTGAGCATTGCTTGGATAATACGGACACACTTCTTTGGCATGGTCACAAACCGTAATTACAAAATCAAAATCAATACCTGTATATTCCAACACATTATTAGAGGTATGATTTGAAATGTCAATACCATCTTCTTTCATTGTTGCAATGGCCTTTGGGTTTACACCATGCGTTTCTACGCCGGCACTATAAACATTTGCCTTATCTGCTGCAAAGTTTTTCAAATACCCATGTGCTATTTGACTTCGACAACTATTGCCGGTACAGAGTACTAAAATATTTTTCATAGATAATCAATTAACAACAGCCGCCACCTGGTATACAAGCTGTTTTATTTTCTAATGGCTTTTGTGCAAATACAGTAATACTCATTATGCCCGTACTACCTGATTTAAATGCGGCTATTTCTGTTGCTGACAAATAGTTAACTAAAATATCATCAGGAATTACAATGGCTTTTTCTTTTTGAATGGTTACATTTTCAAAACCAGTTGCATCGATTAATTCCATGTATACATTTTTTTGAATTGCCCCAGATACGCATCCAGCATACATTTCAGCGTCTTTACGCAAGCCTTCTGGTAAAGTGCCTACAAGTACTACATCACTAATACTAAAATGGCCGCCCGGTTTTAATACCCGGTACATTTCTGTAAATACGCCATGCTTGTTAGGCACTAAATTTAAAACACAATTGCTCACAATCACATCCGCAACATTAGAAGTGATGGGCATATTTTCAATATCGCCTTGTCTAAATTCGACATTGTTAAAACCCCTGGCTTCTGCATTGGCGCGCGCCTTATTAATCATAGCTGGTGTAAAATCTATCCCTATTACTTTTCCTGTTTCCCCTGTTTCGTGCCTAGCAATAAAACAATCGTTACCTGCACCACTTCCTAAATCTATCACTAGGTCGCCTTTTTTAATGCGCGCAAATTGTGTAGGAAGGCCACAACCAAGACCCAAATCAGCGTCTGCTGTATAACCATCAAGTGTAGTATAATCTTCCGACATAATATTATATACTTCGGTAGAACAGCCACCAGCACCACAACAAGATGACATATTTGTTTCTTTGTCTTGTAATGCGATCTCGCTGTATTTATTTTTTACAATTTCTTTAAGTTGTTCGTCTGTTTGCATATTTTAATTTTTAAAATTAACAACAAGTAGATGGTGTTTGAACAGAAGCGGATAAAAGTGTATTCAATACATTATTTGCTTTTTGTAATACTTCTGTATCAACACAATAACAAATAGATGCTCCATCAATATTTCCTTTAATTAAACCCGATTCTTTCAACTCTTTCAAATGTTGTGAAACGGTAGATTGTGCAATGGGTAAATCCTCTACGATATCACCGCATATGCAAGACTGCTTTTGCAATAAAAGATGGATGATAGCAACACGTGCTGGATGAGAAAGCGCTTTTGCAAATTTTGCTATTTGCACTTCGGCTTCTGAATAATCAATGATTTTACTGGCTCCCATATTAATCGTAATATTACGATTAATTATTGAACTGTTCAAATCTTTTATCTATTTAGCTGATTTATAAGCCATTAGATACAAAAAACTTAATAATAAAAGAGGTCCGGCAATCAACACATGGGCTGTCCAATGCAAATTGGACCACCCTGAAATAATGTAAACAATGCCGTTAACAGCAAAAATAATGGATCCAGCCAATGGGCGATGATGGGCAATAACTATCAAACTAAGCGCTATTGCTGTGGGAATAAAATGGAGTAGCAAGTCCAAAATAGTTTGTGCCACAGTTTGATTTTTGTTGAATACATCACCAGCAAAAATAATCAATGCAAGTGCATATAAAATACCAATACTTGTGGCTGCTAGTAACCATTTGTTTTTACTTCGAATCAATTGCAATATTTAAATTTTGTATCTTGTATTTTTAATTCTTGTATTGAAATTAATAAAATTTTCTATGAAAAATAAAATTAAATGGGTCTTACAAATCATTACAGTATGTGCTTTTTACTTTCCATTAAAAAGCATGGCGCAAGAAAGTAAAGCAGACGCAGCTATTCAACAAATTATGCAGGAAAATCCTGTTATGGGATTCTCCGTAGCTGTTGTAAAAAATAATAAAATGATTTACAATAAATCATTTGGCTTCAAAGACGCTGAAACAAAAACACCCCTGAGTAACGAAAACATTTTTAGAATCGCTTCGATCTCAAAATCTTTTTCTGCAACAGCTGTTATGCAATTAATAGAGGCTAAAAAATTATCACTGGACCAAGATGTAAGTGAATTACTTGGATTTAAAGTGCGTAACCCAAAATTTCCTGAAACAGTTATTACGCTAAGACTCATGCTATCACACCTTTCCTCTATTAATGATGATCAAGGTTATTTTTCATTAGATTCCATAAACCCTGCAAAATCTGCAAACTGGGAAAAGTGTTATAATAATTATGAGCCAGGTAAAGCCTATATGTATTGTAACCTCAATTTTAATATGATTGGAACAATCATTGAAAGAGTAAGCGGCGAAAGATTTGATGCCTACATTGAAAATCATATTTTAAAGCCACTGCAATTATATGGAGGCTTTTATGTAAACGGATTAGACAAGTCTAAGTTTGCAAATATTTATGAATACCAGCCAGACGCCTCAAAATTTGTAGTATCGCCAAATGCCTATAATCCAAGAACCGCAGAGTTTGCTGCCTATCAAATGGGTTACAGCACGCCCCTATTTTCACCAACAGGAGGTATGAAAATATCTGCAAAAGATTTAGCGACTTACATGATGATGCATGCCAATTATGGGAAATACAATGGTGTTAAAATTATTTCAAAAAAGAGCTCAAAACTGATGCAAACAGCTGCTTCTGCATTAGAACCTTATGGGTTTGCATTAGAAACCCCAGGATCTATAATTAATGGCCAAAAATTAATTGGACATACGGGATTTGCTTATGGGCTGTTTAGTGCTATGTTTTTTAATCCACAAGAAAAATATGGAATTGTAGTAATTAGCAACGGATGTCATCCAGGAGAAACAAATGGATACAATAATGTTATTAGAAAAACGGTGAACGCATTGTATGAAAGTTTGATAGCTAATTAAGTTACGTGTACCCACTAATCCTTGAACAATTAAGTCCAGAAATTTCATTGTGGATTCCAGATACCGAAGCTGTTAAAACTCAGTACGAAAATTTAAAGACACAAGACCTACATGTAGATTTTCCATTTTGGGCAAAAGTATGGGCATCCTCAAAAGCAATGGTTGCTTTTTTACAAGAAGAGCCTAAGTGGATAGAAAATAAAAAAGTAATAGAAATAGGCGCAGGCATTGGGTTCCCATCGTTTATTGTAGCGGAGAAGGCGAATAGCGTTATCATATCTGATTATAATAGTGATGCTGTTTCGCTTGCTCAAAAAAACATAAATCATCTAAACATTACTAACGCTACTGCTAACGTGTTAGATTGGAATCATATTCCTTCTAGTTTATTTGCAGATACTATTTTACTAAGCGACATCAATTATAATCCCAACGATTTTAATTCTCTGGTTGATTCCATTACTAGATTCATAAACATGGGTAGTACCATTGTTTTATCGACACCAAACCGAATCACCACCAACCCTTTCATAGATAGGCTTAGCGCATTTGTACACAAAACAAAAAAATACCCAATTGATAATGGTGAAACAGAAATTGCCGTTTTTATTTTGAAAAAACAAGTCGCTTATTGAGGCTATTTAAGCTTAGACTTTATAATTTCGGCATAAGAATGAGGCAACACCATTTTAAACCGGCTATACGATGCTTCCGAAATATTTTTAGTATCGAAAGGAACGTACTGCACATACATTTTATTTTCTCCCGCTATCCTTCCGTATTTGTAGTCATAGGTAAACCAACCATCTGGCTGCAATGCATTTTTAGGCGTGTTGGGGTTTGGGATAGTAATATAAAATTGATTGTTTTGAATGGTAGCTGTGTTAGAAAGTGTACGCTTTTGCAGCACTAAATAAGCTTCTTTAGCGGTTTCAATAGAGGGGTCTATCAATTCTACTTTTTCAACAAGATACTTTCTGTACCTGTATTCATTGTTGTTTTTGTAATGATATAACTCATTTAATACAGAGGCAATTGTATCTTTTAAATAAGGATAATGTGTACAGCCTAAAATAAGGGTATTCATTGGCTTTGTAATTTTACCAACAATCATTTTTTCCAATAAGCTTACCAGATGATACCTTACATAATTGGAGGGATCATTTAATTGCATGTCTAAGCAACTTCCTTTATCGTCGTATTCGCATAACAACTTATTACTAGAAGCATCAAAGCGGTAAGCACTCAATAATGAAGTGTCAATCGTATACATGCTGTTTTTTAATGAAGGACCCTTGTATTCATTTCTTGCCTTTGTTAAGGTGTCTACATAATAACTCCAATCGCGGTCTATACTTTCGGCAAGTCCAAAACCACCCTGACTAATTACCGATAAGGCTTGCATCCCTTTTTCTTTAGCCATGGCTTGTAAGGTTCTTGGATAACCATTTGAAGCAACCGTTCCTGCTGTCGCAAAAACTCCAATTGTACCCTCTCCATTTTTTTGTTGGTAGGCAAGTGCTGCTTTTGAGCCCGCATCAATAACACCTATTACGGGCACGCCAATGGATTGCTTTTTAAATTGATTTTTTATGTCAGACAAAGCATAAGCAGTAGCCGTATTACAAGCCAAAACAATCATTTTCACAGGGGGCTTTGCTGGGGCCTCCTTTAAAAAAAATTGCATGTTTTTTTGAATGTGCTCTTTTAATAAATCGGTTTTATTGGCTGCCGCATAATTACCATAGGGCATATTTGCTTGGTCTGCTAAGTACTGAAAGCATTCGTTAGAAAAATCGAGTTTACCATCAGACCCGGGTTTTCCAGTTTCATTATTAAATGCATCGAGTGTTAACAAGGCTTCGAGCACTGTTAATCCCCCCGTGCCAGAATCAAATACACCGATAGGAAGCGAGGTTTTTTTATTTGACTTTTGCTGTGCTGAAACAATTATTACAGGCAAGAAAAAAATAAATAGAAATATTTTTCTAATCATGATTAATCGTTATTTATTGTATAGCGTATTCCTTTCTAAGATCTTCAATTATTTTTATTGCTAATTCTTTTTGTCTATTTATAATTGTAACATAAATAGATAAAACGCCTTTGCCGCCATATACTCCGTTGGCAAGTTCTCTAAATTGCTTAGGATCATCATCCAAAAAACTTAATTGCGTATTTGAATTTAAGATGTTTTTAATAGTTTCTCTATCATACTCTAACATGTAATATGAATCAAAGATTTTATTACCTATATCTCTGGACTTCTGCTGATATTGATCATGATAAATGCTATACTGCCTTAAAATTCTTTCTGTACCTATTTCATACTGTACTATCTGATCAGATATAGCCAAATTTTTAACAAGCCTTAAATTTCCTGATCCTACTAATTGACTAATTGTTCTTCTAGAAAATGCGACATCTGTTGCCGAACCCATATAGCGCCTATACAAGTAATACAAAACTCTTTTAGAGCTATCGGTATAGGGTGTAGCGTAAATATTTCTTATTAGACTATCTAGACCTCTTACTTTAACACTAGTTAATAAAGCAGATCTATTAATTCGAGTAGTATCTTCTTTTAGATCCTCTATCATAGTAGTCATATACTCCTTCTCACGTAAAGATTCTATCGAATGCTCTCTAACATTTTCTGCAAAAAAACCAAGTGTAACAGCTGCAAAAAGCATAAAAAATTCTAAAAAATATTCTTTCCAGTTTTTTTTATGGTTCAAATGATGTGGGTGATGTACTTCCATAGTAATAATTGTAATTACAAGTATAACAACAATTTACTAGAAAATTATAGTAGAAAGTATTTTATCTTTATTTCATGAATAAATTAGTAGATAAATATATAGCAAATGCTAAACTTTGGAAAGAAGAGCTACTAGCTATACGTAAAATTTTACTTGAAACAGAACTAGTCGAAGATTATAAATGGAGTACGCCTTGCTATACGCACAACAATAAAAATATTGTAATTATAGCTCCATTCAAAACATACTTTGCTTTAAGTTTTTTTAATGCTACTACTATAAATGATAGCGCTAATGTATTAATAAAGGCAGGCGCCAATACACAATCTGGTAGACAATTAAGATTTAAAGACAGTAAAGAAATTCTGAATCAAAAACACATCATTAAAAAATATATAAAAGAAGTCATATCTAATGATTCAATAAGCAACTCCGAAAACACAAAAGCTACTACACCACTAATAGAAATAGAAGAATTGAATACTATTTTTAAATCTGATGTAGCATTTAAAAAAGCATTTCTAGCATTAACCCCCGGTAGACAAAGAGGCTATCTTATTTATTTTTCTGGTGCCAAACAAGCAGAAACAAGGGTGACACGCATAGAAAAATATAGAGATAGAATTTTGGCTGGTATTGGTATTACAGATTGCACCTGTGGTCTTTCAAAAAGAATGCCAAGCTGTGATGGATCTCATAAATATTTGAAAAGATAGGGCAGTTCTATTTTTTATGCCAACGTAAAACCGCAGTAGCTACTCGCTTTCCTAAATTTTGAGCTTTTAGTAAAAACGCATCATTCATTGTAGAATCAAAAGGGGGCTCATTTGTAATTGCAGCTGCGCCAAATGGAGCAGTCCAATCGTCGCCGCCAATCACTACCATACCAAAAACAAGCATAGCGTGTAAAATTGAAACCTGAACCAATTCTTCACCCGAAGAGATGCCTCCTCCTGTAACAAATGCAGCTCCAATTTTATTCTTTAAAGGCGCCCCTTCAAACGGCCATGATTCAATAAATTTTAAAACATCAGAAGATACATTAGCATTATAAACTGGACTTCCTACAATAATAGCATCCGCCTTTAAAAGATCGTTTGTAGTTGTTTGTTCAATAGGTTTAATTATGATACTAATATCATCATCAATAGCAGCTCCTTTTGCAATGGCATTTGCCATGAGTGCCGTTTTACCCGATTTAGAATGATAGGTAATTAATATTGTTTGCGCTTTTTGTGCTATTGAGCTTGTAACCCCAAATAGTAAAATAAGCAAAAGAAAATGTTTTGTTTTCATACTCTATTTTTTAGTTAGCAGTATCTAATTGATACACTAAAATATCTCCGGGTTGGCAATCAAGTGCTTTACATATAGCTTCTAATGTACTAAATCGAATGGCTTTAGCTTTTCCCGTTTTGAGTATAGATAAATTGGCCAAAGTCAATCCTACTCTATCTGATAGCTCATTTAAAGAAACTTTTCTTTTCGCCATCATTACGTCTAAATTTACTTCTATTGCCATAGCTATACTGTTAAATCGTTTTCGGATTGTAATTCAATT
>CANHHX010000008.1 GCA_947461125.1 Bacteroidota bacterium | reverse complement strand
CGCCAGAAGGCATTTTTAATACACCGTATTTTTCTTCTTTGTTCGCAAGCTGTGCAGATCCACCAGCACTGCGCACCATTTTACCACCTTGACTAGGTTGTAATTCGATGTTGTGGATAGTGGTACCTAGTGGCATGCTCTTTAATGGTAGTGCATTACCTAATTCTGGAGCAACATTGTCACCAGCAATTACGTTTGCACCCACTTGTAAACCTTGTGGAGCAATGATGTAACGCTTTTCTCCGTCAGTGTATTGCAATAAAGCAATAAACGCTGTACGGTTTGGATCGTACTCAATTGATACTACAGTAGCTGCGATATCACGTTTGTCTCTTTTGAAATCTACAATACGGTAATGGTGCTTGCTTCCACCGCCCATGTAACGCATTACACGACGACCTTGGAAGTTACGGCCAGCCGTTTTCTTCTGTGGTTCTAACAAACTCTTTTCAGGTTTGTTGGTGGTGATTTCAGCATAAGCATTTCCAATTCTCCAGCGTGTTCCGGCGGTAATTGGTTTGTACTTTTTAAGTGGCATTTTCTATTTGTTTAAATGCAGAATTCTCAGCTCTGCGTACTATAAATTAAATGTTTGCGTATAAGTCAATGGTTTCACCTTCGGCAACAGTTACGAACGCTTTTTTATAAGCAGACTTCATACCTTGAATAAAACCAGCTTTTGTGTAGCGTGCTTTATTTTTACCAGGAGCAACAGCAGTGTTTACATCTACAACATTTACACCGTAGAAAGTTTCTACTGCTTTTTTGATTTCTAATTTGTTGGCCTTGCGATCTACTTTAAAAGCATATCTTCTCAACGTTTCTTGTTGAGCGTTTGCTTTTTCAGTTAAAATAGGCTTTATCAATACGTCGGTCGGTTTCATTTTATTTGTGTTGAAACGTTTCTAAAATTATTATGCTGCTGCTTCCTCTTCTGTGAAGATTTTAGCAGTTGCTTCTGTGATTACTAATACGTCAGCGTTCATGATTTCATAAGTGTTGATGTCAGCTAATAAACTGCTAGCAACATTAGGGACGTTACGTGTGCTTAGGTATAAATTATCATTGTATTCTGGTAAAACAAACAAAGACTTTTTATTAGAAAGGCTTAAGTTTTTCATCACCTCTACTAATGTTTTTGTTTTAGGAACATCCATTGTGATGTCTTCAACAACAACGATTGCATTTTCTTTTGCTTTGTAACTTAAAGCAGAAAGTTTAGCGAGGTCTTTTACTTTACGATTTAATTTAAAATCGTAGCTATGTGGTTTTGGACCAAAAATGGTACCACCACCCTTGTATAATGGGTTACGAATATTACCCTTACGAGCACCACCCGTTCCTTTTTGCTTGTGTAACTTACGGCTAGCACCTTGTACTTCAGCACGTGTTTTTACTTTGTGCGTACCAGTACGGCCCGCAGCCAAATATTGCTTTACAGCCAGGTAGATCACGTGATCATTTGGCTCGATACCGAAAATCTCAGCTGGTAATTCTACCGTTCTGCCGGTTTTCTGTCCTTTTATGTTTAATACATCTACTTGCATGGTAATTTTGAATTAGGTGTTATTACTTCTGGATTAAAACGATAGAACCATTGTGACCAGGTACTGAACCAGTAACTAGGATATAATTCTTTTCAGGGAAAATTTTAACCACTTTAAGACCTTTCATTTTAACACGGTCTCCACCCATACGGCCGGCCATTCTCATGCCCTTAAATACGCGTGATGGATAAGAAGAACCACCGATAGATCCTGGTGCGCGTTGACGATCGTGCTGACCGTGCGATGCTTCACCAACACCAGAAAATCCATGGCGCTTTACAACACCTTGGAAACCTTTACCCTTAGTGGTACCAACTATTTCAACCTCGTCACCTTCAGAAAAAATATCTAAAGTAACGGTCTCGCCTAGTTGCTTTTCTATAGAATAATTACGGAATTCTTTAACGAATTTCTTAGCGGAAGTTTGGGCTTTTGCGTAGTGATTAAGCTCGGCTTTAGTAGCGTGCTTGTCTTTTTTGTCGCCAAATGCTAATTGAAGTGCAGTGTAACCATCAGTCTCCTGGGTTTTCACTTGAGTTACGGTACAAGGACCAGCTTCAATGATGGTACAAGCAGTTTGCTTGCCATCTTCTTGGAAGATGCTGGTCATCCCGATTTTTTTACCAATAATACCTTTCATCGTGTTGCGGTTTATGCCCCGCAAAGGTTATAGAGGACATCCTGCCGATGAAAGCGGGATTCAATCCTTGTTTGCCACCGACCTTTTCCTTTGTTTTCAATTTGTTGTAACAACAATTGAAGCGGAAGTACCGGTAGTAAACAAACCTCGAAGGGCCTGTTTATATGTATGATTTACGCGCATTGTGCGTGTAAACCTTTTTATTTTTATCAGAGCTGTTTTCCAAAAACCAATTCCTTAGAACGAGTTGTTGTTGACAGTTGACGAATTTATAAGAACTCTTGTGATGGTTTATCTTAGGTAGTTGCGGTTAGGCAGGCTAAGACAGCTTATCAGGCTTTGATTTCAACCTCTACACCAGAAGGCAAGTCTAATTTACTTAGCGCATCTACAGTTTTTGAAGAAGACGTATAAATATCCAACAAACGCTTATGCGTTGCGAGTTGGAATTGCTCACGGCTTTTCTTATTTACGTGTGGTGAACGAAGAACAGTAAAAATTCTTTTGTGTGTTGGCAAAGGAATAGGACCTGTTACTACGGCACCTGTGCTGCGTACAGTTTTTACGATTTTTTCAGCAGATTTATCTACTAGATTGTGATCGTAAGATTGTAATTTGATTCTGATTCGTTGAGACATAGTCGAAACCCAATTTTCTTATTGGGGTTGCAAAGGTAAGGGACTGTAATCAGATGGTCAAGAAAAAACCAATAATTTTTAAGAAAAAAGGAGTTTTTTTTCAAAATAGTTAAAAAAACAAGCCCCACTCCGATTTGGAGCAGGGCTTGCGCTTGAAAACACTTATAAATCAATAAGATATGACTCTTATTCTTCGATTTTAACTTTACCCTTGTTTTTCGCCATTACCTCTTCAGCAATGTTGTTTGGTGCTGGGTTGTAATGAGAGAATTCCATGGTTGAAGTAGCACGACCAGAAGAAAGTGAACGAAGCTGGGTTACATAACCAAACATTTCGCTAAGTGGAACTTTTGCCTTGATAACCTGTAAGTTAGCACGGCTGTCCATACCTTCTAGCATACCACGGCGACGGTTTAAGTCTCCGGTAACGTCTCCCATGTACTGATCTGGAGTTAACACCTCTACTTTCATGATTGGCTCAAGTAAAGTTGGCTTTGCTTTACGACCCGCTTCACGGAAGGCAGATTTAGCACAAAGTTCAAAAGACATTGAGTCAGAATCCACATCATGGTATGAACCATCAAATACACGCACTTTCATGTTGTTAACAGGGTAACCTGCTAAAACACCTGTACCCATTGAAGTTTCAAAACCTTTTTGGATCGCTGGAACAAATTCTTTAGGGATAGATCCACCAAATAAATCGTTTACGAATTGGAAATGCTTGCCTTCGTTTTCTTTTAGCCACTCTTCATCTGCAGGTCCAATAGTGAACTGAATATCAGCAAATTTACCACGACCACCTGATTGCTTCTTAAGCACTTCACGGTGTTCGATAGTAGTACCAAATGATTCTTTGTAAGCAACCTGTGGCGCACCTTGGTTCACTTCCACTTTAAATTCACGACGCATACGGTCAATGATAATTTCTAAGTGTAATTCACCCATACCTCTTAAAATGGTTTGACCGGTATCTTCGTCTGTATTTACACGAAGGGTTGGATCCTCTTCCACTAATTTAGCAATCGCCATACCCATTTTATCAACGTCTGCTTGCGTTTTAGGCTCAACAGCTACCGCGATAACGGGCTCAGGAATAAACATATTTTCTAGGGTGATTGGATGGTTCTCATCACATAAAGTATCCCCTGTTTTGATTTCTTTGAAACCTACTGCTGCTGCGATATCACCTGCTTCGATAAAGTCTACAGGGTTTTGTTTGTTTGCAAACATTTTCATGATACGAGAGATACGCTCTTTCTTACCACTACGTACGTTAAGTACATAAGAACCTGCATCTAGGTGACCAGAATAACATCTGAAGAATGCTAAACGACCTACGAAAGGATCGGTCATGATTTTAAATGCAAGTGCTGCAAATGGTTCTTTTGCATCAGGCTTACGTGTAATAACAGCGCCAGTATCAGGATCTGTACCTTGTGTATCTTCTACATCAATTGGAGAAGGCAAGTAACGACAAACCGCATCTAGTGCTGTTTGCACCCCTTTATTTTTGAATGAAGAACCACACATCATTGGAACGATACTTAAATCGATACAAGCTTTACGGATGGCTTCGTGTACTTCGTCTTCAGAAATTGAATCTGGATTTTCGAAGAACTTCTCCATTAATTTATCATCATATTCTGCAACGGCTTCAATCAAATTCTGTCTCCAGAATTCAACGTCTTCTTTCATATCTGCTGGAACATCAATTTCATCAAAAGTCATACCTTCTGTTTCCATATGCCAGATGATACCTTTCATTTTGATTAAATCCACAACACCTGTGAAATTATCTTCGGCACCAATTGGTAATTGAAGCGGCACGGCTTTAGCACCTAGCATTTCTTTTACTTGGTTTACCACCATTAAAAAGTCAGCTCCGGCACGGTCCATTTTGTTCACGAAACCAATACGTGGAACCTTATAACGGTTTGCTTGACGCCACACCGTTTCTGATTGTGGTTCTACCCCATCCACCGCAGAGAAAAGTGCAATCAAACCATCTAATACACGCATTGAACGCTCTACCTCAACGGTAAAATCCACGTGACCCGGAGTATCGATGATATTGAAGTAATAACTTTTTGTATTAGCATCCGCCTTACCTTTTACAGTAGGAAAATTCCATTGGCAGCTAACCGCAGCAGAAGTAATGGTAATACCTCTTTCTTTTTCTTGCTCCATCCAATCGGTGGTAGCAGCACCATCGTGCACTTCACCAATTTTATGAATCATACCTGTGTAGCGTAAGATACGCTCTGTTGTAGTGGTTTTACCAGCATCGATGTGTGCGGCGATACCAAAGTTTCTTTGAAATTTCAAGTCAGCCATAATAGTGCTTGTTTTTAATTTTTTGTTTGAGGAAACAGTTCCCCAATTTTCGAGGCGGCAAAGGTAATAATTATACCAATTGGAAATAGGTTTCCGGGGTAAATTATTAATTAATTATGCACAAAAAAAGCCCCAAACTTAGGTTTGGGGCTTGTATAAGCAGTTTGTTTAAAATTAAACTTTGAAGTGAGAGAACGCTTTGTTCGCCTCAGCCATACGGTGTGTGTCTTCTTTCTTTTTGAAAGCAGCACCTTCCCCTTTACTAGCCGCTAACATTTCGTTGGCTAACTTGTCGGCCATAGTACGACCATTTCTTTCACGGCTGTAACGGATTAACCATTTCATACTTAAAGAAATTTTACGATCGGCACGAACCTCAGAAGGGATTTGGAAAGTAGCACCGCCAATACGGCGACTACGTACTTCAACAGCAGGTGTTACATTGGCAACAGCTCTTTTCCATACTTCATATCCATCTTCACCGGTCATTTTAGTAACCTTGTCTACTGCATCATAAAAAATGTTGATCGCAGTACTTTTCTTACCCTGCCACATTAAGTTGTTAATGAAACGAGTAACCAATTTATCATTGAAACGTCCATCAGGAGCGAGGGGTAATTTTTTGGCTTGTGCTTTACGCATGTGATCTACTTATTAGCTTTTTTGTAATAATTTATTTAGCGACTATTTTTTAGCCTTTTCTTTTTTAGTACCATACTTAGAACGAGACTGCTTACGGTCTTTAACACCAGCAGTATCGAGGCTACCACGAACAATGTGGTAACGCACACCTGGTAAGTCCTTTACACGACCACCACGGATTAATACGATAGAGTGTTCTTGTAAGTTATGACCTTCTCCTGGGATGTAGGCAATAACCTCAATCTTATTTGTCAAACGCACTTTCGCTACTTTACGTAGGGCTGAGTTTGGCTTTTTAGGCGTTGTCGTATACACCCTGGTACATACACCACGACGTTGCGGACACGCATCTAAAGCCCTAGACTTACTTTTAGCCCTGATAATTTCACGACCTTTTCTAACTAATTGCTGTATTGTAGGCATTCTAAACCGTTTAAAATTTCGGACGGCAAAGGTAATGGCTGGAACTGAAAAATCAAAAAGTTTTAAAAAGAATTCTTAAACTAGACGTAAAATACTGATTTTCAGTACAAATACAAGGGCCTAAAAGGAGTAATTACTTGATTTAGTGGGCAAATATACCCATCCTATCTTATTGATTTAGATTGGTTAGCCAATATCAAGCAACCTTTTTATGCATATTTCCTTTTTTTGTTGGTTTCGGTTACCAAAGACTTTTGCACAGCCTTTTGTTTTGGCATCTTTTTTACTGCTTGGCTCCTTCCCTGTCGTTTTTGGTCAAATTTCAACTATCCCCAGTAGCTACCCCTACCCGTCTATCAACTTTGTGTACACCCAAAACTTTTCCAATTTGCCGTCTTCAAGTACCTATGCAAGCGGCCTAACTGGGAAAGGCCCCTTCTTTTTAGGAAGTTTACATGCAGGGCTAACGGGTGTATTTATGGCGCAAACAAGTGGCAGTAATGCTGCACTTAATTTTGCCACCAGCTCAGGGTCCAATGCAGTAGCCGGCATTTTTAGCTATGGCGCTAACAATAGCCCTACCAGAGGGCTTGGCAGCCTTGCCAGTAGTGCAGGTTCCTATATTTTTGGCATTAGTTTTACCAATAACACAGGCACCGTCATCAATCAATTTGAAATAGAATTTGTAGCCGCTCAGTGGCGCAAAGGCGGCAGTGGTAAAGCAAAGGAATGGACTTTTTCCTATGCTACGGCTGCAACAAATAATGTGTTAGACACGCTCACAAAAAAACATACGGCACTCAATTTTACATCGGTACAAACGAGCACAGGCACTGCTGCACTCAACGGACTTTTAACCACGAATCAGCAACAAAAAAAAGACACCCTTTTAAATTTAAATTGGCGGCCAGGCGAGCAGCTTATTTTAAAATGGCAAGACAAAGACGAAGTAGGAAATGATGATGGCATGGCGCTTCAACAATTGATTTGTAAAGCGCTAACGATGCCTGATAACACGGCCCCCACTGTGATTGCGCTGATACCGCCACCAGCAAAAACATATACTGCCGGAGACACGATTACGGCAAAAATTATTTTTTCGGAACCTTGTTTTTTAAACAGTCGCTCTTTTCTTCCATACCTAGTTGTAACTGTTTCGGACAGTGCAAAAAACATGGTATACACCAAAGGCTCGGGTACCAACGAATGGCATTTTTCGTACATCATTTCAAATGGAGATTATGCAAAAAATGGATTGATTATACATCCTAGAATCAATAGTGACACGGCCGCCATCAGAGACGCCGCACTCAATTATTGTAACGGAATCATATCAAGTAACACCCGTTTCTTACAAGTTAAAATTGACGCTATGGCACCGGCATGTATAGACACTAGCACACTGCACCTGAATAGCTGCAAACGCCCGGTGGCCATCGCTTCTGCCGCATTAGGGGTGGTTCAAACAGATAGTAGCGAAACCATATTTTGGAAAGTAAAGTTGGCTCCTACGCAGGGGGAAATTTTGGGCCTACCGTTTTCGAAGAAAACGGTAGGCGATAGCTCCTTTCCAAAAACGCTACTGTTTATTCCAAGCCATGCATATGCAGGAATGGATAGTGCTATTATAGAAATTTCGGACGGGATCAATAGCAGTTTTAAAACAATACGAATTCAATTAGATAGCGCAATTGTAAACAATACAATTCTGGAAAATCAAATTATTTGCAAAGGTTTTTCACCCACATTGTTTATTGGTAGCAACTTAGTAAACACAAGCTATCAATGGATTTACAAAGAAGATACTGCAGGATTGTTTAGAATGGCTACTGGCATTGGCAATGCGAACAATTATCAATCTGGCACCTTGCAAAGCAGTACCTCATTTAAAAGAATTGCCACCCGTTTTTCATGTACCGATACCAGCCAATTGATTCGGGTTGAAGTAAAAAGCAATGGTTTATGGATAGGCGCGCATAATGCGCTGTGGCAATTAGGCAGCAATTGGTGTGGCGGCATCGTTCCGGATAGCAGCACGCATGTTTTGGTGCAACAAGGAAGTCAAATTATGATTGGTAATGCATTTGCAAATCAAATCAATACGGCCAAAACCATAACGCTAGATTCAACCGCGCATATTGTTGTAAACGGCGGGTTTTATTGGCCCAACGCACTATTAGGCGCAGGAACCTTCGATGCTTCACATGGAAGTATCTACATCGATAAAGATAGCGCCATCATTCGTTCAAACGTTTTTAAAAATAAACGTATTTCTAGCTTACACATTGATACAAAAAATAAAGTACAATTTTTAGACTCGCTCATGATTGAACATAGCCTTACCCTATTCAATGGTAGCCTGCAAACCAAGCATCTAACACTGTTACACGCTGCACAAATAAATCCCTCGGGTAATCATACAAAAATAATAGGACCGGCAACCGTACATAAAATGTATCATTTGCTAGAAGGTCAAACAAAATTATTATCCTTCCCATTTATGAATGCGCCAAGCCTACTAGGCTTTAGAAATAGTATTCGAATAACGGGCAAGAGTACCGCCAGCAGTGGGTTTGATAGTGCTATACATGAGCACCCTTCTGTATACTATTTAGATACCGTCTCCAACAACAAAACAAAATTATTATTTCAACCCTTCACAAAAATGGACAGCAGTTACCTAAAACAAAACAGCGCAATAAAAATTTGGTTGTACCCGGGTAATACAACCTATCAAACTGAAACGCCTTTTATAGAAACAAAAAAACACGATTCATGGGTGAATGTTTGGGTACATGGAATACCACAACATGGACCCCTAGAAATGAACTTTCCTTCCGACTCCATCACACGCTATTATTTAACGGGCAACCCATACCCTGCTGCCATTGATATGGGAAAAATAACGAGTAGTAGTAGCATTGGAAAGTATTACTGGTACTGGGATGCAGGCCTTGGCGCAACAGGTAATTATACCGCTAGCCCATTTAGACATCCAAAGATTGTTCAAAAACTAGAGGGCTATATCATTAAAAATACAGCAGGCACTACCGGGTATTTATTTTATGAAGAACGGAGTAAGGTCCATCTTTATGAACCCCCCGACACCATTCGCTACAAAAATGAATACGCACATATAAGCCTTGCACTCATGCAAGAAAACACCCTTTTGGATAGACTTGAAATTTTGGGGATTGACAGCGCAAATAGCCGGTTTGAAAAATGGGACGCAGAAAAAATAAACGAAAATAAAATATCGCTTTATTCCATTTCGAGAGATAGCATCCCGCTTTGTATAGATGCAAGACCCTTTACCAATAATCTTTTTATTCCACTAGGTATTGAATCCAACAAACCTGGAACATACAAATTGGTATGTACTGCTTTTGTAATTGCGAATGATATGGCCGCTTATCTCCATGATAAATTGCTCAACAAATATCAAAAAATAATTCAGGATAGTAGCTATGCATTTGAGATTGGTACAGACAGCACCACAGCAGGAGAAAAGCGCTTTGAAATTACTGGACCACCACCACCACCAAGGCAAGAAGACCCAATAATTGCAACTGTTACACCCAATCCGGTACAAAATCAATTAGGCGTTCATTATTCATTTAGAGAAACACTTGCCTACCAAATAGCTATACATAGCATTGATGGAACACTACTACAAAACAAAATATTTGCAGCAAGTAAAAGCGGTTTTGCAAGCATAGAAGTGCCCTACTTAAAAGCTGGCGCTTATGTTGCCGTAATTAAAGCAGGAAAAAACTATTTACTAAAACAGTTCATTAAACTTTAAATAGCCAGTGGTGCGTATCCGGAGCAGTCGCATACCTGATAGCAGTAAGTCTGTCTTTCAATTCTTTGGCAACACCGGCCTTATCTGTATCAAAATGCATGCTATAATCTTTATAGCGTAGTTCTTTAATTTTTGATATGGTAGCAGCAGTACCTGTGCCAAACACTTCATGTAATTGGCCTTGTTTTTGAGAAGCGATTAATTCATCAATGGTAATTTTTGTCTCTTGCACTTCCATCCCCATCTCTTTTAAAACCGTGATAGCACTGTCTCTTGTTACCCCTTCCAAAATAGTTCCTTCTGTTAGCGCAGGCGTAATTACTTTATTACCAACAACAAAAAATACATTCATAGTACCTACTTCTTGCAAGTACTTATGCTCAAAAGCATCGGTCCACAATACTTGGTCGTAACCAGCTTCTTTTGCTTTTTGCGTAGCCATCATACTAGCTGCATAATTACCTGCATTTTTTGCAAAACCAACGCCACCCGGAGCTGCTCTCGTGTAGGTTTCTTCTACATAGATTTTCATAGGTGTACTGTAGTAAGGTCCAGTAGGACTTAACAAAATCATGAATTTATAATGATCAGAAGGTTTTACCCCAATAACTGGATCGGTCGCAAACATAAAGGGTCTGATGTATAAAGAGTGATCCGCCAATGCAGGAACCCAGTCTCTATCCATATCAATGAGAAGGCGCATACCCTCCATAAATATCGCTTCAGAAATTTCAGGCATGCACATACGAGCAGCAGAAATATTGAATCTTCTAAAATTATCTTGCGGTCTAAAAATATGTACCTCGCCCGCATTACTTTTATAGGCTTTAACACCTTCAAAAATGGATTGCCCATAATGAAGCGCAGCCAAAGAAGGGTCTAATTGCAGTGGCTGGTAAGGTCTAATCACTACATTTGTCCAAGCACCATCAATATAGTCAGCTTCTAACATATGGTCCGTAAAAACACGACCAAAAGGGATATTTTCTAGCGTGGTATTTGCTAACCTACTGTGCTGAACTTTTTCAATCTTTACGTCGAGTGCTGCTCCCATAGTTTTATATTTGGTGCAAAGAAACAACAAAAATGAAAACTAACAATCGTTAATATTGTAAATCTGCTATGAATTCTGAAAATAATTTGCTTCCACCCTTTGTTATAGCCTCTTTATATAAAGATGACCTTGTTTTAATTGATGCCAAGCAGAGCAGCAAACGCCCTACAAACACTGAAACTAAAAAGAGTACGCCTGTGGCACCTGCTCCCGGTGAGATGCAGCCAATAAAACCCATTAGCTATTTAGGGGACAATCAAAAAAAGATAACCCTTTTATTAAAAGACAGTTCAGCCGTTCATGTTGCAGACGAATCCTTACAATTTTTAACGGCCATACTCGCCGCGTGCAAACTAAATATGGGCGATGTTGCCATTGTAAATATGGCTACTCAAAATTTCAACTACGCACAAATAAAAACTGAATTACAACCTTTGACTATCATTTTATTTGATATTAATGCAGCAAGCATTGCACTTCCTTTTGAAGTACCGCAGTATCAAGTGCAGCAATATGACAATTGTACCCTTTTATTTTCTGCGCCATTACAAACTATGCTTGTCAAAAATGAGGCCGCAAAATTAGAAAAGGGAAAACTTTGGAATGCACTTAAAAAAACATTTAATATTCAGTAATTGATGAAAATTATTTTTGCAACCAATAATAAAAATAAGGTAGAGGAAATTAAGCACCTTAGCCATCAAAAATTTCAGATTTTTACCTTACAAGAAGTGGGTATTGATATTGACATTCCAGAACCACATGATACACTAGAAGCAAATGCCACAGAAAAATCTTCTACCATTTATAAGCTTACAAACGAAGCTGTGTTTAGCGAAGATACAGGACTAGAAGTAGCTTCACTGAGCGGCGCACCCGGTGTCAAGTCGGCGAGGTATGCAGGAGAAGGACGGAACATGCAAGACAATATAGATAAGTTGTTAGCAGAACTTAAAGACAACCCTTCAAGAGCCGCTCAATTTAGAACCATCGTATCACTCATTATCAAGGGAAAAGAATATCAATTTGAAGGGATTTGTAAAGGTCAGATAACAACCACACAAGATGGCACCAAAGGATTTGGATACGACCCCATATTTATTCCGGATGGAAGTAACACCACTTTTGCAAATATGGATATTGCAGAAAAAAATAAATTTAGCCACAGAAAAAAAGCTGTACAACAACTTATAGATTTTTTAAACGCATACCAAGCCTAGATATGAACACAAAAAATAGGATTATCCGTAAAAACGCATTTCGTTTTCTAATTGTTTTTTTAGTACAAATTGTTGCCTCAAACGGAGCATTTGCACAAACAATTCCGCTGTATAAAAACAGTAGAGCACCTATCAACGAAAGGGTCAAAGATTTACTGGACAGAATGACTCCCACCGAAAAATTTTGGCAACTATTTATGATTCCTGGCGATATCAAACCAGGAGAAGGTCATAAATACAAAGATGGCCTTTTTGGATTTCAAGTAAGTGCCGCATCTGCGGGCACAGAAGGTGCACAACAAATGCTTCAATACAATGCAACAGAAACAGCTGTAAGCCTTGCCAAAAAAGTGAACACGATTCAGCGGTTTTTTATAGACAGCACCAGACTTGGCATTCCCATGCTTCCATTTGACGAAGCACTACATGGATTGGTAAGACAGGGTTCTACGATATTTCCGCAAAGCATTGGACTCGCCGCTACCTTTAAAACAAGCACCATGGAAGCTGTTGCTGGCGCCATTGCAAAGGAATCAAAAATTAGAGGCATCCGACAAATACTTTCTCCGGTTATTAATATTGCAACAGATGTTAGATGGGGCCGTACCGAAGAAACCTATGGAGAAGACCCATTCTTAAGTAGCAAAATGGGCGTGGCTTACATGAAAACACTAGAAGACGAAAATATCATCGCTACCCCAAAACATTTTGTTGCCAATGTGGGTGATGGTGGAAGAGATAGCTACCCTATTGACATGAACGAAAGATACTTAACTGAAATCCACTATCCTCCTTTTAAAGATGCGGTACAAAAAGCGGGTGCAAGATCTATCATGACCTCTTACAATTCTGTAAATGGGAGCCCCGCAACTGCCAATGATTATTTATTAAATGATCTACTAAAAAAGCAGTGGGGCTTTAATGGGTTTGTGATATCAGATGCTGGCGCCGTGGGCGGCGCCAATGTCTTACACTATACAGCAAAAGATTATCCAGATGCGGGCAAAAACGCTGTAAACAATGGACTTGATGTTATATTTCAAACAGCACAAGAACATTATAAATTATTTATTCCTCCTTTTTTGAATGGTCAAATCAATCAAGAAAGATTAGACGATGCAGTAAGCAGGGTTTTAAGGGCAAAGTTTGAACTAGGTTTATTTGAAACCCCTTACCTTGATATTAAAGCAACTGAATCTGCAAATTATGAAGCAGCACATAAAAAAATTGCACACCAAGCTGCACTAGAATCGATTGTTTTATTACAAAACAAAAATGGAGTATTACCCCTTTCAAAGGCTACTGAAAGTATTGCCCTCATTGGCACCGACGCCACAGAAGCGAGACTTGGCGGTTATAGTGGACCGGGTACCAAAAAAGTAAGCATACTAGATGGCATGCAATTAAAATTTGGCACCAATAAAATTATGACTGCCTCCGGGCCGGGTCGAAGTAGTAAAAACTGGGACATCATACCAAGTAAATATTTATGGACCACGCATAACAACCAACCACATGAAGGACTTACTGCTCACTATTTTAATGGCATAGAATTTGGGAACAATCCTACCCTACAAAGAATTGATAAAACCATTAATTTTCATTGGACCATCTCTACACCCGATCCATCTATCACACCAGAATTTTTTTGTGCAAAATGGACCGGCATTATCAAAGCACCTAAAACAGGCACTTACAAAATTGGTTTATCTGGAAACGACGGCTTTAAATTATACATCAACAATCAACTCATCATCAACAACTGGGATAAGCAAAGCTTTCATACTAGCCTCGTTGATTATAATTTTACAGCAGGAAATAGTTATCCCATTCGAGTTGAATTTAAGGAGCCAAATGGCAATTCAACCATCAAATTAATTTGGAATGTTGATGTAGAAAATACAATTGAAGAAAAAATAAATGAAGCTGTTTCTATTGCACAAAAATCGAAAGTAGCAGTGGTTGTAGTAGGACTTGAGGAAGGTGAATTTAGAGATAGGGCTTCTTTGCAATTACCTGGCGAACAAGAACAACTCATTCAAAGAGTAGCAGCTACGGGAACACCAACCATTGTTGTGATTGTTGGCGGAAGCGCCGTAACCATGGGCAATTGGATAGATAAAGTAAGTAGTATTGTAGAAGTTTGGTACCCAGGTGAGGAAGGCGGACATGCAGTGGCAGCCATACTTTCAGGCGAATACAATCCAGGCGCTAAACTACCCATCACATTTCCTGTAAGTGAAGCACAACTCCCACTGGTTTACAATCACAAACCAACAGGCCGTGGTGATGATTATGAAAACCTTACTGGTCTTCCTTTATTTCCTTTTGGATATGGACTTAGTTATACCACGTTTGAATACAGCAATTTGACAATTGAAAAGCCCATAGCAAAAAAAGGGGATGCAATAAATGTTTCCTTCGTTGTTACAAATACTGGTAAAGTTGCAGGTGATGAAGTTGCACAATTATATCTAAGAGATCATATCGCTTCGGTGGCAAGACCTGTTCAAGCATTAAAAGGATTTGAAAGAATTCACTTACAACCAGGCGCATCAAAAACAGTAACGCTTACACTTATGCCAGAAGACTTTGAAATGCTAAACGAAAAAATGCAAACGGTAATTGAACCCGGCGATTTTATCATTATGATTGGAAGCTCGTCGAGAGATATAAGACTTAAAAAAACAGTAACGCTACAATAGTATTAGCTATTCCAAATACGCCAGGATTGTTCGGCCTGTTCAACAAACATTTGTTGACCATTTTGAATAGTAGCTCCCATTGCCTTCCCTTTGGCTAAAAATGTGGACTCAGCTGGGTTGTAGGTTAAATCAAACAAATGATGCGCAGGGGTTAATAATGCATAAGGGATATCCGGACAAGCTTCAATACTCGGAAACATGCCAAGCGGTGTGGTATTGATGATGAGCGTGTGCGCTGCCATAATAGAGGCAGTTAATTGATCATACGCAAACCGATCACTACTCGCATTGCGCGAAACATACTTAAATTCAATCCCAAGTTTTTGCAGCACATACACAATGGCAAGTGCAGCGCCCCCTGTTCCTAGCACCAAAGCTCGGTTATGGGTGGGCTTTAAATAAGGTAGTAAGGAATTTTCAAATCCAATAACATCAGTATTGTATCCAATGAGCTTACCATTATCCATTTTTACGCAATTGCAAGCTCCTACTTCCTCCACTGCTTTGGAACGCTCTGTTAAAAAAGCTAGTACTTCTTTTTTATACGGAATGGTAATGTTAAACCCACACAAATCAGAATGGGTTTTTAAGATGTCATGTAATTCAGCGATAGAAGCAATTGAAAATCTTTCGTAAATACAATCTTCAATCCCTTCTTCCTGAAACTTATTGTTGAAATATTGCTGAGACAATGAATGCGTTAAAGGAAAACCAATGAGTCCATAACGTTTCATAACTCGATTACTTATTTAAGTATAATTCGAAAGTGTCTCCTCTAAGTCCAATGCGCATAGCTTCTAAGGCAATGATTTCATGAGGTGGAATATTACCGAGATTGACATTGCAACCGATTAATTCAAGGAAATACAATTGCTGTGCTTTTTGAGGCGCTTCCCAGATTATTTTTTCCTCAGGAATTTGTGTTAGAATTTCTTGTACTAAACCTTCGCGCACTTCGCCACTCCCTCTATATATACCAACATTACCGGCCTCACGTGCTTCTGCTATAACATAAGTAGCACCCGCTTCAAGCTCTGCTCGCATGAGTTCGATCCATTTGTAAGGTGGGATAATATGAGCAGCATCTTTACTACCTACTTCACTTAAAATAGTAAAGTGCTTAGCTAACTTTTCAATTAACCCACATTTTTCAGTATGCGGAATACTGATAGATCCATCACTCACTTCCATGTAAGTAATGCCGTAATCTTTGCAAACACTTATATAATCATCCAGCTGTCCACGCACTAAAAAGGCTTCAAATAAAGTACCGCCAAAATAGAGTGGAATATTATAAGAATGATACGCTTCAATTTTTTGCTTGAGGTTTGGGGTAACAAAAGAAGTTCCAAATCCCAATTTAATAACATCAGAATGTGGACCACCTACACTCATGAAATTGTGTACTTCATTAATACTTAAACCCTTATCCATGATCATGGTTAAACCTGACTTTCTAGGCTGTGAGGTTCGCACTGGAATCTGTGATAAATTAAAATTCATAGTTCTAATTTTAACTAAAATGCAAAAATAAGTTAAACAAATGACTTTTTAGGACTGATTATAGGAGCTGGACTGATTGTACTATATTTTTCTGCGACGTTTAAAACGGGCAATAACATCCACCACTTGTGTATTTTGAAGAATGGAAGGCCTAATATCAATGAATTTCTTTAACAGCTTTGGAGCAGCTAACATGGCCTGTTCTAGCATGAGCAACCCTTCTTTTGATTTACCTGTAATAAACAAAATAGCACTTTGGTAAAACAAAAAAATGGGCTTGTGATCAGTTGCAATAATTGCATTCTTAGTTTGCAAGAGCGCTTCATCAAAATATTCTGCAGTCAGCAAACAATTGATGAGTGCCTCCCATCCCGAAACATTTTTAGGTTTGTGCTTTACTACAACACCAAAATAATGAACTGCCTCTTTAAATTCTCCAAGGTTAGATTTACATTCTCCCATGGCCAAATTGTATTCTGTAATCGCACGGTGCATGCGCATTGCATTTTCAAGCTGCTTAACAGCAGGCTGCCACTGTTTTTCCAGCATATACGTTACTGCAATTTTATAATACAGTTTACTGTCGTCGGGATTTAAGTGAACCGCTTTTTTATAATAAAATCTAGCTTGTGCAATCTTTCCCATTTTGTGATAACAATGACCAATAGCTTCGTATATCACGTCTTCTGGCCTTGACAGCGCTACTACTTTTTCAAGTACTTCAACCGCTTCTTTGTATTTACGAAGACGCAAATAGGCGTCGCCCATATTCCGGTATGCATAGTCAAATTTATCATCAATAGCTACCGCATATTGATAGGCGTCAATAGACTTTTCGTATAATTTTAAACCTTGGTAAGCCGCTGCCAAATTAAACCAAGCAAGTTCGCTATAAGGAAGTTGATCAATTATTTTTTGATGCAGCTTGATGCTTTCTTCGTTACGGCCTGTATAGTCGGTCCAAAAACAAATTTTATAGAGCGCTTCTTCGTTGGCTGGCTCTTGTTCTAAAATAAGTACTAAACAATCAAAAACTTTTTCGAAAGCTTCATAGTCATCGTAAACATCAGCTAGCTCAAAAAGAAGATCTACTTTTTCATCACCCTCAAATTTATGTATTGCTGCTTCCAAAAGCTCTGCAGCTTTTTCTGGTTGATCGAGTGCTAAATAAGCGTCCGTTTTTAAAATATATAAATCAATATCGGAATTGTCGTAGAGTTCTGAGGTTTCTAAAATATCTAGCGCATCGAGATAACGTTTATCAACTATGAGTAAATCGGCCTTTTTAATCATAAGTGCCGAGGCAAAAGGGAATTGAGCCAACCCTATTTCAACAGCTTCCAAAGCTTCTTTTATATTGTCTTTTTCGTCGAAATAGTCAATGATGCGTAAAAAAGAGTCTTCCTCCAAAAATCGGTGTTGGCGGCCAAGCTTGAGATTACGGTACTGCTGAAGCAGCTCTTTGAGGGATTCCCGGTCTTCTTGGTATCGATTTTGGCTCATTTATGAAAGGAATTAACCTAAAATAGACCAAAAATCAAGCTTTTCCAACAATCCGCACAACAATTTATGAACATATCTGTTGTATTAACGATTTGATAATTGTGAAATAATTAAGAATACCTACCTTTGCAATAATGAAACGTGGTAAACTGATACTCTCTTTAACCCTAGCTGCAGCTCTACTTGTAGGGGTGCAAACCGGCCATGCTGCGTTTACTTTAAGTGGGGTAACCACAGAAAAAAGAGGTAAGCAAACAAAATTTACACTCAAAAATCTAAACTTACTCAATTCCAAAGGCTTGTCGTATAGTTCCCTTAGGTCAACAATGCAATACAAAAGTATTCAAACCTTAGGTTTTCAATTAAAGGGAAATAACAATACTGAAATGAATTCAATGATTCGTTTTGATAACGGAAACAGTTCATTTGTATTTCCTTACAAGTTTAAAGTAAAAGTGCCTAAGTTCAAGACACCTAGTCCAACGAACAACTAATTACTAGTCCGCGCGCAGTTCCAACTATCTTATTTTGATTCTTCCATTTCAATCAATCGGTATTCTTTTGCAGGTATATCAAACCTTGATGCAGCTACTGGATTGTATAAATTAATTTGAGTAGCGCTGAAGGTTGTTTTTCTACCGTCTTTGTCTTTCATTTCATATCCAAGTACAAATCCAGGAATATCTTTAAACATGTACTCATATTCTCTAACCGAAGGAATGATAGCGGGCGTAAAAAATACAATTACCTGAGTTCCATCTTTTAGTTGCAACAACGCTTTTTTACAAGTGTAGTCTAAAATTGAAATTGAGTCGCCAGTAATTTGCATTTGAATACTATCCAGCCCTGCATTTACTTTTCGCCACTGCTGTCCATTTAATGGAGTCATGTACTTGTCATCTCCAAAAGCACGAAGGACAGTAGCAGTAGCCGTTGTTTTATTAAATAGTGTCGTTTGTGAATAAGCAGGAGCCACAAGATCTATGCGGGCATTGTTACTTTTGATATATACGGTTTTCGTTGCTTTTTGCTGCATACTGGCATCAGACGCGTCCTGTGATTCTACTTTATACACCACGGTACACTCCGCCACTATTCGCTGCTGCGCAAATGTCAAGTGAAAAGACAAAAAACAAATCAATATAGATACAATTACTTTCAAACGATATAATTTAAAAAAAGCCCTACTTACAACAGCAGGGCTTTTGATTTATTTTTTCTTTGCCGTCCTATCTTTCAAGTCTTGCATTTTTTTCTGACTCTCTTGCATTTGCTCAAAACGAGTTTGCCATTTACTTTTTGCTTTTGGCGTTTTCCTTTTTTCATCCATCTGTGCTAAAATTTTATCGTGATTGATGATATAATTTTGTATCACAAATTGAAGGCCAAGGGTCACAAGGTTTGAGACTGTATAATACCATGTTAATGCCGATGGCAATCTATTAAAGATAAACAATAGCATGAAAGGGAAAATATAAGGCATATACTTTAATGCAGGATTATCCTGCGTTGGCGTCATGCTCATATTGTATATAGAAATAAGGAAACTCGTTACAACAGCTGTAATGGTAAATAAACTGATGTGATCTCCAAATCCTAGTGGAACACTAAACGGAAGTGTTGCAATAACGTCATAGCTCGATAAATCTTTACTCCATAAAAAGGCCTGTCCCCGAAGCGCGATATGGGAATTAAAGAAACTGTAAAGTGCAAAGAAAATAGGGATTTGGAGTAGTGCTGGTATACAACCTCCGAGTGGATTTACACCCGCTTCTCTAAACAATTTCATCTGCTCCATTGCAAAACCTTGCTGATCATCCCCAAATTTTTTCTTGATAGTATCCAGCTCTGGCTTTAATACTTTCATTTTTGCGCCACTTAAATAACTACTATACGTTAAAGGAGAAGTAACGAGTCTAATAAATAAGGTAAGTAACAATACCACCCAGCCATAATTCGAGACAAAGCCAGCAAAGAAATCGAATACTGGCATGATAATGTATTTGTTAATTGGGCGCACAAAAGAATACATGTCTCTTCCTAAATTCACAATACGATCCATTTCTGGGGCTTGCTTTTTTAGAATTTCAAAATCGGAAGGACCAGAAAATAATTGTAAAGCCACTTTACTGGTTGCCGCTTGTGGCAATTTGATTTGCAAATTGGTTTCTGTTTTAGCAAGCTTTTTTGAGCTATCCGTATATCGAGACCAGTTTACAGCACCCGAATTGAAACTGTTTTTTGCAATAAGCGTAGTATTAAAAAACTGTTGCACCACACTCACCCATTGTACCGGCTTTTCAAATGTTTTTTCATTATTAGCTGAAATATAATCAAACTCGTTCCCTTCTGAAAAACAAATATTAGACATCTGTCTTTCATATTCAGCAGTTCTTTCAAGTTGGCTGGTTTCTGACAACCATTTAAAATTAAGTACCCCAGCCGTTAATAATTGGTTAGCGCCCACCAATTCAATATCCCAATCTAAGGAATAGGAATTTGGGCGGAGCGTATAGGTATGAATAATTGAAGTACCAGTTGTTGATGCAATAACAAATTTGATGGAAGAAGATCCATCAGGTGTGTTAGTGATCGCAGATGGTGTAAAAAATAAATCAGAAGTTAGTGCTGTTTTATTATCTGCGGTATTTACTGCATAACCCATTTGGTTTTGTTCACCAAGTACAACAGAGGCACTATCCGAAGTCGTATATTTTTTTAAAGTAACATTTTTTACTTGCCCCCCTTTGTTTGTTAACACAACACGAATCAAATCATTTTCTAGTGTTACAGTCGTGTCTTTACCAAGTGCAGCCTGAGCAAAGTTTCCAGCAGTTGCAATTTTAGCTATTGAATCTCTTTGTAAAGAATCAATTTTAGCAGCCACAACATCCAGCGGTTTTACAAGTTTGGCTTGTGCTTTGGCAATTGAATCTTCTTGTTGTTTCTTGAAGGCTACCAATGCAGTTTGTTGCTGATTGGTATACCAGAAATAGGAAAAAAACAAGATCCCTAACAAAACAAATCCTATGAGCGAATTCTTATCAGACTTCATACGTGTATTTATTGAAGGTCAAAGGTACTAGTTGAAACCTAGAATCATTGACCTGCGCTTTAAAAATTAAGGTTATTTAACTGCTTTTGAGGCTTGATAGTGCTTTGCAGCAGCTAAAAAGCTAACGAAAAGAGGGGCTGGCACTTCTGCGGTACTCTTTAATTCGGGGTGATACTGCACACCAATAAAGAATGGATGATTGGGAAGCTCCACTATTTCAACTAGGCCTGTTTCAGGATTTTTGCCACTCGCTACAAGTCCGGCTTTTATAAATGCATCGTAATAATCATTGTTAAATTCATAACGGTGACGATGACGCTCGGTAATTGAAGTAGCTCCGTAAATTTTATGCGCAAGTGTACCTGGTGTAATTTCACAAGGATAAGCACCTAATCGCATGGTCCCTCCCATCATTTTAATTTTCTTTTGCTCCTCCATCATATTGATAACAGGATTCGCTGTTGTTGCATCCATTTCGGTAGAATGTGCATCCGCTAAACCAAGTACATTTCTTGCATACTCAATAACAGACATTTGCATCCCCAAACAAATTCCAAAGAATGGTAAATTATTTTCTCTTGCATACTGCACGGCATGAATTTTTCCTTCAATACCTCTGTTACCAAAACCAGGTGCTACGAGTAAACCATCAAGCCCTTCTAACTTTTCAGAAACGTTTTCCTGCGTGAGGTGCTCACTATGCACATTCACCACTTTCACTTTAACCTCATTAGGTGCACCTGCATGAATAAAGCTTTCTAAAATAGATTTATAGGCATCTTGTAGTTCAATATATTTTCCAATCAATCCAATGCGTACTTCAGATTTTGGATTTTTTAGTTTTTGTAAAAAGCCATTCCACTTATCTAAATTAGGCGCACCATATCCATTGATATTTAACTTTTTCAAACAAATTAAATCGAGTTTTTCACGAAGCATTAAAATAGGTACTTCGTAAATAGTGGATGCGTCCATGGCTTCTATAACAGAGCCTTGTTTAACATTACAGAATAGTGCGATTTTTTTCTTTATTTCATCATTTAATGGCTCTTCTGTTCTACACACAATAATATCCGGATGCACGCCCGTTTCACTCAGCATTTTCACACTGTGTTGCGTAGGCTTTGTTTTTAATTCTTTGGCAGCGCGTAAATATGGGATGAGTGTAAGGTGCACGACCATTACGTCTTCTTCCGGAAGCTCCCACTGCAATTGACGTACTGCTTCGATAAAGGGTAAACTTTCAATGTCACCAACTGTACCGCCAATTTCAGTTAAAATAATATCATACTTTCCTGTTTCACCAATGAGCTTCATACGGTGCTTGATTTCATCGGTAATATGCGGTACTACTTGTACTGTTTTACCTAAAAAATCACCTGCTCTTTCTTTATTGATGACGGTCTGATAGATTCGGCCCGTAGTTACGTTATTAGCTTGCGTGGTATGAATGTTTAAAAAACGTTCGTAGTGTCCTAAATCCAAATCCGTTTCTGCACCATCTTCTGTTACATAACACTCACCATGTTCGTACGGATTTAAAGTTCCTGGATCCACGTTGATGTAGGGATCAAACTTTTGAATGGTTACTGTGAGTCCTCTAGACTGCAATAATTTTGCGAGCGAAGCTGCAATAATTCCTTTTCCTAAGCTACTTGTAACGCCGCCCGTAACAAAAATGTACTTTGCCATAAATTAAATTCATCTAGTTGTAAAAATAAAATGCGCGCAATAGCATAGCTATTGTGCACTCCATTTTTACATGGTTAAGATTGTTTTGACCTGATTTAAAAGGGAAATTTATTAGAGGTCATACAAACCTACATTAATTAACAAGACCCGCAAAGTGTTTGCGTCTTGAATCGAAAAAATAGTTGAAAATGTGAATAAACAGGTTAATAAATAAGGCCTTTTTGAAGGTAATGGACCACATAATCCTTTACTCCATCTTCTAGACTTGTAAAGCCTGTTTTATAGCCAGCTGCCTTTAATTTTTCCATGCTGGCCTCCGTAAAATATTGGTAGGTATCCCTAATATCGATTGGCATGTCTATAAACTGGATATTGGGCTCCAATGCCAAACCTGAAAAAGTGGCCCTTACTAAATCAATAAAACTTCTGGCCTCCCCTGTTCCTAAATTGTAAAGTCCATTTTTTGAAGTTTCCCAATGATTGCCCTGCATTGTTTCAAGCATCCATCCAATAACCGACACTACATCTTTAACGTAAATAAAATCACGAAGTTGTTCCCCATCTTTATAATCCGGTTTATGGCTTTTAAAGAGCTTTACTTTTCCGCTTTCTTTGATTTGATTAAAGGCATGAAAAATAACACTTGCCATTCGGCCCTTATGGTATTCGCCCGGGCCATATACGTTAAAGAATTTTAATCCTGTCCAATAAGCAGGCCCTTCTGTTTGAGCAAGCGCCCACTTGTCAAATTCATTTTTACTAACCCCATAAGGATTTAATGGCTTTAAACTTGCAACACCTTCGTGCGCATCGTTGTAGCCATTTTCACCAGCACCATAAGTTGCTGCCGATGATGCGTAAATGAGTGGAATATTTTTTTCAGTACAGTACTGCCAAATTTGTTTAGAGTATTCTAGGTTAAGTGCTTCATGTACACTATAATCAAACTCTGTGGTATCCGTTCTTGCCCCTAAATGGATGCAAGCATCAATTTTAGTTTCTGTTCTTGCAAGCCACTCAAACAAAGAAGATCGTTCTACAATATGATCATATATTTTTCCTTCCCAGTTTTTTCTTTTTGCTTCTACACCAAAATCATCCACTAAAATCAAATGGTGATACCCTTGCGCATTTAAAAAACCCGCCATACATGATCCAATAAATCCTGCTGCACCTGTAACTATGATTGTTGAAGGATGTATTGTCATATAGCTTACTCTATCATTAATTTATTGAACTAAATTTTCAATAGCGGTATCATATTTATTTTTCCAATCCTGGATAGAACCCCAATTTTCTGCACCTACTTGAACCGCACCACTTGTTACTTTTCCTAAGACAGAAACTGACACACCCGCCGCTACCGCGGCTTGTTCAACTAAGGCTACCTGCTCGGCCCCACAACTCACCACCACGCGGCTTTGCGCTTCTCCAAACCAGTATGCATCGGTTCTAAATCCAGCCGCAGCTGCACTCACTTCAAAACCTAAATGACTGGTAAATCCAGATTCTAAAAGTGTGATGGCGAGGCCACCTTCACTAATATCGTGGGCACTTACAATGGTTTTATTTTTAATTAAACTAGCTACTAGTTGTTGTACCTTATATTCTGTGTCTAAATCAAAATATGGCGCTGGGGAATATTCTACTTTTTTTAATTTATGTAAATACTCCGATGATCCAATATCATTTTGTTGTGCACCAATTAATACAATAACATCCCCTTCTTTTTTAAAGTTAAGGGTCATAGTCGCAGACATATCCTCTACAATTCCTACCATACCAATGGTGGGTGTAGGATACACGGGACCTTCCGGACTTTGATTGTAAAAACTTACGTTACCACCTGTAACCGGTGTATTAAATTTACGACAAGCATCCCCCATTCCGGTTACTGCTTTAACAAATTGATAGTACACTTCTGGATCGTAGGGGTTACCAAAATTTAAGCAGTTCGTTACACCAATAGGCTCACCACCACTACATACAATATTACGTGCGGCTTCTGCAACGGCAATCATACCTCCTTTGTAAGGATCTGCAAAAACATATTTACTATTACAATCTACCGTCATAGCAAGGCCTTTGCCCGTTCCTTTTGCAAGTACAATAGAAGCATCACTTGGTGCATTGGTTGATGCATTTGCTGCACCCACCATGCTATCATACTGTGTATAGATCCAGCGCTTTGATGCAATGTTAGGTAGCGTTGAAAGCGCTTCTGCCGTTTCCTGCACAGTTGTAACGTCAGCAATACTATTAACATCAAAGGCTTCTATTTTTGAAAAATAAGCAGGCGCTGTATAGTCTCTGGTGTACTGCGGCGCGCCACCACCTAACACCAGTTCATGTGCAGGCAACGAAGCTTCGTGTAAGCCATTCATATAAAAATTTAACATGCCATCACCGGTAACTTCACCAATATTGCTCGCAGATAAATCCCACTTTTCAAATATTTTTAAAACAGCATCTTCTTTTCCTTTTTCAACGACAATTAACATGCGCTCTTGGCTCTCACTTAAAAGTAATTCCCACGCTTTCATATTTTTTTGACGCGTAGGCACTTTTTCTAAATCAATGCGCATCCCTACGCCACCTTTTGCACTCATCTCTGCGGTAGAACAAATAATGCCGGCTGCACCCATGTCTTGCATACCAACAATGGATCCTGTATGAATCAGTTCCAGACAAGCTTCTAATAATTTTTTCTCTTGAAAAGGATCCCCTACTTGCACTGCTGGTAATTCTTCTACGCTGTCAGCTGTTATATCGGCAGAAGCAAAACTTGCTCCACCAATGCCATCTTTACCCGTTGCACTTCCTACAAAAAATACCGGATTGCCAATACCCGCGGCAGTTGCAGAAATCATATCGCCTGCTTTCATAATACCCACACTCATGGCATTCACAAGTGGATTGGTATGATAACAATCTTCAAAATAAACTTCACCACCCACAGTAGGTACACCAAAACAATTACCGTAATGCCCAATGCCATGCACGACACCTTTTAACAAGCGTCTCGTTTTGGTATCATTTAAATTTCCAAATCGTAAACTATTAAGTGAGGCAATAGGACGCGCCCCCATGGTAAAAATATCGCGCTGAATACCACCTACTCCGGTAGCTGCACCCTGAAAAGGTTCTAGTGCACTTGGGTGGTTGTGACTTTCAATTTTAAATACCACGCCAAAGCCGCCGCCCATATCCATCAAGCCGGCATTTTCTTCACCAGCGGCTACTAGCATTCTCCCACCATCACGTGGCAATGTTTTTAACCACTTGATTGAGTTTTTATAACTACAATGCTCACTCCACATGGCACTAAATGAACAGAGCTCTGTAAAGTTGGGGGTTCTACCTAATTTTTGCTTAATGAGTTCAAATTCCTCGGCTGTAAGGCGAAGTTTTTGGGCGGTTTCTACTGTAATTTCCATGATGCTGCGAAGGTAAGTTAGCAGTCTCTAATTGTATAGCCGAATTACCAACATTAAGGAGCTCCAAATGTGTAATTCGAAACAGAATTGTTGAAAACCAAAAAATCACCATATGTTCAAAATTATGAGGTTTTTGGGGCGAACAGTCATAAAATTATCAATAATTGGGGGATTTTTTGTTGATTAATATCCGAAAAGTTAAAATTTTAGGCACTATCTTTACATTTTAATCATATTAAAACATTTTATATGTCATTACGTTTTGATGCAATTCGTGATTTGAAAAACAATCAAACCACTGTTGCAGCGAGTGCAAAAATTACCGGCATTTTTAATTCTAGCGTTTTTACCTTAAAAACAGCAAGAGAGTACCTCACCGATGAGTCCTACAAAAGTTTAGTGACAAGTATAAGAGGTGGTAAAAAAATTGACCGTTCAATGGCCAATCAAATTGCTATTGGAATTAAAGCATGGGCCGAAAGCAAAGGCGTAACACACTATACACACTGGTTCCAACCACTTACTGGAACCACCGCAGAAAAACACGATTCATTTTTTACCTTAAAAGGTGACGGAACAGCAATCGAAGAATTTGATGGGGCTGCACTAATTCAACAAGAACCAGACGCGTCTTCTTTTCCAAGTGGTGGATTACGTGCAACATTTGAAGCAAGAGGTTATACCGCATGGGACCCTTCTTCACCCGCTTTTATTATTGAAATTGGACAAGGTAAAACACTTTGTATCCCAACCTTATTTGTGGCTTATACCGGTGAATCACTTGACTATAAAGCACCATTATTAAAAGCAGTAGAAGCCATCAATAAAGCAGCCATCGACGTATGTCATTATTTCGATAAAAACATTACCAAAGTAACACCAACACTTGGTTGGGAACAGGAATATTTTGTAATTGATGAAGCCATTGCCAATGCAAGACCCGATTTAGTACAGTGTGGCAGAACCGTATATGGCGCCTCTCCTGCAAAAGGACAACAATTAGAAGACCATTATTTTGGATCTATCCCAGAGCGCGTTTATGCGTTTATGAGAGACTTTGAACAAGAGTCTTACAAATTAGGCATCCCACTTCGCACACGTCACAACGAGGTTGCGCCTGCACAATTTGAGTGCGCGCCAATTTTTGAAGAAGTAAATATTGCCGTAGACCACAACACGCTTTTAATGGATATCATGAACCGTGTTGCAAAGCGTCATAAACTAGTGGTATTGTTTCACGAAAAACCTTTTGCTGGCATCAACGGAAGTGGTAAACACAACAACTGGAGTTTAGCAACAGATACAGGTGTTAACTTATTAGCTCCGGGTAAAACGCCAAAAACAAACTTAATGTTTTTGACCTTCTTTGTAAATACCATTAAAGCCGTTCACGATTACGCCGATATCTTACGCGCAGCAATCGCCTCTGCACCAAACGATCATAGACTTGGCGCCAACGAAGCACCACCTGCTATCATCTCTGTTTTTGTGGGACAGTATTTAGCAAAAGTACTTGAAGACATTGAAACCCGCGTGGGCAGTAAGTTTGACGAGCAGGACGAAGCCATTTTAAAACTTGATTTACACAGAAGTATTCCTGAATTATTATTAGACAACACAGATCGCAACCGTACGTCTCCATTTGCATTTACAGGAAATAAATTTGAATTTAGAGCGGTAGGATCTTCTGCCAACTGTGCTATTTCAATGACCGTATTAAATACGATTGTTGCAGATACCCTTAAAAAATTCAAATCGGATGTGGATGGTCTTATAGAAAAGGGGGACAAAAAAGAAGTTGCCATCATGCAAGTGATTCAAAAATACATTGTAGAAAGTAAAGCTGTTTTATTTGAAGGCGATGGCTACAGTGAGCAGTGGCACCAGGAAGCAGAACGCAGAGGCCTTCCTAATTTAAAAACAACACCAGTAGCACTAGATGCGATGGTTACCAATAAAGCAAAGGATTTATTTGAGCGCAACCATGTGTATACTCACACAGAACTGGAAGCTAGACATGAAATTGAACTAGAAAAATATATTAAGAAAGTTCAAATCGAAGCGCGTATCATGGGCGATCTAGCCATCAACCATATTTTACCTGCTGCGATTTCTTATCAAAATAAATTGTCGAGTAATATTAATGGATTAAAAGCTGCCGGACTTGGCGCAGATACCTATGCTAGTCAAACCGATTTATTACAACAGGTTAGCAAGCACGTTCAGGTTATTTACACGCAGGTAAATGCCATGGTAGAAGCTAGAAAAGTAGCCAACAACATCGAAGACAATCGAAAAAAAGCAATCGCTTATGAAGCAGATGTAAAATCTGCGTTTTTTGATGAAATCCGCTACCATGTAGACAAGCTAGAACACTTAGTAGATGACGATAAATGGACACTACCAAAGTATAGAGAAATGTTATTTTTAAGATAAGCGTACCGAGTAAATAATGAGGTTTGCCGAAAAAATAAAAGAAACAAGCCTTATTGTAGTATCTTAATAGAACCTAAATAATAATTTATGAAAAAAATAATCGCACTTTTAACCATTATTGGTTGCATTGCAGCCACAAGTGTTATGGCACAAGGTGGTGGTGGATTTGGGGGTGGTCAGCAAATGGACCCTGCTCAAATGCTTGAAATGATGAAGCAACGTATCAAGCCACAATTAATGGAAAAAACTAAATTATCTGATGCAGAAGCAGATAAGGTATTAGAAATCCAGTTATGGGCGCAATCGCAAGGTCGTGGACTTCGTGATTTATCGGAAGAGGAAAGAGCAGCTAAACAAAAAGAAACGGCCGACGAACGCAAAAAGAAATTAAAGGCGATCCCTTTAACTGATGATCAAATGAAAGCAGTAGATGATTTCTACGAAGAAATGAGAAGAAACAGGCCACAGCGTGGTGGTGGACAATAGTTCCAATAGCATTCAAAAAAAATCCCTTACAAATTGTAAGGGATTTTTTTTTATTTCATGGTAAAGGTTTCTAAAAACTTAGTGGTAAAATTACCTTTTCTAAAATCTTCATTTTGCATGAGTTGCAAATGAAAAGGTATGGTTGTTTTAACCCCTTCAATTACATATTCTGATAAGGCACGATACATGGTATCAATAGCCTCCTCACGCGTTTGAGCAACGGTAATGAGTTTACCAATCATAGAATCGTAATACGGCGGAATTACATAACCTGCATATACATGGCTATCTACGCGCACGCCATGTCCACCTGGTGTATGCAGTACGGTGATTTTTCCGGGTGAAGGTCTAAAATCGTTGTAGGGGTCTTCGGCATTAATACGACACTCAATGGCGTGCATTTGCGGCTCGTAGTTTTTACCAGAAATTTTTTCACCCATTGCAATTTTAATTTGCTCTTTAATCAAATCAAAATTGATTACTTCTTCTGTTACACAATGCTCTACCTGAATACGGGTATTCATTTCCATGAAATAGAAGTTGCGGTGCTTGTCCACTAAAAACTCTATGGTACCAACACTTTCATAGTTAATGGCAGCTGCTGCTTTAATAGCGGCCTCTCCCATTTTTTTACGAAGTTCAGGTGTCATAAATGGCGAAGGAGATTCCTCCACTAATTTTTGGTGACGACGCTGAATGGAGCAGTCACGCTCACTCATATGACATACCGTTCCGTATTGATCTCCAGCTACCTGAATTTCGATGTGTCTTGGCTCTTCTACAAATTTTTCCATGTACACGCCGTCATTTTTAAATGCAGCAGCAGCTTCTTGTCTAGCAGATGAATATGCTTTTTCAATTTCTTCTTCATTCCAAACCACACGCATACCTTTTCCACCACCACCAGCAGTTGCTTTTAAAATAACCGGGTATCCAATTTCTTTGGCCAAAGTTTTTGCCTCTTCCACACTTTCTAACAAACCTTTACCACCTGGCACTACCGGAACACCCGCTTTAATCATAGTATCCTTGGCAGTAATCTTATCCCCCATTTTATTAATCATTTCGGGGGTTGGGCCAATAAACTTAATCCCATGGTCGGCACAAATTTGTGCAAACTTGGCATTCTCAGCTAAAAATCCATATCCAGGATGAATGGCATCTGCATTGGTAATTTCTGCTGCGGCCATAATATGAGGAATGTTTAAATAAGAATCCACCCCTTTTGGCTTACCAATACAAACTGCTTCGTCGGCAAATTTTACGTGCAGGCTATCTTTATCGGCAGTAGAATAAACGGCAACCGTTTTAATCCCCATTTCTCTACACGTACGAATAATACGTAACGCAATCTCTCCCCTATTGGCAATCAATATTTTATTGAACATCGTTTCAATTTAAAGTTTAAGGAAAACCCTGCTTATTAATTAGGCTCAACCAAAAATAATGGCTGGTCAAATTCTACAGGACTTGCATCTTCAACGAGCACTTTTACAATTGTTCCTGAAATTTCACTTTCAATTTCATTGAATAATTTCATGGCTTCAATAATACATACCACTTTTCCAGCAGCAACATCGGTGCCTAAGTCGGCAAGTAACGGTTTGTCAGGAGCAGCTCTTCTGTAAAAAGTGCCAATCATTGGGCTCTTGATGGTGATTAGATTATCCGCCTTTGGAGCAGCAGCAGGAGCAGGAGCGTTAACCGCAGGTGCAGCAGCTGGGACAGCAGCAGGAGCAGGTGCATATACCGCCTGGCTAGGGGCCGAGGTATAGGTCACAGCCGCTTCTTCTTTTTGCTTAATGGTTACTTTACCATCTTTATCTTCTATACTGATTTCGCCAATGTTACTTTTATTGACAATTTTGATTAATTCGTGAATTTGCTTTAAGTCCATTTTTACGATTTTTGGGGTAAATTGGGGTTATTTTGATCAATTTCGGGGGCAAAATAGGCATTTTTTGCCAAAAAAAGGGGAAAATTGAATTTTCCCCTTTTTTATTTATTAACGGTAAATGTTATTCTTTTACTCTTTCAACGTAGTCACCAGATTTGGTATTTACGCGGATCAACTCCCCTTCTTCCACAAACAAAGGAACCATGACAGTAGCACCAGTTTCTACGGTAGCTGCTTTAAGGGCTCTTGTTGCGGTATCGCCTCTTAATCCTGGCTCACAATACGTGATTTTTACAACAATCTTTTCAGGTAATTCTGCGCCAATCGCTTGGTCGGTTTCGGTATTGATGAATACAAAAACTTCTGAACCATCTTTTAAAAACTGAGGTGCATCAATCATTTCTTCTCCTAATGCAATTTGCTCAAAAGTCTCATTGTTCATAAGATTGAAGCCGCTTTCGTCTTTGTATAAAAACTGGAAAGCTCTTTTTTCTACACGCACAGGGTAAATGGTTTCACCACTATTCCATGTTTTTTCGATAGATCTTTTGTTGTCTACGCCTTTTAATTTAGCCCAAACCTTTGCTGCTGCACGAGCCGTCTTGTTCTCGCCAAATTCAACAACTGAATATAAGCTTCCGTCTAGTTTAAGGATCACCCCACGAGAGATGTCTGAAGTAGTTGCCATGTGTTTAATTTTAAAATGAAGACTTTTGCAAAGTCGAGCGCAAAAGTAGGGATTGAACGGGATATTTTGGTAAAGTTTAATAGGAAAGAAGGTAAGGTATTGTTTTTCACCTATTTTTGCGGCAAATAAAAATACCGAGGCCACTATGTCAGTATTAGTTAATAAGAATTCGAAAGTTATTGTTCAGGGATTTACCGGAACAGAAGGTACGTTCCACGCTACACAAATGATTGAATATGGTACCAATGTGGTGGGTGGTGTAACCCCAGGAAAAGGCGGCAGCACCCATTTAGACAAACCTGTATTTAATACAGTAGCTAGCGCTGTTGCATCAACAGGCGCTAATGTAAGTATCATTTTTGTACCCCCTGCATTTGCAGCGGATGCAATAATGGAAGCGACCGACGCTGGAATTGAACTTGTTGTATGTATTACAGAAGGCATTCCAGTGCAGGACATGGTTAAAGTAAAAAATTACTTACTAGGAAAAACAACCAGACTTATAGGACCTAACTGCCCTGGCGTAATTACTGCTGGTGAAGCTAAGGTTGGTATCATGCCAGGTTTTATTTTTAAGCCAGGACGTATTGGTATCGTTTCAAAAAGTGGAACCTTAACGTATGAAGCAGCAGACCAGGTGGTAAAAGCAGGTATGGGAATCTCTACTGCTATTGGAATTGGTGGCGACCCAATTATTGGCACGCCTACCAAAGACGCCGTTGCACTTTTAATGAACGATCCTGAAACCGATGGTATCATTATGATTGGTGAAATTGGAGGTAGCATGGAAGCAGAAGCCGCTGAGTGGATTAAAGCCAATAAAACAAAGCCTGTTGTAGGTTTCATTGCTGGTCAAACAGCGCCTCCGGGCAGAAGAATGGGTCACGCAGGTGCAATTGTGGGCGGTGCAGATGATACTGCCGCAGCAAAAATGAAAATTATGGCAGCTTGTGGCATTCATGTAGTAGCAAGCCCTGCTGATATTGGAAAAACAATGGCAGAAGTTATTAATAAATAAGTAGACTTTTTTATGAAAGCCTGTAACATTTGTTGCAGGCTTTTTTTTGCCCTTCAATGCTTAGATTTACAAACATGAAGCATCTACTTTTTTTTATTGTGATTGCGGTTAGCAGCATTTATGTGGCTAATGGTCAAGTGGTTATTCGTGGAAGTCATGCAAATTTTGTAAGAGAGGGAGACAAGTCGTTTATCACTGCTACAATCTTTAACAATAGCAAGAAGTCAATCACCGGGCAGGTTCACTTGTCACTCATTAACCCCACAAATAATAGCCCAGTAGATGGTTGGTTTCAAAATGTTTTTCCATCGCAGTTTTATAGCATTGAAGCAGGCGCTAACATGCGCATTCAATTTCCAATACAAGCAGCTTTTGGATATATACAAATGCTCCGATATCAATTAGAAGCTACGGTATTAGAAAATAAAAAAGATGTAGTGGCCACTAGTAACTACACCGATAGCTTTTTTGTATACACCAATAGATTACTTGTTTCAGAATCGGTGGTTTTAAAATCCAGTAAAGACACACTATTAAAGGGTATTTTTAATACCCTGCTAATTGCCCCAGAAAGCAGCACCCATCATAGTTTGCGCATTTCGTTTACCGCTTCTACCCCACTTGATTATTGGAAATTAAAAATGGGCAATAAACAATTTACAATCACAGGCCGTGCTCGGTTTGACACTTTATTATTAGGTGATTTTATAAGTAACGACATGGGAAATTATTCGCTTCAAACAAGTAATTCGGGAGTATCCCATAAACAGCAAACCAACATTGTTTGGTTACACTATAACAAAGTTGAAAAACCAATAAAGTCGAATAGAACATTTGGCTTACAAAAAACAATCCAACAAAAAATAAATGGCCGCTGGAATGTTATTGCTGAAAATGCCACACTGCATGTAGGGGATACACTTAACATTACTGTTTCCATTTCTACTCCAGCCGCATTTGAAAAAATATCTTTCGAAGAAAACATCATGGGCGGTACCGCCCTTCTACTTCCGCAAAACAGTAAAGCAAAAAAATTCGCTTCCTATTTTACACAAGAGATTGGCGCTAATCGTTTAGCCAAGCAGGTAATCAATTACCAATATATACTTACAAGTGCTGGTGTTTTTAGCACGGGCAATACTTTTGTAATTGTCAAAACAAATACCTCAAAACAAAGTCCTATCAAGCTTTTTATTCCTTCCACCGAAATAAGAATTGAAGATTAAATGAAGGGCAGTCATTACGATATTATTATAGTTGGCCAAGGTATTTGCGGCACTGTTTTAAGTAGCGCACTTATGGAGCAGCATCAAAAAGTACTCGTTATAGATGATGGCAATAAAAAGGCAGCAAGTAAAATAGCTAGTGGCGTTATCAATCCGGTTACTGGTAGACGCATTGTAAAAACCTGGCAAATTGATACTGTTATGCCAGCAGCAGTTCGCATGTATCAAGCCCTCGAAAAAAAACTAGGCACGAGCATTGTTAAGCAGTGTAACATTATCAATTTTCACCCCAGTGAACAAATGCAAAAAGCTTTTAAAGATAGGATTGCCGAGGATCCTACTTACCTCTCAACACAACCTTTGCCAAATACCATTGCAGCTGCATTTGAGGCCCCTTTTGGACACACTGTTATTGACCCATGCTGGCTTGTAAATTTGGAGAATTTGCTGCATTATTGGCGTCAAAAGTTAATAGAAAAAAAGGCATTCATAGAAGATGTTTTTGATTTTAAAAAACTAGAGAGTAAAGCGGATCATATTGTTTACGATAAATACACCGCCAACAAAATTATTTTTTGCGAAGGCGCCAAAGGTCAAGAGAATCCATACTTTAAACAACTCCCTTTTGCCCCTAATAAAGGAGAAGCTTTATTAGTAAAAATCAATGGTTTAGACAACCGCTACATCTACAAAAAAGCAGTGAGTATTGTACCTTGGAAAGATGCTGTTTTTTGGGTGGGCTCTAATTACGAATGGGATAATTACAATGATGACCCCTCGCCTAGTTTTAAAGAAAAAACAATCACGGCACTAAACGAGTGGCTCACAATTCCTTACGAAGTGATTGACCATATTGCAGGCATAAGGCCCGCAAACACACAACGCAGACCATTTATAGGCATGCACCCTGTTTTTAAAAACATAGGCATCTTTAATGGCATGGGTACAAAAGGTTGTTCACTAGCGCCCTACTTTGCGGAGCAAATGACAGAACATATTTTACACCAAACGCCCATTGATAATGAGGCCACAATTGATAGATTTCATATTTTAGCACCATAATTTAACCACCATGTCAGACATCAAAAAAGATAGCGCATACATCATTCCAATTCAGTACCGAAAAATGGAAAACTTGCACATTGTATTTTGGCTTTTTAAAGATATTGCCTGGTGTTTAGGCATTCCGCTATTAGGCATTGTAATGATTATTCCTACACTTATCATTTCTATTGTTATTTCTTGGCGTACCAAAAAGTTCATGTCTGAGCTTTGCCATAATTTGGCCATCACATTTTGGATAAGCGCCAACTCGTTTTGGATGATCACCGAATTTTTTCACATCGATACCCAAATTGCATTTTTGGGCATTACCTACAAGCACCTCGCCATGTTCCCATTTGGTATAGGCGTGGTTATTTTGGCTTTCTACTACTTAATCTGGAAGCCAAGGCACAAAAATGAAGCAGAAACCATGTAATTAAGGGTTGCAATACCCCCATTTTGAGTGGGTTCTAGCGGCATTTGAAGTATATTTGCCCTTCAAATTATTGGATTAATAAATTAGCACTATGTACCGTTCACATAACTGTGGAGAATTAAGAGAAAGCCATATTGGCAGTGAAGTAACCCTTGCAGGTTGGGTTCAAACAGTTAGAAAATTTGGCGCCATTACTTTTGTGGATCTAAGAGACCGTTATGGCATTACACAATTATTACTCGGTGAGTCAATGGCTTCATTTTTGGATGAAAACCCATTAGGTAGAGAATTTGTAATTCAAGCCAAAGGAACAGTTGCTAGCAGAAGCAATAAAAATCCAAACATTGAAACGGGTGACATTGAAATTATTGTAAGTAGTTGCGTGGTTCTAAATAAATCGGCGGTACCTCCATTTACCATTCAGGATGATACAGATGGTGGCGATGATCTACGTATGAAATACCGTTTCCTCGACTTACGCCGAAATGCTGTCAAGAAAAATTTAGAATTAAGATACAACGTAAACCGTTCGGTAAGAAACTACTTACACGAAAAGGGGTTTATGGATATTGAAACGCCTTTTTTAATTAAGTCTACTCCTGAGGGTGCGCGTGACTTTGTGGTTCCATCACGCATGAACCCGGGTCAGTTTTATGCACTACCTCAATCACCACAAACCTTTAAACAATTATTAATGGTGAGCGGTTACGACCGTTACTACCAAATTGTAAAATGTTTTAGAGACGAAGATTTAAGAGCCGATAGGCAACCAGAATTTACACAAATAGACTGTGAAATGGCATTTGTAGAACAGGAAGATGTTTTACAAATGTTTGAAAATTTAATTAGACGCGTTTTTAAAGACGTAAAAAATATTGATTACACAGAGGGCATCGAAAGAATGACTTGGGAAGACGCGATGTGGCAGTTTGGTAACGACAAACCAGATATTAGATTTGGAATGAAAATTGCCAACTTAAAATCGGCATTTTTAAAAGGCGGGAAAATAGAAGCAACTGGTGAGTTAATTAATGGTACCGGCTTTGGCGTATTTGATAATGCAGAAACCGTTTTAGCCATTGCAGCACCTGGCTGTAGCGAATATACCCGCAAACAAACCGACGAGCTTACCGAGTGGGTTAAGCGCCCGCAAATTGGCATGCAGGGCCTTGTGTACATCAAATGCAACGCCGATGGTACCTACAAAAGCAGCGTCGATAAATTTTATACCGAAGACAAATTAAAAGCAATTGCAGATGCTGCTGGCGCAAAAGCTGGCGATCTTGTTTTAATACTTGCAGGTAAAGAAGAAAGAACCCGTAAAGCAACTTCAGAATTAAGGCTTGAAATGGGTAAAAAACTAGACTTCCGTAAAGACGATGAATTTAAATTATTATGGGTCCTAGATTTCCCACTTTTTGAATACGCCGAAGAAGAAAATAGATGGGTTGCTAGACACCATCCTTTTACCTCGCCAAAGCCTGATCATATTAACATCATGATCAACAATAGTCCGGTTATTGAAAACGCAGACAAATATTTAGAGCACCCCTATGCAACCATTAAAGCCAATGCATACGATATGGTTTTAAACGGCAATGAAATTGGTGGTGGTTCTATCAGAATTTACCAACGTGCCCTTCAAGAAAAAATGTTTGATGCACTTGGCATGACCACCGAAGAAGCCCTTCATAAGTTTGGCTTTTTACTAGGGGCTTTTGAATATGGCGCACCACCACATGGTGGACTGGCATTTGGTTTTGACAGACTTTGTTCTATTCTTGGAGGATCAGAAAGCATTAGAGACTTTATCGCATTCCCTAAAAACAATGCAGGAAGAGACGTTATGCTAGACGCACCAAGCACCATCGATGACAAGCAATTTGTTGAGCTGCAAATCAAATTAAACTTAAGCGACAAAGCGTAAATTGTATTTATGAAGCAGGTGCAAATTTTTAAAGTACTAACATACTTACTAATACCAATCGCATTATTATTTGGTTTTATGGCATTATTGGTGTTACCTACTGCACTCGTTAATCCAGCCCTACTAATTGTTGTGTTTATATTTTCTTGTATTGCTATTTATACTTTTTCTAGCCTTCGGTTTGTAACAACAGCCATCAATAAAGCTAAAAACTGCAATCCAAGTTTAAAAGATTGGATTAAAATAAATGGCTACATTAGTGTAGGTACTGCATTTATGTTTTTATTAAATAGCATTGGTATTTTAATGCTGCGATCCATCGAGTTTAATGATTTTGTAACAAAAGCCATGGAAACGCAGGCCAGTTTGCCTCCAAATATTACACCTGCCTTTATAGGTCAAATGCTTAAGTACACCGCTATTTTTATGCTCATCACGAGTACCCTTATTCTCGTACATACTAGAATTCAATTCGTATTTTTAAAAGCGTATAGCTACGTATTTGACAGTGAATAACCATACCCCACTTGCCGAAAGAATGCGGCCAAATAAACTAGAAGATCTAGTTGGCCAAGAACACTTGACAGGTAAGGGAAGTATTTTAAACACAAGCATCGCAAAGGGGCATATTCCTTCCATGATTTTATGGGGGCCGCCAGGTGTAGGTAAAACAACCATTGCAAACATTATAGCACACCAATTAAACGCTCCTTACTTTCAATTAAGTGCCATTAGTAGCGGTGTCAAAGAAGTTAGGGAAGTGATTGAAAAAGCAAAAGACCAACCAGGTGCTGTACTATTTATAGATGAGATACACCGCTTTAATAAAGGTCAACAAGATGCCCTTTTAGCCGCCGTTGAAAAAGGTATCATCACCCTCATTGGTGCCACTACCGAAAACCCTTCTTTTGAAGTAAATAACGCCTTACTCAGTAGATGTCAAGTGTTTGTTTTAAAACAATTACAGGAGCAGGATTTACATGCATTAATAAATGAGGTGATCAAAAAAGACAGCTACTTGTCTACCCTTCCTATTCAATTACAAGAAACAGCTGCCCTATTTAAAATTGCAGGTGGCGACGCCAGAAAATTACTCAACCTATTAGAACTTGTTGTTCAAACATGTGCAAGCGATGAGGCTATCATCATTACAGACAAAATTGTGATGAGGGTGGCGCAGCAAAAATTAGCCATTTACGACAAGGGTGGTGAGCAGCATTACGATATCATTTCTGCCTTTATTAAAAGTATGCGTGGTAGCGACCCAAACGCAGCCGTGTACTGGCTTGCGCGCATGATAGAAGGTGGAGAAGATGTAAAATTTATTGCAAGGCGTATGCTGATATTTGCCAGTGAAGACATTGGCAATGCTAACCCCAATGCATTATTACTTGCCAACAATACTTTTGACGCGGTAAGTAAAATCGGATACCCCGAGTCGCGCATTATATTATCGCAGTGTGCTACCTATTTAGCTTCATCGCCCAAAAGCAACGCCGCTTATGTAGCAATTAATGACGCGCTAACACTTGTTGCAAAAACAGGTGACCTTCCGGTGCCACTCCATTTACGCAATGCCCCTACCAAACTCATGCAACAAATGGATTATGGCAAAGATTATAAGTATGCCCACTTAGGAGAAAATAATTTTGTGGATCTTGAATTTTTTCCAGAAGCCATTAAAGGAACAACACTGTACACCCCAGGCAATAATGCACGAGAAAATGAAATCAGAAGCTTTTTAGTACAGCGATGGAAAAAGAAATACGGGTATTAATTATTTTTTTGAGGCACCATTCGGCCCGACACTCCTCTATCACCACCTTCATGGTATTCAGCGTCTTCATTCACATCCCATAAATTATACAACTCTTTACCTGCAATAATATTTTTTGCAGCAAGCATCGCGGTCATCATAGAATGGTCTTGGTTATTGTATTTGTGCATGCCATTACGGCCTATTAAATAAAGTCCCGGATAATTTGCAAGCGCCTCTCTAACGCTATCCACTCTTGCCTTATAAAACTGATCATACACCGGATATGCTTTGGGTTGTCTCACTACGTAACCATCCACAACAGCCGATGCTTTTGTAAGGCCAATTTTTTCTATTTCTTTTTTACCTAATGCAATTAAATCGGCGTTGGAACTAGTCCAAAGTCCATCTCCTTCAAAACAAAAATATTCGAGGCCATAACATGCCATGCTTGGATCAGGTACCATGTATGGACTCCATGATTTGAAATTTTGCACCCTGCCCACTTTTACCTTTGGGTCGTGAATATAAATCCAGTTATCAGAAAACGCATCTTCATCTTTACAAATAAGTACCACCGTTAAAAAATCGCGATAACTAAGTGCCGCAGCGTTTGCAGCCACTGTTGCCGGAAAAGCAGGTAATACATTTGCCACAAGCTCACGCATAGGCGCTGTTGAAAGTACATAATCAAAGCCCGTTACACTCCCTTGACTTGTGGTTTGCACGGTCCATGAATTATTAGTGTATTCAATTTTTTGAACACCGCAATTCATATGCAGTGTAACACCCATGGCCTTGCTTTTTTCGGCACAAGCCTCCCACATCATCCCTGGCCCCTGTTTTGGATACCTGAAGGAATCTATGAGCGTTTTTATTACCTTGTCTTTGTCAGTAGCCTTTTTATTAGGCTTAAATAGTGCGTTAAAAATGGCACTACTTAAAGAAAGTCCTTTAATACGCTGCGCTGCCCAATCGGCACTGATTTCATTACAAGGAATACCCCATACTTTTTCGGTGTAGGTTTTAAAGAAAATATTAAAAAGTCTTTTTCCAAATTGATTGGTTACCCACTCTTCAAAATTGGTTGGATTTTTTACTGGAAATGCTTTTGCTTTTAAATAACTCAACACACATAAAGCACTTTCAAAAATGCCTAGTTTTCGTAAAGCTTCAAAAGCCACAAGTGGATATGAGAAAAAATGATTGTTATAATAGATGCGAGAACTTCTTGGACGCTCTAACATTTCATCCCCTAATATTTCGGTCCAAAAGTCTTCGACCTCTTTTGATTTTGAAAAAAATCGGTGTCCGCCAATATCAAAATGATAGCCGTTATAAGATTCGGTTCTTGAAATACCACCCACATACTTTGGATCTTTTTCAAAAACAACCACTTCTTGATTGCCTTTTGCAAGTAAGTATGCAGCAGTTAAACCAGCAGGACCAGCTCCAATAATTGCGACTCTTTTTGACATAGATATAGGGGTTATCGGTGTATGAAGGCAAAGGTGCTACAATAATGTGGATCTACCATTATTTTTGGGCTTCATTTTATACTTATCTTTCCTAAAAATATCCGCTAGATGAACTCGTTTACTTGGACCCTACAAACCTTTGATAACCTTACCAACCAGCAGTTGTATGCTATATTAAAACTTCGTTGCGAAGTGTTTATTGTTGAGCAGGCCTGCAATTATCAAGACATTGATGGTAAAGACCTCAAAAGTTTTCATTTGTGTGGATGGGACGGAGACGAGCTCGTAGCGTATGCCAGACTTTTACCAGCAGGCGTATCATTTAAGGAGGTTTCTATTGGCCGTGTGTTAAGTTCGCCAGCCTACCGAAGGCAAGGTGCCGGCATTGGACTTATGCAAAATGCGATAGCTAATTGTTATGAAAAATTTGGAAAGCAACCCATCCGAATTGGTGCACAATTATACCTACAAAAATTTTATAGCAGTTTTGGATTCATCAAAGATTCAGACATGTACCTAGAAGACGATATCGAACATATAGAAATGATCTTACCGTAGTTCTTCTTTTACAAAACGGGCCGTATGGCTTTCTTTACATTTCACCATTTGCTCGGGTGTGCCTTCAAATAAAATAGTACCGCCACCATCACCACCTTCTGGACCCAGGTCAATAATATGATCGGCTACTTTTATGACATCTAAATTATGTTCAATAACGAGTACGGTATTACCTCTATCTACTAGCTTATTAAGTACATCAATCAAATGTTGAATATCCTGAAAATGAAGACCGGTAGTAGGTTCATCTAAAATATAAAATGTTTTACCCGTATCTTTTTTACCCAGCTCGGTAGATAGTTTAACACGCTGCGCTTCACCCCCACTAAGCGTTACCGCCGATTGTCCTAGTGTGATATAACCAAGACCCACATCTTGTAACACTTTTATTTTTCTGTAAATAAAGGGTACCGGTTGGAAAAATTCACAAGCCTCATCTACCGTCATGTCTAGCACATCACTAATTGATTTTCCTTTGTACCTGATTTCTAATGTTTCTCTGTTGTAACGTTTGCCATTACATTTTTCGCAGTGCACATATACGTCTGGTAAAAAATTCATTTCAATCACGCGCATACCACCTCCCTCGCAAATTTCACAACGTCCGCCTTTTACATTGAATGAAAAACGCCCAGCAGTGTAGCCTCTTATTTTTGATTCGGCGACAGCTGCAAACAAGGTTCTGATCTCAGTAAAAAATCCACAATAAGTGGCAGGATTACTCCTGGGTGTTCGGCCAATAGGTGATTGATCAATTTCTATCACTTTATCGATATGCTCCAACCCTTTTATCGATTTAAAAGGCATGGGCTGTTGCTTACTATCATAACAATGTTTAGATAATAACGGATAAAGTGTTTCGTTTATGAGTGTAGATTTTCCACTTCCACTCACCCCACTTACCACAATTAATTGACCGAGCGGAAAACTTACTGAAACCTTTTTTAAATTATTACCAGTGGCTTCTTTTAAAACAATGGTATGTCCATTGCCAGTTCGCCGCTGTGCAGGAACAGCAATCTTTTTTTGACCATTCAAATACTGCGCCGTATCAGAATTAGAAAGAAGCACCTCCTGAGGCGTACCCGCTGCAACTATTTGACCACCATGCTTACCAGCCTTAGGGCCAATATCAACTAAATAATCGGCAGCCAACATGATATCTTTATCGTGCTCCACTACTAATATGCTATTGCCAATATCGCGTAAATTTTGCAGCGCTTTTATAAGCTGCATATTATCACGTTGATGAAGTCCAATAGAAGGCTCATCCAAAATATAAGTGATGCCTTGTAATTGTGATCCAATCTGTGTAGCCAGTCTAATACGCTGCGACTCTCCCCCACTCAGGGTTTTAGACGGCCTGCTTAAAGACAAATAAGTAAGCCCTACATCGAGTAAAAAACCTACCCGCTCTCTAATTTCCTTTAATATATCTTTTGCAATGGCATTATCTTTTTTAGAAAGATGATTTTCAATGCCTTCAAACCATTTTAGTAGTTTGTCTAAATTCAAATCACTAATCTCTGCAATATTTTTACCCGCTACCTTAAACCACAAACTTTCTTTTTTGAGTCTAGCTCCTTCACAACTTGGGCAGTGTTTTAATTCCATAAACTGTTCTACCCACTCACGCAGTGCTTCTGTAATGCCGGTTCCCGTGAACCAACGTTTTAACATAGGTACCACACCTTCAAAAACACCTTCATAAGCATTTACCACCGAGGTTTCATCCATATCAAAGGTAGACTCGGATGGGCCCTCTGTTGTGCCGTATAACAAGAGGTTAATAGACTGTTCAGATAAACTACTGATGGGTTTATCGAGGCTAATTTTATGCTTTTTCGCAAGCACTTCTACTTGCTTAAATAAATAGGCTTCGCGCTGCACACCAAGAGGCGCTATACCGCCTTCTTTAATACTCAAACTCCTATCTGGAATAATTTGTTCCAAAGAAATTGAAAACACATTACCGAGTCCCTTACAAGTGGGGCAAGCACCATAAGGTGAGTTAAATGAGAAAGCATTGGGTGAAGGCGTTTCGTAACTAAGCCCTGTTTCTTCACACATGAGTTGCTTTGCATACTGTACCACCTTACTTGATTCGTGGACCATCAAAAACAAAAGCTCTTTTCCAAGTTTTAAAGTTTGCTGTACACTTTGGGAAAGCCTCACTTTACTATCCGGTGTAACTTGTAAGCGGTCTACCACAAGTTCAATATCATGAATTTTGTACCGGTCTACTTGCAATTTTGGTGTGAGGTCTACGATGTCGCCATCTATTCTAACTTTTAAAAAACCTTTTTTTCTAACCTCTTCAAATAATTCTCTGTAATGTCCTTTTCTGCCTCTAACAAGTGGCGCTAATAAGACAATTTTTTTATTGGCATACTTTTCGGTGATAGAAGCAATAATTTCTTCTTCGGTAAACTTCACCATTTTTTTACCCGTGTTATAACTATACGCTTCTCCAATACGGGCATACAGTAACCTCAAAAAATCGTACACTTCGGTTACGGTTCCAACTGTTGATCGCGGATTTTTATTGGTCGTTTTTTGTTCGATAGAAATCACTGGCGATAAGCCGGTAATTTTATCTACATCAGGCCTTTCCATGTCCCCCATAAATTGTCTAGCATAGGCACCAAAACTTTCCATGTACCTGCGCTGACCTTCATTGTAAATGGTATCAAAAGCTAGGGATGATTTCCCACTACCGCTTACCCCCGTAAACACCACCAATTTATTTTTAGGAACACTGATATCAATATTTTTAAGGTTGTGCTCTCTTGCGCCAAAAACCTCGATGCTTTCGGTATGAATACTAGAACTTACTTTGTTAGGGGATTTCTTTGCCATAGTAGAATGTAAATATAATAACAACGAAGGGCTTGAATGGTTGAAAACATACAAATGTTAGTACCAAATAGACAAAGTTTTTTTGGGTGCTGCAATTTTGTTGCTTAATTTTACAATAGTTCTTAAAAAATCTTATCCAGAAAGGCAGAGGGAATGGCCCATTGATGCCTTGGCAACCCATATCATTCGCAGTGATATGAAGGTGCCAAATCCGTCCATCACAGTATATGTGCATGGAAAGATAAGTCAGCGACGTTTGATTTTTTGCCTTTGGCTCCTAATATTTCAAGCTCACCTGACTAGCGCTGGTGAGCTTTTTTATTTTTAGTACCTAAGAAAAAAAGAAAAATGGATCATCAAAAAGTTTTAAAAATTGGATTGTTTGGATTTGGCGTAGTGGGCGAAGGCCTTTATAAAGTATTACAACAAACACCATCCCTGAAGGCAAACATTGTTAAGGTTTGTATCAAAAACGTTGATAAAAAAAGAAATGCGCCAGCCGAGCTGTTTACCACCCATAAAAACGACCTATTACTTGACCCCAATATCAATGTTATTGTAGAAGTAATTGACGACTCTGTAGCCGCATTTGATATTGTTTCTACGGCCCTTTTACAAGGAAAAGCTGTTGTTAGTGCAAGCAAGAAAATGATTGCAGACAACTTACCCGCTATACTAGCACTGCAAAAACAAACAGGACTCCCCTTTTTATATGAAGCAGCAGTTTGCGCATCAATTCCTGTCATCAGAAACTTAGAAGAATATTATGACAATGACCTACTGCACTCCATTAAAGCAATTGTAAACGGATCTACTAATTTTATTTTAACCAAAATGTTTGAAGACAAGTTAAGTTTTCAGGCAGCATTAATACTAGCTCAACAATTAGGCTTTGCAGAGAGCAACCCTAAACTTGACGTAGAGGGTTATGATGCACTTAACAAATGGACTGTTTTACTATCCCATGCGTATGGTATTGTTGAAAAACCGGAAAACATTTTATTTAGCGGTATTCAAAATATTCAATTAAGCGACGCTGCTGTGGCGCAAGAAAAAAAACTAGACATCAAGCTTATTGCACAAGCAAAAAAACTAGCTAATGGAAAAGTGGCAGCATTTGTACTACCACAACTAATTAGCCAATCAGAGCCCCTTTCTTTTGTAAAAAATGAATACAATGGTGTCGTTATTGAAAGTGGATTTGCCGACAAACAATTTTTTTATGGCAAAGGAGCTGGAAGTTTCCCTACAGCATCTGCTGTGTTAAGTGATATATCGGCACTCAGGTACAATTACTGTTACGAGTATAAGAAGTTATACCAGCAGGCTCCTCATGAATTAACTTCCGACTATTTCTTAAAAGTATATGTAAGCTTTGATGACATCAAAAATGTTCCAAAAGATAAATTTGAATGGATTGAAGAATGGCATGCGCAAGAAGACCGCAAATACCTCATAGGGGTACTGCACGTTAAGGAACTAATCCAAAGTAATTGGTGGAAAGAAAACAACAACTCCCTCATTTTAACCCCCGATCCTATAATTGACAACCTTGATATTGTTCACCTCAAGAAAAAAAGCCTAGAATTAGCCGGCGTTCTATAATTAATAGATGCAACTATAGTAGCTTTGCATGTAAATCAACAAGATGCAATTGCAACTTAATAGAAATGCCACCCTAGGTATAGCATTATCATTAATTACAGGGACTAGCTTTATCCTCCTGTCTTTTTTGATGGGTAAGGAAAATGCGTTTTTACTGCTCAACTTGGACCTCGGGCCTACCTCTGATTTCTTTTTTTATATATGGGCCAATGCTGGCGATGGATTTATCTGGATTCCTGCATTTGCATTAACGCTCATGTACAAGAAGCAGTTTATCCCTTTTTTGATTGCTACCATTGTATTCTCAACGCTTATAACACAAAGTTCAAAACAAGTATTTTTTAAATCAGAAAATAGACCAACGGCAATAATTACAAATGAATCGCTGATACATAAAGTGCCTGGTATCGAAATTCATACCACAAATAGTTTTCCGTCGGGTCATACCGCAACTGCATTTTCACTTTTCTTGTTTTGCTGTTTTATTAGTTCAAAAAAATGGATAGTGCCGGTTGGATTTGCATATGCACTACTTGGAGGATATGCGAGAATTTATGCTGCACAGCACTTCCCAATAGATGTAGGCGCTGGTATTTTAGTAGCCTATTGCAGCGTTTTACTATCATGGATAGTCCACATTAATTATTTCAAAAAGTGATTATGAAAGCATTTAAAAATACAAGCGCGTTTTGTCTATTAATTGTACTCTTTATAAGTACTACTACAATAGCACAGGATACCACACAACAAATTACAACCGGCAGATTTAATAGTGCCGCCGCTCAAAAAAAGCCCTATGTTATACTTATTTCTATCGATGGACTTAGATCAGACTTTGTAGAAAAGTTTAATGCAAAAACATTACAAGCCTATGGCAAATCAGGTGTCGTTGCGGATTATATGACTTCTGCATTCCCTTCTTTAACCTTCCCTAACCATTATAGCATTGTTACAGGCCTCTACCCGGCACACCATGGCCTTGTAGACAATACTTTTTTTGATAAAAAAGCAAACGCTACCTATACCATGTCTAATAAACAAATGGTAGCGGATCCTTATTGGTATGGAGGAACGCCCCTTTGGGTTCTTGCCGAAAAACAACAAATAGTGACAGCAAGTTTTTATTGGGTGGCGAGTGAAGCCCCCATTGCAAATTCAAAGCCAACTTATTTTTACAATTACAACGACAAAATAAAAATTGAAAAAAGAATTGCGCAAGTTAAAGAGTGGCTCAGCTTGCCTGCTAAAACCAGACCGCACCTTATAACATTTTACATGCCTGAGGTAGATGATGCAGCGCACAATTATGGACCGGATAGCAAACAAGCAGAAGCAGCAGTACAATATATAGATGGTGTAATCAAACAAATGAATGAAGCCATTAGCAGCTTAAACCTTCCTGTTAATTTTGTTTTAGTTTCGGATCATGGCATGGCGCTTGTGAATAGCCAAACTCCCATGCGACTTCCAAAAGCAGTAGATCCTGCAAAATTTTACATCCCTTCTGGTAGCGCGCTTTTACAACTCTATGCAAAAGATAGTTCTGTCATTATACCTACGTACAACGCACTTCTTAAAGAAGCAAATGGCTATGATGTATACCTGAAAGAAAATACACCCAATGATTTTCATTACAATAACACAGACGACCGCTTTAACCGTATTGGCGATATTATTTTAGTAGCAAAGCTACCATATACGTTTAGTTTAAGTGGTAGGCCTAGCAGTCCGGGTAAACATGGTTACGACCCAAGGCTTCCCGAAATGAGGGCCAGTTATTTAGCCTGGGGACCCGCTTTTAAATCCGGTATGAAAATTAAAGGATTTGAAAACGTTCATGTATACCCAATGATTGCTAAAATTTTAGGGCTGCGTTATGATCAAAAAACAATAGACGGAAATTTAAGTGTACTCAAAACCACACTAAAATAACTTGCTAATCCTTCCAGCGCCAGTCTCCTGCGATTTGAAGTGGAAGTTTTAAATTATTTTTTAATAAAAAAAATCTTGTTTCTTCTTCATTCAAGCGCTTTGCTTCAATAGAAGGCGCATCTGCTACAGCGTATACCAATATTGCATTAAAACGAACTGTATTTTTCATGCCTTTTTCATCCACAAGCATAAAACCATCACAATCGGCGTGGTAGCAAGGTCCTGCGTTATTAGGAAGTTTCCCGCCTGCTGCTCCACCCGTTGGAATTCCTTGTAACATAAACGGCTGGTGATCGCTATGTAAGCCCGCGCCAGCACTAAAAGTATTTTTGAAACTTGTATCGATACTTTGCACAATAGAACCAATCGATTTAAAAAGATTTTCTGACACTTCAGTAGAACTTGAATAGCCAGTTGGATCGTTGGTCATATCGTAATTGAACATGTATCTAATTTGATCCATTGACTTGTCTTTTTTTGCAGCGTCGATATATGCTTTCGAACCTAAAAGCCCTTCTTCTTCACCCATAAACATAACAAACTCAACGGTACGCGCTGGATTTAAATTAAGTGCAGCAAAAGTACGTGCCATATCAAGTACCGAAAAAGATCCAATACCATTATCAATCGCACCTGTTGCTAAATCCCAAGAATCCAAATGACCTCCTACTACAATTTTTTCTTTTGGTAAATCACTTCCTTTGATTGTCACTACTACATTACGTGCTTTTATAAGACCCGAAAAATTAGTCATGCTAATGCTGGCAAACTGCTTTTCTTTTAAAAGCGCCTCTTTATAAGCTAGCCCATCTTCTTTACTAATACAAACCGCTGGAATAGGAATTAATTTTCCTGTCACAGACGCAGTACCAGTTAATAAAATGCCGCCTGCTGCTGTATTAATTACAATAATACCTTTTGCACCAAATTTGGTAGCAATGGCTGTTTTTTCGGAGCGGTGCAGGCTTGGTGTGCCTGGTTTTGATCCAGGTAAAACGCCTAAATAAACGAGTGCAATTTTACCTTCAACTTTTGAAGGATCTTTTGCATAATCTTCTTCTAAACCATTACCCATATCTACCACTTCTAGTGTTACCTCCGCAGCCACTGGTGAATGTGCCAACGATACCGACTTTACAGGTTGCAAATTGGTAAGGCTATTCCCCATTTTAACTGTCAAATTGCCTCTACTCCAACTTTCAACTTCAAAAGGTTGATACTTTACATTTTTAAACCCATAAGATTTTAATAAATTATACGCATAGGTTTCCGCTTTATTGCCATTAACAGATCCTGTTAAACGGTGGCCAATTGTTTCGGTGGCATACTTTAGTGTTGTATACGCTTTTGAGTTTTGCTGCACTTCGGCATTGATGCTTGCAAATGTTTCATACCACTCTGGCTTACTATACTTTTGAGCGGCAACAGTTTGAACAATAAATAAAACAGCAACAATAGCTAATAACTTTTTCATATTATACCTTATTTTAAACAATTAATTATTTATTTCCTTTTGTAATAGTTCTTTTTTTTGTAAATAATCTTCTAACAATTTAATTTGATTGCAGGCTCTATTGAAATTATGAAGCGGATATTTTGCTCCATAATAGACATCATCGTTAATAAAATCTGTTAAAAAGCGCAGCGCCTGCATATAAATCATAAATAACCCCGCATAATAAATTTGATCCACCTCATCACGCGATAACATATTTCCGGCACCCTTCAAATAGCCCTTTACAATTGCTTTGTAAATAGTAGGCCTTACAGCAATCATAGAAAAATCAGTTTCTTCTTCCGAAACGGCACATAAATAGGTTCTAAACATATCCCCAAGATCGCTTATAAAATAACCAGGCATAAGCGTATCCAAATCAATCACACAAATACCCTTATCGTTTTCATTAAAAAGCAAATTACTTATTTTGGTATCATGGTGTGTGGCCCTTACTTTGAAATTTGGATTTGACTTTATCGTTTCAAAAAAATCAGCAATCCATTTTTGATCTTTTAAAAATTTTATTTGATTTATGGACTGTACGATTCGGTCTTTATTTCCGGATGCAAGTGCGTTACTATACTGCTGATAACGCAGGGTTAAATTATGAAAATCGGGGATGGTGATTTGCAAAAAATTAGCATCAAGGCCATTTAATGCATTTGTGAAAAGTCCAAATTGATAGCCCGCTTCAAAAGCCTGCTCCTCATTTTGAACCACCGTTTTGGCATGAGACCCATTAACATAAGGAAACACCCTGTAATACCCTTCTTCGATATATTCCATTTGATTTCCATGCACAGAAGGTAGGGGTGCTACAAAATAATAATTTGGACTATGAGCCGCTAGATATTCAGCTATCAATTGAATGTTATGCGCAATAGCATCTGGATTTTTAAATACCGAGGTGTTTATTTTTTGCAAAACATAGGAGGTACTTTCAGCATCAACAATATAGGTATGATTGATGAGCCCCTCCCCAAGCGGCTTTACAGACACTAAGGAAGCATCAAAACCAAATACCGCTAATACATTTGCAGAAACGCTCATCCCTAACAATTAATAGCTATCGTTTAAAGCAAACACTGGTTTTCTGTACATCCACTCGCCGCCTGTAAAATCAGGAAAGGCAATGGTTTCGCTACCAAGCGCAATAGATTGTTCAGAAAGTGGTGTAATGGCACTCCAAGAAGCCGCATCATATACGTCAAGCGGTGTAGCTGTGCCATTTTTGATAGATTCAACAAATGCATGAATCACAAAAAAGTCCATACCTCCATGACCCGCGCCTTCTGTTTCTTTACTCCAACGCGCCCATAATGGATGATCATATTTATCCAACCATGCTTTTGCAGGTTCCCACTGATGCGAATTAGGAGATTTATCCTGAATATAAATACTCTTATTAACGTCCATCCATAATCCTTCTGTTCCTTGAACCCTAAATCCTAATGAATATGGACGTGGCAAATTGGTATCGTGTTGTAGTAAAATAGTTTCCCCATTGGCACACTGAATATTGGTGGTAACAACATCACCAAGTCTAAAATTAACTTTTGCATTGGGATGATTCTCCCCTCCTTTTTTAACCACGTGGTTATGAAGGCCTCTTGCTTTAGAAGAGAAGGAACATAGATTCACAAAACGATTGCCTCTATTAATATTGATGTAATTGGCAATAGGTCCAACACCATGAGTTGGATACAAATCGCCATTACGCTGCACAGAATGTTCTGTTCTCCAAGATGCTTCCGAAAAAGCTTTTGCACCAAATTCTACTGGCGAGTTGGCTGGATTATTTCCATTGTTAAATTTAACGTCTCTTAAATCGTGCTGATACCCTCCTTGCAAATGAATCAGTTCTCCAAATAATCCCTGACGTACCATATTTAAAACGGCCATTACATCACGGCGGTAACAAACATTTTCAAGCATCATAACTTGTGCATTGTGTCGCTCTGCTGCTTTTACAACATCCCAGTGATCTTGTAAGCTTAATCCAATACATACTTCTGAACCCACATATTTTACTCCCGCTTCCAATGAACCTACAATCATAGGTTTATGCCACTCCCAAGGTGTAGCTATCACAACTCCATCTAATTTTTCTTTTTCCAACATGCGTTTCCAGGCATAATGATCGCCGGTATAAATAGCAGGCATTTTTTTGCCAGACTTTGTAACTTCCTGTTTTGCACTATTTAGCATATAGTCACTAATGTCACAAATTGCAGTAACCTCCACATCTTTTCGAGTAAGCAATAATTCCAAATGATTTTGCCCTCGTAAGCCTACCCCAATAATGCCAATTTTAACAGCGTTTGCCGATGCTGATTTTGCAAATAGTTGTGTTGAGGGCATAAATGCCACAGAAGCCGCAGCAAGGCTGCTGTTTTTTAGGAAGTTGCGTCTTTTCATTAGAATAAGGTTTTAAAGTATTCAAGATAAATAAATTATAACAATTTTAGGGTTGTTTTAAGTAGTTTGCAAAGGATATAAGGCAAGATTTGAAAATTGATAAAGAATATAGCAAAAATGAGCAGTAGAAGCCCCCACCTCTACTTATTGATGGCCCTTGTTTTTTGCTGTAAAATCGCAAGTGCCCAAACCGATACGACCTTCTGGTTTGCGGCTCCTGACCTGCAAGAAGCGCACGGTGACCGGCCTATTTTTTTAAGATTTTCAACTTCCAATACAGCTGCTTCGATTACCATTTCTCAACCTGCCAATCCTGGCTTTACTCCCATTAGCATAAATATTGCCGCCAATAGCTCGAACTCCGTAAATCTCACCACTGTAATTTCGCAAATAGAAAATGCTACGCCCAATACGGTGAGCAATAAAGGCTTACTCATCAGATCCAATAGCCCCATATCTTGCTATTACGATATTGCCAATGGTTCTAATGGAGATATTTATGCGCTAAAAGGTAAAAATGCACTCGGTACAAAATTTACCCTTCCCTTTCAAATGGGTTTTATAGGAAGACCCCTTCCTTTATATACTACCGATTTTATTGTGCTTGCTACAGAAAATAACACGCAGGTTACCATCACCCCAAAATCAAATTTAATTGGCCGTATTGCTGGGGTGCCCTTTACCATTACGCTGCAAAAAGGAGAAACCTATACCTGCTCAGCGGCAAATAATGTTGCTACCGAAAGACCAGGTGGCACCCTTGTTACTTCCAATAAACCCATTTGTATTTCTACAAAAGACGACTCCCTTTTTTATACGGGACAAGGTTGTTCAGATACTGCTGGCGACCAACTCATCCCAGACAATATTGCAGGACAAGAATTCATTGTCATCAAAGGCTACTTTAATAGTCCTGATTTTTATTACGTTTTTGCCATCGAAAATAATACCGTTGTAAAAGTAAACGGAGCTACTGTGGCAACTTTACAAGCAGGCGATTATTATAAAGGATCTTTAAGCGACAACTCCTGTTTTGTAAATTCAGACAAACCCGTTCATATTTTTCATATTACAGGTTTTGGTTGTGAGCTTGGAGGTGCCATTATTCCTTCCATAAAATGCACCGGTTCTAAAAGCATTAGTGTTACAAGAGCTTCTAGTACAGGTAGCTTTTATTTAAATGTATTAGCTCCCAAAAATAGCATTAATGATTTTACACTCAATGGAAGCAACACCTTGATAAATGCAAGTAATTTTAGTCCAGTAAGTGGCAGTAATGATGAATGGATGTATGCTAGACTCAATTTAACTTCGACTTCAATATTGGGGGGTCAAAATGCATTAATTCAAAATAGCAAAGGAAAATTTCACGTAGGCGTCATTCAAGGCGGAGCCAGTTCAACAGCACGATATGGTTATTTTTCTGATTTTAGTAGCAATGTCATTCAGCTCTTTGATGCAACTAAAAACACTGAAATTTTTACCAACAATCAACCCATTTGCCACAATACCACCGCTTCCATTAATGCAGTAACGGAGGACGCCAATACCTATACTTGGACAGGGCCTAATAATTTTTCTAGTACTGGTGCCAATTTAGTCATTAACAATTTTACAAGCCTCAACAATGGTATGTATACCATTACATCATCGTCTACTGCTTGTGGTGTTGGCACAAAAACGATTGAATTAAATTCCGAACGTGTTTTTGCAAATTTTACTTCTACACAAACAGGCTGTGTACAAGACTCTGTTTATTTTAATACCCCTGCTATTAGTGATGCTAGATGGAATTGGAATTTTAGTGACGGAAAATTACTTGATACCACAAGTTCAACTATTAAGCCCATTAAATATAGTGGCGTTGGAATCTATCCAGTTACTTTAAAAGTAACTTCTAAAAATGGTTGCGCGTCTGATGTTGTTTCAAAAAATATTGAAATAACACCTAAGCCAACCGCGTCATTTACGACTACAACCAATACATGCGTTAACATCAATATCAACTTTACAGAAACCTCTTCTATTGCAAATGGAACGCTACAAAAAAGTTATTGGAACTTAGATGACGGCAAGGGTGTAATCAGTTCAAATAGTTTATCACAGCAAACTACAACGTATAACAGCTGGGGAAACAGAAACCCATGGCTTATATCAGAAGCAAGCTCTGGTTGTAAAAGTGATACTTTTAAATTAGCGCGCCCACTACTTATACATTCGATTCCAAAAGTTGGGTATACGCTCCCAGAAGTTTGCTTAGATGATGCGAGTGCTATTTTTACAGATACCACAACCTCTGCGGATGGTGCTACTAATTTTTCGTATCAGTGGAACTTTAATGCAGGTAGCCCCGCTATTACACCTGGGCCTACTTTTACACCTGCGCAGCTAACGGCAAAAAATCCTGCT
>CANHHX010000007.1 GCA_947461125.1 Bacteroidota bacterium | reverse complement strand
GCACCCAAACCAATTTTACTAGAATCGTTGTTTGGATTGATAACTAAAGCTTTCTCTAAAAGATCTTTTGCTTGTTCTGCCAACCAGTGTTGCATGGCTGGGTCACCTTCCGTAACTAGATTGTCTATATACAGTTGGGCGGCAAAGGTGAGGCTTTTTTCAGAATTTTCCAATTTAGCTGCTTCGCCAGTGTACCAAGCATAGGGTTCAAACAGTTTGGCCGAGTCTGACCAGAACCTAGCCAGCTGGTGGTAAACGTGTATTTTTTGGTCTTTGACATCCCCCCTAACCACGCTATTTTCTAGCATATTGAGGCGGATAGCCTGATCGGGACTAATTTTTTCTTTGGCTTTTACAAGCAGGTCTTTAAACTCAATGTGTTGATTATCAGCTTTGTGTTCACCATTTGCCGCCGCTGCTGGATTTTTAGGCGCCACTGTGGACCCCATGTATAATAAAATGGAAAATAGGAGTATGGCTCCGCCAATAAGGAGTAATTGCTGTTTTTTCACTTTCGAAAAGAATTAGGACGCGAAGTTAGCTTTACTTGAGCTTGCTTTTTACTTCTGTAACAAATTCTTTTGCTGGTTTGAAGGCAGGAATATAATGTTCAGGAATTTCTACAGCTACATTTTTTTTGATATTTCTACCAATTTTAGCTGCACGTTTTTTGGTGATAAAGCTCCCAAAGCCACGTATATATATGTTTTGGCCGTTGGAGAGACTTTCTTTTACCTCTTTAAACATGGTTTCAAGCGTAACAAGTACGTCCACTTTTGGAATACCTGTTTTGTCTGAAATCTGGTTGATGAGATCTGATTTTCTCATTGTATCAAAATTAATTTAGAGTATATGTTTTTAAAAATAAGCTAAAAATTCACTTATTTAACAGAAAATTAAATTTTTTTATACGTTTTGCCAACTAAAAATGGCTAAATACGTCCTAAAAATTAACTTTATACCAGAAAACAGGCGTTTTTGGCCTTCAAAAGCCTGTTTTTGCCCATTCTTAATAGATGAAATCAAATTTTACCACCACCCTCCTTCATTGGCATATCCATACAAATACCAGAGAAATGCCTTGGAAAGGCGAAAAGGACCCCTATAAAATTTGGTTATCCGAAATAATTCTGCAACAAACGCGAGTAGAACAAGGACTTGCTTATTACAATACATTTATTCAGGCGTACCCAACCGTTTTTGATTTGGCGAAAGCAAAAGAACAAACGGTGTTTAAATTATGGGAAGGACTGGGTTATTATAACCGTTGCAGAAATTTACTTTTTACAGCAAAAGAGATTGTATCAAAGTATAAGGGTGTTTTTCCAAAAGAGTATGAAACGCTCTTAACATTAAAAGGAGTGGGTCCTTACACAGCTGCTGCCATTGCATCATTTGCATTTAATGCGCCACATGCCGTACTTGACGGAAACGTGTTTCGTGTCATTGCTAGATACGAGGGCATTGATGTTCCAACAGATTCTTCTGCGGGTAAAAAAATATTTGAAACACGCGCAGCGGCACTACTCGATAAAAAACGCGCAGGCCTTTACAATCAAGCTATCATGGACTTTGGAGCCACCGTATGCAAACCATTGGCGCCAACATGTACTATTTGTCCACTACAAAAAACCTGTGTTGCACATGCCACGGCGCAGGTCAATCAACTTCCCATTAAAGAAAAACAGCTCATCAAAAAAGAGCGTCGATTGTATTATTTTTTGTTGCAGGTAAAAGATGAAATTTGGGTAACCGAAAGAAAACATAAAGATATTTGGCAGGGTTTGTTTGAATTTTATGTACTAGATGCTGGTAAAAAAATAGGATGGAATGAGGTGAGTACAAAGCAGTTTTTAAAGGAACAATTAGGGGTATCTTCTATTCAATTACTTGACCGCTCCTCCGAAATAAAACAACAACTTACCCATCAAATTGTTACGGCTCAATTTATACGCATCGCCTTGACAAAAAAACCAGCTACTATGACCGCTGGGAAATGGCAAAAAATATCCAAACTAAAGGCACTTCCATTTCCCAAATTGATCAATCAGTATTTTAACGAAGAATTTGTTTGGTAAACCCACTTATGCCCGGTTTTGCTAGTGTGCGATGTAATTGAATTATTGGTATTTTTGTAGGGTACTAAATTTACGCTCACTTTGGACGATCATTTGGGAATGGGATTATTTTTTGCGCAATCTTTTTTGGGCGCTATTCAACCCCAGGGTACTACTGTTTTGGTGCTCATTTTGGTGGTACTTTTGTTTTTATCTTTTGTGCTATCGGGCGCCGAAGTTGCTTTCTTTTCCTTGACCTTTAAAGACATCAATGTTTTAAAGTCTAAGCAGCAAACTGCTTATAAAAGAATCGTAGATCTTATTGAGCAGCCTAAAATATTATTAGCCTCTCTTTTAATTGCCAATAGTTTTATCAATATTTCTATCATTATCATATCAAATTTACTCATAGATAATATGTTCAATTTTGAACAGTTCAATGCGGTATGGGTGGAGTTTGTGATTAAAGTTATTGCGGTTACTTTTTTACTCGTGCTATTTGGTGAAATCATGCCAAAAGTTTTAGCCACTCAAAACAATGTTCGTTTTGCAAAAGATTTTGGCGGCATCGTTTATGGCATCTCCTATTTAGTAATGGGGCTTAGTAAGCCACTTGTAAAATATTCTGATATCATCGAAAGAAAACTTGCCAATAAATCGGCGAGTGCGTATAGTTTAGAAGAACTTGATCATGCCATTGATTTAACAACCAACGAAACCGCTTCCGAAAACGAAAAAAATATTTTAAAGAGTATTGTTAAGTTCAGAAATATCACGGTCAAGCAAATTATGAAAACCCGCATGGATGTGAGCGGTGTAGATCAGGAAATTAGCTTTGATCAACTCATTGCATTTGTACGTGAAGTTAATTATTCGCGTATTCCGGTATACAAAGAAGACTTAGACGAAGTAATTGGGATTATCCATACCAAAGACATGGTGCCTCATTTAGATGAAACCGCCACATATAACTGGCATAAGCTTATAAGGCCTCCTTACTTTGTGCATGAACAAAAACCCATCGAAGATTTATTAAAAGAGTTTCAGTCTAAAAGAATACACTTTGCGGTAGTAGTAGATGAATTTGGTGGCACCAGTGGTATTGTTACCCTAGAAGATATTTTGGAGGAAATTATTGGAGAAATCAAAGACGAGTTTGACGAAGAAGATAGCGACTATAAAAAAATTGATGAGAACAATTATATTTTTGAAGGCCGAGTGATGATTCAGGATTTGTGCAAGGTCATGGACCTTCCCACCGAAACATTTGATGCGGTAAAAGGAGAGAGTGATTCACTTGCGGGACTTGTGCTTGAACTGGCTGGTGATTTTCCAAAGCCTGCGGCTATTTTAACCTCCGGCGATTTTGAATTTACAGTATTAGAAGTAGCTAAAAATAGACTTCAAAAAATCAAGGTTTCCATTAAGCGCCAGTACCCTAACTAATTTATATTTCATGCCAAGGCAAATCAAGTTATCTGTTTTATTTTTTGGTTTTGCTGCTTTATGTTTTATGGCATGCAACAGCGTGCATACCCCAAAGCCCACTGGTTATTACAAAATTAATTTTCCAGAAAAAAAATACCAATTGTTTGATGAGCCAGGTTATCCCTATGCATTTGAATATCCTGTGTATGCCAAAGTGGTAAAGGACTCTACTTTTTTTGGAGAAGCCACGGAAAATGAGTGGTGGATCAATGTTGATTTTCCGGAGTTTAATGGCCGTATTTATGTGAGTTATAAAGAAATCGGAAAATATAAATTTGACTCTTTGGTAAAGCATTCGTTTTTTATGACGAGTAAGCAGTCTGCAAAAGCCTATTCTATCGATGACTCACTCGTAAATACCTCAAATGGGGTAAGTGGTTTGTTTTTTACAGTAGGCGGAGATGCCGCTACTGCCAATCAGTTTTTTTTAACGGATTCTACCAAGCATTTTTTAAGAGGCGCCCTTTATTTTGACGCTACGCCCAATGCCGATTCTTTGGCTATTGTCAATGACTTTATTAAAACGGATTTGAAGCATTTGGTAAACACTTTTAGGTGGAAAAACTAATTATATTCGCACAACCATGATTATCATAGACAACAAATTAGTTTCAGATGAGCTCTTAGAGGAGCAGTTTGTGTGCGATTTAAGTAAATGCAAAGGCGGATGCTGTGAAGATGGTGACGCGGGTGCACCCATGGAAAAATGGGAATTGGAAAAATTAAATACCCATTACGAAGACATTAAACCTTATATGACCCCACAAGGGATCAAAGAGGTAGAAAAGCAAGGTAAATATTTATACGACCGCGAGTTTGGCTGGGTTACTCCTACCATTAACGGCGGTATTTGTGCATACGGTATCAAAGATAAAACGGGGACCATACTATGTGGAATCGAACAGGCGTATAACGACGGTAAATTAGATTGGAAAAAGCCACTTAGTTGCCATTTGTTTCCGGTAAAAACAAAAAAGAGCAAGCGTGATCCGGATATGGAATATGTGAATTATGAACCTCGTGAAGATTTGTGTAGTGCAGCTTGTAGCCTTGGAAAAAAGTTAAAAGTACCAGTGTATCAATTTTTAAAAGAATCTTTAATACGTAAATACGGAACCGAATTTTACGAAGCATTAGAAGCAACGGCACTTCATCAAAAAAGTCAAAAAAAATAAGCATGTCTGAAACAGCTGCATCATTTATAGCAAAGAGTACCATTAAGGCTGCCGATTTAGAGCACCGTAGAAAAATTAATTTCAATATTTCTAAATACAACGCCGTTGTACCCATTGGTAAATCACAATTTACCGATGTTAATATTACACGTGAACGCGCAAAAAATATTAAGTGGGAAGCCATTGAAAATTTAGATAAATACCTATTGGAGTTTGAGCAAAAAATTACGGCAAGAGGTGCGACTGTTATTTGGGCCAATGATACCGCAGAAGCATTAGAAGCGATTGGAAAAATTTGCAAAGAAAGAAATTGCAAAACGCTCGTGAAAAGTAAGAGTATGGTTACCGAGGAAATTCATTTGAATGATTTCTTGGAAGCGAGTGGTATTGAGAGCGTAGAAACAGATTTAGGAGAATACATTCAGCAATTAGATGGTGAACCACCATATCATATTGTAACACCAGCGATGCACAAAAGCAAAGAAGATGTTGCTAAACTATTTGCCAGCAAGCTTGGCACCAAACCAGATTTAACACCCGAAGAATTAACCCAGGTTGCACGAATTAAGCTTCGCGAAAAATACACTGAGGCAGAAGTGGGTGTAACGGGCGCCAATTTTTTAATTGCCGATATTGGGGGCATTGCGATCACTGAAAATGAAGGCAATGGCCGTTTAAGTTGCGCATGGCCTAAAACACATATTGCCGTTGTAGGCATCGAAAAAATGATTCCTTCTGTTCATGATCTTCCACTTTTTTGGCCACTACTCGCCACCTATGGCACGGGTCAAAAAGTAACCGTATACAATTCTATTTTAACGGGCCCGAAACAAGCAAATGAGTCTGATGGTCCCGAAGAAATGTTTGTGATTTTACTAGACAACGGCCGTACCAATTTACTTGCGAATACTACAGCGCGTGAAGCGCTTTATTGCATTAGATGTGGCGCTTGTTTAAATGCATGCCCTGTGTACAAAAATATTGGCGGCCACTCTTACGAAACAACATACAGTGGCCCTATTGGTAAAGTCATTACACCTTATTTAAGTGGTGTGGATGAATACAAACACCTAAGTAATGCATCTTCTTTGTGCGGCAATTGTACCGAGGTATGTCCTATGCGCATCAATTTACATGAGCTCTTATTAGATAACCGTCATGAAGCGGTATCGCAGGGTACAAGCACACTTGCAGAGCGCGTTGCGTGGAAGGCTTGGATGGTAGCCAGTTTAAATAGACCCATGATGAATATGGGTAATGGTAAAATGAAAAACTGGGTAGTCAATAAAGTATTTAAGGGTTGGGCGGTACACCGCTCTGAACTTGACTTTACGCCAAAAACTTTCAATGAAATGTGGAAGGAAAAAACTACATCCCGTCCGCGTCCGTAACAGGAATAATTTCTTGGTGTTGCTTTTTCATCGATCTATTTACGAGGTATACGCCGGTAAGTGTAACAAAGGAACCTATAAATATAGGAAGGCTGAGTTTTTCATTAACAGTATATGCACCTACAATAGTTGCTACAATGGGGTTGATGTAAGCATAGAGTGATGCTATGGCTGGTGGCAAATGCTCCATGGTATAAATGAATGCAGCAAATGCAACAATGGAACTTGCTACAATTAAATATGCAATCACCATCCAAACGGTTAATGTTATTTCTTGAATTGGAATAGATTTACCGGAAGCCGCTGCAAAAACACCTAAAAAAAAGCAACTTAAAAACATTTGCCAACCCGTTGCATAATAGGGGTTCATGTTCATTTTGTTTCGTGCAATAAAAATAGTGCCAAAGCTCCAGCTTAGCATAGCAATGAGTGATACCGAAACACCTATAAAATAACCCGCCGAGTTATGTACCGCGAGGTTTTCATAAAAAACAATTCCAATGCCAATAATGCCTAGTAGCATGCCCTGAAAAGTAAGTGATGTGATTTTTGTGTTGTTGTACTTTATTTTTTCAATGATTACAACACTGAGTGGGTAGAGGGCCGCAATGAGTGCCGCAAGCCCGCTTGGAATTTCTTTTAAGGCATAGGTGGAAAAACCATTGGCAATTACAAATAGTAAAATAGACATGCCTAAGAGCCATTTGAATTCTTTAAAAGTTGGGAGCTTTTGTCCTTTGATTAAAAAAAATACAATTAAAGACAAACCACCAAGTCCGTTTCTGATGGCCGATAACTCAAATGCAAGCATACCTTGTTTGACACCATACTTACTTGCTACCCAGGTAGTGCCCCAAATGATACTGGTGAGCCCAAGCCCTATGTATGCTTTTTGTTTGGTAGTCATTTCTACGCTTTATTAATGTCTGAAATGACGAAGACCTGTCATCACCATCGCTAATTTATGTTCCACGCAGTATTCGATACTGTCTTTATCTCTTACCGATCCACCTGGTTGAATAAATGCCCCAATGCCTGCCTCCTGTGCAATTTGTACGCAATCGTTAAAAGGGAAAAAAGCATCAGATGCTAGCACGGCGCCTTTTAAATCAAAATTAAACTGATGTGCTTTTTCGATGGCATGTCTGAGTGCGTCTATACGGCTAGTTTGACCACATCCTTTACCCACCAATTGTTTATTTTTTACAAGTGCAATGGCGTTGCTCTTTAAATGTTTGCAAACCAGGTTGGCGAATATTAAATTTTCTTTTTCGTCTTCGGTGGTGGTTCTGCCACCCACTTCGTTCCAAGTGTCAAAGTTGCCTGTATCAGGCCCCTGTTCTAAAACACCGTTAAGTAATGATTTACTTGGTGTTTTTAGTGTAGTGGTATTTCCAGTGAGTTGTAATAAAATTCGGTTCTTTTTACTTTTTAAAATATCGAGTGCGCCTGCTTCATAGTTTGGTGCAATGAGTACTTCAAAAAATATTTCATTGATAGCATTTGCGGTAGCTGTATCAATGGTACTATTGGTTACAAGCACGCCACCAAAAGCGCTTTCGTTATCGCCACCTAATGCGGCGTCCCAAGCGTCTTTAACAGTGCTTCTTGCAGCAATACCACAAACATTGGTGTGCTTGATAATGGCAAAAGTAGTCTCATTAAATTCTCCAATGAGTTGCACGGCTGCATCAACGTCTACTAAATTGTTGTAAGACAATTCTTTACCATTAAGTTGTGTAAAGAGTGCTTGTAAGTTACCTGTAAATGTTGCCTGTTGGTGTGGATTTTCACCGTAACGTAATATTTGTGTAGGTGCAGGATTAAAGTAGTTGCTAATGGCAATATCATAATGCATCACCACCTCAAAAGCTTTTGCAGCAAAGGCTTTCCTTTGCTCGATCGTAGTAGTACCGGCTTGTGCAGCAAGCATGGTTTCTAGTACTGCATAATCTTGTTTTGCAGCAATCACTACAAGGTCTCTAAAGTTTTTTGCAGCAGCTCTAATCATAGAAGGACCACCAATATCAATTTTTTCGATGATGGCCTTTTCCTCGGTGGTGGTTGCAAGTGTTTCTTCAAAAGGATATAAATCAACAATCACTAAATCAATTTCAGGAATATGGTACTGCTCCATTTCAACCAAATCCTGCGGCTCATATCTACGACCAAGTATGCCACCAAAAATAGCAGGGTGTAAGGTTTTAACACGGCCTCCTAAAATAGAAGGGTAGGTTGTTAAGCTTTCTACCGCAACACAAGTGATGCCTAAATCTTCTAAAAATTTTTGCGTTCCACCCGTCGAGTAGATGGTTACGTTTTGAGCGACTAATTGACGTGCTAAAGGCTCTAAACCATCTTTATAAAAGACAGAGATGAGCGCCGATTTAATTTTCTTTTCCATTGCTTGATTGGTGGACAAAAGCCCCTTGTTGAGAAACAAAATGATGCCGCAAATGTAGGCCCTCTGCTTCTTTTTTCCACGACTCCATTTTCCACAACGGTATGCTGCTGTCAAATACAAAGAGTGAGCCCTTAAACTGCTTTGCGAGTAAGGCTATTGGGGACCTTGGTAGGTTGCTTATTAAAAGGATATCCACTTTTGGTGCCTCGCGTATACTATTATTAAGCTGCACCATTTGACCAATGTGTAAAAAACGGGTATGCCCAATACAAAATGCATGGCTACTTGCTTTAAGGGGTTGTTCTGCCCCCAATCCATAACGGGTAGTGATTTTTGTTGTTTTGGGAACAAACCATACTGTCAGCGTTGTTTGCCCTGCCGCTTTTGTGTGATGATAGCTATGTATGCAACAGGCAAATAAAAGGGCTATTAAACTAAAAAAGCACCATCTGTTTTTTTTGGTTTGTATAAACAGCGTGAAGCAAAAGATGAGGATGAAAAATAGAACCACTTGAACTGTGTTTATTTCTAAATGGCTAGTAGTGGCATATGTTAATGTATTCATTTTTTGAATGATCCAATTCATACTAGTAATGAGTAAGCTGGTTGCGACCGACAAAGCCTTACCAATAAAGGCAACGGCCCCAAATGGAAGCAGTAGTAAACAGCCATATAAAATAATACTAGACAGTGGCACCACTATAAAATTGCTGAACAAAAAATAATTGGGAAACTGATGGAAATGATACACAACAAGTGGTAGGGTGAGTATTTGCGCACTTAATGTAAGGGCATTTAACTGCCAGCAGGCTTGTATCCATTTATAGTTGAAATAGAGGCTATCAAAAATAATTTTTTGATACAAGACAATGCTAAGTACGGCTGCATAGGAAAGTTGAAATCCAATATCCCATAAATAAAATGGATGCAGTAGGAGTAAAAAAAATGCGGAAGCAGCAAGTGCATTTAGTATGCTAGAATTTTGTTTTACCATCGTTGCTATAATGATAAATGAAAACATGACGGCCGCTCTTACAATGGATGGGCCGGCTCCTGTAACGAGCGCAAAGCCCCAAAGCACGAATAGCATAATAGGTGGCGCGGTCCATTTTTTTATTGTCGAATCCGGCATCCAACTAAAAATACCAAGGAGTAAACCATAAATTAATCCAAGGTGTAAACCACTAATGGCAATAACGTGAATCACGCCGGTATTGCTATACGCCTTCATTAAATCGGAATCGATGTCCCTCTTGTAGCCAATTAAAAGTGCGGCTGCCACTGCTTTTTCTTGTTTGCCCGTAATGTTTTGTTGAAGGCGATTGCTAATTTTTTGTTGCAGTGCCTGTACATATTGCTTGCTTTTTTTGCTGGGTAGTAAAATCCAACTTCCTTTTGCCAAATAAAGTTGGTGTGTGATTTCGTTTCTAAACAACCACTCTTTATAATGAAACCCGCCTGGGTTATGCGTATCAGGTACAAGGTTAGGTTGTATGTTAGTGGCAATATAACTGCCAACAGTTAAAAGTTGTATGTTACCAGGGCTGCTATCTAATGCGAAGTGTATTATTATTTTCAGTTGTGTCTTTATTTCTTGTTTTGTATGGCCAATACTTTCAATGACAGCGGCTGTTTTATAGGTTTTATTTTTTAGTTGTAAGGGTTCGGTTAACCGCATAACATAAACTACACCATTTTTATGTGACGCTATTAATCCGATTTCTTGGGCGCGCAACTGCAACAGATTTTGCATTACTACAATACCTAGGCATAGAAATATAATTTGTAGTAGTAGGCCTTGTAAAAATCGGTATCGGTACTTTTGAAATGTGGTAAGCTTACCAATGAATGTGAGACCTGTAATGGAAACACCTACTCCTATATATATACCGGCATTGATATGCGCATTTGTGAAAATGCCATACAATAAATAATAGCAGCTAATAATCCCTATTACAAGCGGAAATAATAGTCTGGTAAATGGTGCTTGATGCCAAAATGGAGGCGTAGATACGGACACGCTCAAACCTATGCGCTATAATCGCACATGCGCAGGTATCCTTGTATTTTGGTAGAAGTTTCCCCGTATTTACGCTTTACTTATCGAGATAAGTTCATGCTACGTTCTTTGTATAGCGTGCGGAAATAAGGATCGTGTAAATCTTTGATAAATCGAATGGCTTCTCCGGTACTTTTCATTTCTGGCCCTAACTCTTTGTTGACTCCAGGAAATTTGTCAAAACTAAATACTGGCTCTTTAATTGCATAGCCATCTAGTTTTTTAACCATGGTAAAGTCGGTGAGTTTGTTGGCACCAAGCATTACTTTGGTGGCGATATTTAAGTACGGAATTTGATACGCTTTTGCAATAAATGGTGTTGTTCTGGAAGCCCTTGGATTTGCTTCAATCACATATACTTGACCATTTTTAATAGCGAACTGAATATTAATAAGACCTCTGATATTTAAGGCACGTGCAATTTTTTCACTGTAGAATTCCATTTTTTCTACAATCATTGGCGTTAAGTTAAACGCTGGTAATACCGCGTTACTATCACCACTATGAATACCTGCTGGCTCAATATGTTCCATCACACCCATGATGTGAAACGTTTCTCCATCAAAAATGGCGTCTACTTCCGCTTCTTGACAACGGTCTAAAAAGTGGTCAATCAAAATAGTATTACCCGGAATATGTTTTAATAAACTGATAACCGCTTTTTCTACTTCTTCGTCATTGATGACAATACGCATGCGCTGTCCACCAATAACGTAACTAGGTCTTACAAGTACAGGATACCCAACTTTGTTGGCTACTTCAATGGCTTCGTCTGCGGTATGCGCTGTGCCATAAGATGGATACGGGATTTCTAATTCTTTTAATAGATCGCTAAAACGTCCACGGTCTTCGGCCATGTCTAGGCTTTCAAATGAAGTACCAATAATGCGAATCCCTTTTTCATGTAAACGCTTGGCTAATTTAAGTGCTGTTTGACCCCCTAGTTGAACGATGATACCATACGGTTGTTCTAGTTCAATGATTTCCCACAAGTGCTCCCAAAACACTGGCTCGAAATATAATTTGTCGGCCATATCAAAATCGGTAGAAACTGTTTCAGGATTACAGTTGACCATGATGGCTTCGTAACCACTCTCTTTAATAGCAATCAAACCATGTACACAACAATAATCAAACTCGATACCTTGGCCAATTCTATTGGGGCCGCTACCAAGTACAATTACTTTTTTCTTACCGGAAGGGATGGATTCGTTGGAGTTGAGCGTAGGGTGGGTCATTATTTACAAATTGTGCAAATTTAAGGTACCGCCGCAATTTATCCGTGTAAATTTTAAAATACTTCTTAGAGGCTTATGCACAGGACCTTTGAAGCTTTATTTTATGAGCGGAAGTTCATCCCAGCGTGTGGTATAGCGGGGGCTCCGCATTTCTTGGCGCATTTTCCAGTTGCGGGTAGTGCCGCTGGCTGCAAATTTTAATATATCACCCCGCATCGAAAAGTTGATATTGTCGATGGCTTCCATGAGGGCGCGCGCTTTGGTATTGTCTGGTGCTTGGGCAAATAAATTCCCCTGAATCACGGTTTCAGGCACAATATCACTTAAAATAACCCCTGCTTTTTTATAGGTTTTACCCGCTTCAAATAAGCTTCTTACCAGTTCGAGGGCTGCTTTTACGAGCTCGTTGGTAAGCGCCGTTGCAAGGGGCAGGCGAACAGCTCCCGATTTTGTAGGCCCATGCCGGTAATAACTGCCCTTCACTTCCTGTTTGGGCACAATCAACACCGTAATGCCGCGCGCTGCTGCGTGTTGTCTGCGCAGTTTTTCTGCGGCCCGTGCAGTGTAGGTAGCCACCGCTTCTTCTAACTCATGAAGCGTGGTAACGGGATTTCCAAACATGCGCGTAGTAGCAATCATATGTTTGGTAATTCTTTCCGATTGCATATCGATGCAAGGAAATCCTTTGAGTTCTCTAAACAAACGCGCGCCTACTACACCTCCTAATTCTTGATGCGCCCAATTTTCGGTACGTAGTGTTAAATCGTACGCAGTGTTAATACCGTAGGCACTTAATTTTTTAGCATACTGGTAACCAATACCCCACACATCAGCAATGGGTGTTTTTTGAAGCGCTTGTGTAATTTTTTTATCCGTATTTAAAATCAATACACAGCCCGTTATTTGTTTATTTTTTTTAGCAAGTCTATTGGCTACTTTACTCAGTGCTTTGGTAGGTGCTACGCCAATCGAAACACTAATACCGGTCCACTGTTCAATGATGTTTTTAAGTGAAACAGTAAAAGAGGATAAGGCGGCTGGTTCAATATGTGCGAGGTCGATAAAGGATTCATCTACAGAATACACTTCTACACAACCCTCTGGTAGCATAGTTCTTAGCGTTTCCATCACGCGCCAACTTAGGTCACCGTATAAATGATAGTTAGAAGAAAAAGTAATGACACCATTTTTTTTCAAATCATTTTTTTGCATAAAATAGGGACTACCCATTTCTACGCCTACTGCTTTTGCTTCGTCACTTCTGGAAATAATACAGCCATCATTGTTGCTTAAAACCACCACGGGCTTGTGTAGTAAATCTGGCTTAAATAAACGTTCACAGGCGCAATAAAAACTATTGCAATCTACAATCCCAACCATTTTGTATTTTATAAAGTAGCATGAATACAATAGATCACCACGCCCCATACTGCAAAAGAAGCGAGTGGATCAATTTCAATGTCGGCGCATTTTTTATTTTCGGCAGAAAGCATTTTTTTAACACCGTTATCGGTGTAGCGCCGAATTAAAAGTTCACCATTTAAAATGGCCACTACAATTTTTTGACTGCTGGCTCTAACGCTACGGTCTACAATTAAAATATCGCCGGGGTAAATGCCGGCACCGGTCATGGCGTGGCTGTTCATTCTAAAAAAGAAGGTAGCAGGCTTGTTTTTAATGAGCTGCTCGTTGAGGTCAATACCCCTTTCCATATAATCGTCGGTGGCGGCCCCAAAGCCAGTGGCATTGGCGGTTACAACGTCTTGTTGGGTGTATTTTTTGGAGCCTTTATAGGCAGCCCCCTGCCATTCTTGACTATCCATAACAATAAAAAAGTTTTGATTTAGCTAAAATATTTAGTAAATTTATGCTAAAATAGTTACCAAAATAAAAAAGTTATGGACATTCATATGAGCGCGCGCACTGTTTTTACAGGTCAAACCCTTACCACCACTGGGGTGTATCAGTTGGTGGCCTACCCCGACGCAGATTTTACAAATTGGGCACGCACCCTTGGTTTTACCGACAAGCCGGTTATTGAATTAGCGCAGTTTCATACCACTGAGCATATGGAAACTACTTTACTCAAGTGGATGCACCGTATTATTAGCCAGCAAAAAAGTTTTAGGGTGGCCATCGATGGTTTTGGAGCCCTACCTTCTAGACGTATTTTTATGCGTATTGCCAATCAACAACCCTTTACACAGTTAGCCGCTAGTTTGCAAGTACTCGATCAGTATTTAAAAAGTTATGGATGTACGCCTTCAAAACTGATACAGCAACCTTTACTTGCACTCACTTCGCCACTACCGCCCGCAGCTTTTGAACAGTTGGCGGCGCAGTATGTAAATAAAGTAGCGCAGCCATTTTTTGAACTCAGCACCGTTACACTCATTCGTAAAGAGCACGCGCTTGATAAGGGCAAACAGGTAAGCGTTTTTGGGCTACAAACTTTATAAGCAAATTTGGGGTTTGCATACTAAGTTCTATTTTCGTTGTAAATCAATTTTGCTATGGAGTCAGTGATTAACGGAATAGAAACTTTATTTACCTCTATCAAAGGCACTGCAGCTACCAGGGTAGAAAAATTACCACAAAGTGGGAGTGATCGTATTTATTTCAGAATATACGAAGGAAGCAAAACCTATATCGCTACTTATAACCTTAATCAAAAAGAGACACAAACATTTATACATTTTAGTAAGCATTTTAAAGCAGCGGGTCTTCCAGTGCCAGAAGTGCTTGGGGTAAATAATGATGATACCATTTATATCCAAGAAGATTTAGGTACCGAGTCGTTACTCAATCAAATAGAAAAAGAAGGACACTCTCAAAATGTATATGCACTATTTCAAAAAAGTTTAGCGGCGCTTGCGCGTATGCAAATTAAAGGAGATGAAGGCTTTAATTACAACTGGTGTATTACGGCAAAAGAGTTTGGTAAACAAGCCATTTTAAGCGATCTCTTATATTTCAAATATTACTTTTTAGATACCCTGCAACTTCCTTACGACAAGCAGGCCATGCTTGAAGATTTTGAAGCATTGAGTACCTATTTAACACATACGCAGCATAAGTATTTTATGTTCCGTGATTTTCAGAGTAGAAATATTATTGTCAATCAAAATGAGGTGCAATTCATAGATTTTCAGGGTGGTATGAAAGGCGCATTGCAATATGATGTGGCTTCTTTACTATGGCAAGCAAAAGCGGAGTTAAGTGAACAGTGGAAAGACAATTTGCTTGACTATTACATGGATCAAGTTGACATTTTATTAAAAGAGCCCGTAGACCGTACTACTTTTGTGAGCCAGTACAATGGCTACGTATTAATCAGACTCTTGCAAGTAATGGGTGCGTACGGATTTAGAGGTTTGTTTGAACGCAAAGCACACTTTTTAGCGAGCATTCCACTTGCTATGCGTAACCTTCAATTTTTTATTGAAAACAAACGCGTGGGTATTGTAACGCCGGAGTTTGATAGGGTTTTAAAAATTGTGATGTCTGATGAAATGATTGCGCGTTTTGAACCGCCGCAAGCCAATGAAGCTACACCACTCATTGTGTCTGTCAATAGTTTTAGTTATAAACGAGGCTTCCCAACAGATGATTCTGAAAATGGTGGTGGCTTTATGTTTGATATGCGTGGCATTTTAAATCCGGGCCGTTATGATGATTATAAAAAACTATCGGGCCTTGATAAACCGGTGCAAGACTTTTTAGAACAGCGTACAAAAATGAATGAGTACTTAAATAGTGTTTGGGACTTAATTGACATTACGGTAGAAGATTATTTAAAACGTGGTTTTCAAAATTTGCAAATCAATTTTGGATGCACCGGCGGGCAACACCGCAGTGTATATGCTGCAGAACAAACGGCAAGGCACCTTCGCAATAAGTATAAAATAAAAACACAACTCTCTCACACCAATAAAGCCAACTGGGTAAAATAGTTATTATGAAGGCAATGATACTAGCGGCAGGACTCGGCACAAGGCTAAAACCTTTTACAGATAAGCACCCCAAGGCACTAGCCATAGTTAACGGCAAGTCGTTATTGCAGCGTAATATCGAATACTTGCAAAAAATTGGTATCACAGAAGTGCTTGTTAATGTGCATCATTTTGCAGATCAAATTATAGATGTCGTTACTGCAAATAATGGATGGGGGTCTACCATTACTATATCGGACGAAACGGACGCTGTACTAGAAACGGGTGGTGGGTTAAAAAAAGCAGCTTGGTATTTTGAGAACGAAACTTCATTTGTGCTGCTCAACGCAGACATACTCACCAATTTAGATTTACAAGCAGTTATTGATGCACATTCGAGCACGGGTGCGCTCGCTACGCTCGCTGTTTCTGTCAGAAACAGTAGTAGGTATTTCTTGTTTGATGAAGCCGGTAAATTGTGCGGATGGAAAAATCAAAATACCGGTGAGTATAAGCCAGGTCATTTAAATGACAGTAACACGGGACACTTGCAGGCAAAGGCCTTTAGTGGTATTCAAGTAATTGATACCAGATTACTTTCGATGATGCATCAGACGGGTAAATTTTCGATGGTGGATGTGTATCTAGACCTCTGTACTACACAAAATATTATGGCCTACGATCACACCGGCGCTACATTATTAGATGTTGGTAAGCCAGAAAGTTTGGAACTAGCGGCTACAATGTTTTTATAAGATCCAATCTCATTTATAACCAGCCACTTACATTTAGTTGTAGGTGGCTTTTTTTATTTATAATAAATAATATAATTTATATGTTTTAATTTTATAACACACAAACATATCAATGACAAATCAATACACATCAGTAAGTATCGTTATTCCTTGTTACAATCACGGACAGTATATTCAGGAAGCATTGGATAGTATAGATGTTGAAAAAATCAATTACGATATTGAAATCATCATTGTGGATGATGGATCTTCTGATACTACCACACTTGAAAAATTAGAGAGTTTAAAAAAGTTGAATTACACCGTCATTCATCAAACAAATGGAGGACCTGGTAAAGCACGAAATACTGGCATTAAAATAGCTGTTGGAAAATACATTTTGCCACTAGATGCGGATAATAAAATAAGTCCCGATTATATCAATAAAGCGGTTCCTGTACTGGAAAAAAACGAGGCGGATATTGTATATGCTGCGCCGCAATTTTTTGGCGATACTAAAATTAAAAATCGTCAATTTAAAGTGCGTCCATTTGATGATTTAGGACTTGTTACAGGTAACTGCGCAGATGCTTGTGCGATTTTCAAAAAAGAAGTTTGGGAAAAAAATGGCGGGTACGATGAAGTCATGCCATCCTATGGTTTTGAAGATTGGGATTTTTGGATCAGTGCCTCAAAAAATAATTTTGTGTTTCATTTCATCAATGAAAAATTATATTATTACCGCATCTTACATAACTCAATGATTTCAGCGTTTGATAACAAAGAAAGAACGGTTATTATTCACCGTTATTTAGCAAAAAAACATGCTGAATTTTTTCTAGAAAAACTAGTAAAAATTACCTACATCAGAGAACGTTATTTTTATGATTTGCTACGTTTCCCTATAACCCCCATTATTTATTTATTATACTGGTTGGGTATACTTGAAGATACCACTAAAAGGGCCAAAAAAAAATATGCGCATTACGAAATTTCGCAACAATAATTTTTGCGGCATCAATGCAACCTACACCTTAATGTAAATTTTCTTTTTGTCGAGCACATACACGATGCTCCAATAAAAGGCAATCATACATATGGCGTAAACCAAAGATCCGTTGCGTAAATCCCCCGAAATAGGTTTGCAAATATGGTTCCAAAACCAAGGTAATGCACTGGTGGTGGTGTGTCCTGGTTCTAAACTAAGGTCTTCGAAACGCAGTAGCGCGAGTACTCTTGGCAAAAAGCCCGACAAGAAAAATATAAAAAGAGGGTTCTTTCCAAATACATCAAAAAACTTGCTCCAAGCACCTTTTATTTCTTTAAACTCAATTAAATAAATGAGTACACTGATCGTTACAATGGCAAGGCCTGTCGTGTATAAAACATAACTACTCGTCCATATTTTTTTATTTATTGGAAATACCATGTCCCAACATAGTCCTGCTACTATTAATACCACGCCACTAATAAGTAGATTAGCAAGCATTTCAAAAGACTTTCCTTTTTGTTGAATGTATTGACCTACTAAAAATCCAAAAATCACCTGTACAATACCGGTGAGTGAACTGGTAATACCTTCTGGATCAAACGCCACGCCTTCGCCATGGTACATATGCGTTTCGCCTAAAATAAGTTTGTCGATACCGGTTCCAAAATAACCGTTCAAGCTATAAGGGTCACCTGGGGTTCCAAAAACTGCGGTGATAAACCAGTAGCTTAATAATAAAATGCCACCTAGTACAAACGCACCTTTTGTTTTGGCATAATACACAATGATAGATGCAAAAAAGTAACTCAGTGCAATGCGTTGCAACACGCCTAAAATTCTAACGTTTTCCCATTTTTTAGCTACGAGTACGCCGTCTTCCCATTTAATAAAGGGACTCCAATTTAAAAAGAGTCCAATACCAAATATGAGTAAGGTGCGCTTGGTAATTTTTTTCCAAAAAGCAGCACTGCTGCCAGCTTCAAATTTTGGCATCACAAAAGCCATCGCATTACCCACCGCAAATAGGAAAAAAGGGAACACCAAATCGGTGGGGGTTACACCATGCCAAGGGGCATGTTTAAGGGGTCCATAGATGTTTCCCCAGCTACCAGGGTTGTTAACGAGTATCATGAGCGCTACGGTAGCACCCCTAAATACGTCTAAAGAATAGTAGCGTTGTTGTTGCATAGCAATTGTTTATGATCGAAAGATAGCAAATGTTGGTCTGATTTATGTATTTTGCAGGCCTAAAAGTAGCCTAGATAGGCTCATATTATTATTTAGTATTATGGGAAAGAATATTTTAATTACGGGCGGTGCAGGATTTATTGGATCGCATGTTGTTCGTTTGATGGTGACCAAATATCCAGAGTATCAAATTTTTAATTTGGACGCGCTTACGTATGCAGGTAATCTTGAAAATTTAAAGGACATCGAAAACGCTCCTAATTATCATTTTGTAAAGGCAGATATTTTAGATGCAGCGGCATTAAAAAATATTTTTGAGCAGCATAATATAACGGATGTGATTCATTTGGCTGCCGAGTCACATGTAGACCGTTCTATTGTTTCACCACTTGATTTTGTGTACACCAATGTTATTGGTACCGTAAACTTATTAAATACGGCCAAAGATTTTTGGAAGCAGGATTTAAGTTACGAAAATGCACACGATGGCACTTGGGACAGTAAGCGCGATCACCTATTTTATCATATTTCAACGGACGAAGTATATGGTAGTTTAGGAAAAGAAGGACTATTTACCGAAACAACCTCTTACGATCCAAACTCACCGTATTCTGCAAGTAAAGCGGCGAGTGATCATTTTGTGAGAGCCTACGGTGAAACCTACCACTTACCCATTGTGGTTTCTAATTGTTCAAACAATTATGGTCCCAATCATTTTCCAGAAAAATTAATTCCTTTATTTATTCATAATATTATCAATAAAAAAGCATTGCCGGTATACGGTGACGGCCTCTACACACGCGATTGGCTCTATGTGATAGACCACGCCCGTGCTATTGATTTAATTTTTCATGAAGGGAAAAAAGGCGACACCTATAATATTGGCGGCTTTAATGAGTGGACCAATATTGATCTTGTTAAATTACTTTGTACGCAAATGGATGAAAAATTAGGTCGTGAAAAAGGAGAGAGTGAGCAATTGATTACCTATGTGAAAGACCGTCCAGGACATGATCGTCGTTACGCCATTGATGCAACTAAACTCAATAAAGAATTGGGTTGGACTCCTTCTGTTACCTTTGAACAAGGACTTGCTGCAACCATCGATTGGTATTTGCAAAACACGGCTTGGTTAGAAAATGTAACCAGTGGTACGTATCAAACTTACTATAACCAAATGTATACGAACAGATAATGAGAATTGAGCAAACGCCTTTACAAGACTGTTTTATCGTTCATGAAAAAGTGCATGGCGATGCAAGAGGTTATTTTATTGAAACATTTAATCAAAGAGATTTTAATGCAGCATCGGGTCTGGATATTTTGTTTGTACAAGACAACCAATCTAGGTCAAGTAAGGGGGTATTAAGAGGGCTTCACATGCAAAGGGGTGCGGCTGCACAGGCAAAGCTGGTAAGGGTTTTAGAAGGATCTGTACTAGATATCGCCGTAGATCTAAGAAAAGGTTCCCCTAGTTTTGGGCAGCATTTTGCCATTGAATTAACTGCTAGTAACCACAAACAATTTTTTGTACCCGCAGGATTTGCACATGGCTTTGTGGTATTAAGTGAAGCAGCAACATTTTTTTATAAGGTTGATAAATTTTATGAGCCTGGTAACGAAGTGGGTATTATGTACAACGATTCAGCTTTAAATATCAATTGGCAGTTAGCAGACAGTGAAATCATATTGTCTGAAAAAGATAAAACACTTGGAAGCTTTGCAGACTATGCAGCTTCCTTATAAATTAAAAGACTACATCATGAAAGGTATCATATTAGCAGGTGGTTCAGGCACAAGACTCTATCCCATTACAAAAGGAATTAGTAAGCAGTTAATGCCTATTTATGATAAGCCTATGATTTATTATCCGCTTTCTATTTTAATGTTAGCGGGTATCAAAGAAATTTTAATTATCACTACACCCGAAGACAGCGTGCAGTTTCAGCGTTTGCTAGAAGATGGTTCTGAACTGGGTTGTACGTTTAGTTACGCGGTTCAAGAAAAACCAAACGGACTTGCGCAAGCTTTTGTAATTGGTGCTGATTTTATTGGTAGCGATAAAGTAGCGCTGGTGCTTGGTGATAATATTTTTTACGGCGCAGGCTTTAGTAAACTCGTACAGTCATTTAATAATATCGAAGGCGCTGCCGTATTTGCCTATGAAGTGAATGATCCAGAGCGTTATGGTGTGGTGGAATTTGACGAAAATAAAAAAGCCATTTCTATCGAAGAAAAACCGGTGCAGCCTAAATCAAATTACGCGGTGCCTGGTTTATATTTTTATGACAATGACGTTGTAGAAATTGCAAAAAACATCGAACCTTCTGCTAGGGGCGAATATGAAATCACGACCGTTAACAACGAATACCTCCAACGTGGCACTTTACAAGTGGGCATCATGAACCGCGGAACCGCTTGGCTGGATACTGGCACTTTTGACTCTTTAAGCGACGCCTGCGAGTTTGTAAGGGTTATTGAAAAGCGCCAAAGCCAAAAAATAGGCTGTATTGAGGAAGTTGCCTACCGAATGGGCTTTATTGACCGAACTCAACTCCTAAAACTGGCTGCCAAATACGAGAAAAGCGGCTACGGGCAGTATTTAAAAGGAATAAAAGGGTAGGTTTAAACAAATTGTCGGACTTGTTGTTATAGGGTCATGGATGCATTTACCATTAAAGATTTAGAGAACCTTTCTGGGATTAAAGCCCATACCATTCGTATATGGGAGCAAAGGTATAATTTCTTGAATCCTTCAAGAACAGATACCAATATTCGCTATTATTCCAATGAAGAGCTTATTACGCTGTTAAACATAGCGTTACTCAATAAATATGGGTATAAAATTTCCCATATTGACAAAATGAAACCGATTGAAATGAAAGAAAGAATCCTTTCATTGACACAGTCGGAAGCGCAACTCGAAAGAATTGTAAATGAACTGATTGAGTGCATGGTAGATCTTCGCATCGAAGATTTTGAATCGGTACTAGATTTTCAAATCTCAAGTAAGGGGATCGAAAAAACAATCACACAAATTATTTTCCCCTTCCTCGAAAGAATAGGTATACTGTGGGTTACAAGCCGCGTTAATCCAGCGCAGGAGCACCTTGTAACCAACATTATTAGACAAAAACTAATTGTAGGTATTGAAAAAACGATGCCTGCATTACAAGCAAGTACCACCGCACTTTTATTCTTACCGGAAGGCGAGCACCACGAGCTTGGTATCTTATTTATGTACTATTTACTTAAATCACGCGGTGTTAAAGTGTTGTATTTAGGTGCAAACGTTCCAATGCGTGACGTGGTATATGTTGCTGATTTAAAAGCACCTACATTCCTCTATACCCACCTCACCTCAGTGGCTAGCAACTTTAATTTCGAGAAGTTTTTGGGTAAAGTTGGCGCTACTATGTCTAACTACTCAGTGGTTGTTTCTGGATTATTAACCCAGAGCTATAAAAAAACGATTCCAGCTAACGTTAATTTGAAGCGTTCGCTACCTGAAGTGATGGATTATTTAGGCAAGCTGGCCTAGTAAAAAACACCTATTATACCAACTATATTAAATAAGGAGCTGATTTTCAGCTCCTTATTTGTTTAATATTTTTTTTAAAAAATTAAACAAAATTGATTGCGGGATACATTTCTTTGTTTAACTTTGATTTTATAAAATTAAACAAAATGTCTACTCCCGAATTTAACGAGCTCATCATCAATAACACGACATTCTTAAAGCCTTTCGCTTTTACCCTTACCCGTGATAATGAGTCAGCAAAAGATTTAGTGCAGGAAACACTGTTTAGAGCGCTTGCTAATAAGGATAAGTACAATGTAGGTACCAATATAAAGGCTTGGTTGTATACGATTATGCGTAACATTTTTATCAATGATTACCGTAAAAAATCGAAGCAAGCCACTGTTTTTGACAATACCCCCAACGATTTTTTAATTGACAATAACCAAACATCTGTTAGTAATGAGGCGGTGGCAAAACTTAATTTAAAAGAAGTACAAGAAGCCATTCATAGCTTACCTATTATTTTCAAAAATCCATTTCTTTTATATTTTGATGGCTATAAATACCATGAAATTGCTGACATGTTAAATGAGCCACTTGGTACCATCAAAAGCAGAATTCACTTTGCACGTAAGCTCCTAAAAAATCAGTTGCACCGCTACTAATTTTTGTTTAATTTTATTGGACTTTGAAACAATCCGTAATTATTATTGGAAGCGGCTTTGCCGGCTTGTCTGCTGCGTCATTTATGGCAAAAGCAGGTTGGGATGTTACCGTTTTGGAAAAACACGAGCAACCAGGTGGAAGAGCACGTAGGTACAAGGCCGCCGGTTTTACATTTGACATGGGACCCAGTTGGTATTGGATGCCCGATGTTTTTGAACGTTATTTCAATCAGTTTAATAAAAAAGTATCCGATTATTACAAGCTGATAAGACTTGATCCGTCCTACCGCGTATACTGGTCTGATGGTCCGGTGGATATTCCTGCCAAATACAATGAACTCAAAAATTTATTTGATACCATTGAACCAGGTGCAGGTCATCAACTCGATTTATTTTTAGCAGAAGCATCCTACAAATATGAAGTAGGTATTAATAAGCTCGTGCACAAGCCGGGTCAATCTGTTACCGAATTTTTAGATTGGGAACTTTTTAAAGGCGTTTTTAAACTCGATGTTTTTAATTCCATTAAAAAGCACGTTGCTAAACATTTTAAAAATCCAAAACTGCGTGAACTCATGGAGTTTCCGGTTTTGTTTTTAGGCGCTTTACCAGAGCATACACCTGCGCTTTATTCTCTTATGAATTACGCCGACATTAAAGGCGGTACCTGGTACCCATCTACTGGTATGTACAATATTGTAGAAGGGATGTATGAACTTGCGGTGTCGCTTGGTGTACAATTTAAATTTGAACACGAAGTCACTGCTATCGAAGTTGAAAATAAAATAGCAACACGCGTTTGTACCAGTAAAGGAAATTTCGAAGCAGATGTTATTATAGGTGGCGCCGATTATCACCACATCGAAACGGCGCTATTGCCTGCTGTTGCTAGGTCTTACAGTGCTGCTTATTGGGATTCACGCGTTATGGCACCTAGTTGTCTCCTTTTTTATATTGGACTCAATAAAAAATTAACAGACGTTCAGCACCATACTTTATTTTTTGATACATCCTTTGATGTGCATGGTGCCGAAATTTATACCACAAAATCTTGGCCCACCGATCCACTTTTTTATATGAGTATCACTTCTGTAACAGATAGCACATCGGCGCCAGAAGGACATGAAAATATGTTTTTACTCATGCCAGTGGCAACCGGGTTGGCAGGGGATACAGAGGAAGTAAGGGAAAAATATTTAGATCAAATGTTAACCCGCATCGAAAAGAGGCTCGGTCAATCTGTAAAAGATGCCATTGTCTATAAACGCTCTTTTGCGCAATCAGATTTTATATTGGATTATCATGCATTTAAAGGCAATGCATATGGGCTTGCAAACACTTTACTACAAACAGCTGTTTTAAAACCAAGCTGCCGTAGTAAAAAAGTAAAAAATTTATTTTATACCGGACAGCTAACCGTTCCGGGGCCAGGTGTACCACCAAGTTTGATAAGTGGAGAAGTGGTAGCAGGTCAAGTAGTAAAACATTATTCAACAAATAAAACCAAACAACTATGATGGACCTGTTTCATGAAGTGAGTCAGGATTGTAGTAGAATAACCACCGAAAAGTATAGCACTAGCTTTTCTTCGGCGATTAAATTGTTGCATAAAGACTTACGCACACCCATTTGTAATATTTACGGTTTTGTTCGTTTTGCGGATGAAATTGTAGACACTTTTCACGGATTTGATAAAGCGCTTTTATTTGAAGAATTTAAAAAAGCAACCTATGATGCCATCGAAAGAGGCATTAGTTTAAATCCAATTTTACATAGTTTTCAAATGACCGTAAACCACTACGGTATTGATCATGCACTTATCGATGCTTTTTTATACAGTATGGAACTTGATTTAGGAAAGCATACTTACGATAGAGCCGGTTACGAAACCTATATTTATGGTAGTGCCGAAGTGGTAGGTCTCATGTGTTTGTATATTTTTTGTGAAGGCAATCAGGCGCAGTATGATGCATTAAAGCCTGCGGCTAAAAGTTTAGGATCTGCATTTCAAAAAGTTAATTTTTTACGTGATGTAAAAGCCGATTTTGAAGGGCTAGACCGTATGTATTTTCCGGATTGCGATTTTGCCAATTTTACCCAGGCTGATAAACTAGCTATTGAGCAGGATATTCAAAAAGATTTTGACGAAGCGTATGCAGGTATTTTAAATTTGCCTATCAAAGCTAGATTTGGTGTGTATGTTGCTTATAAATACTATCTCTCTTTGTTTAAAAAAATACAACGCCTAGAACCTGCACATATTTTAGAATCACGTGTGCGTATTCCAGATTATGGAAAGGCATTTATACTTGCAAAAGCCGGCATTAGAAGTCAATTAAATATTTTATAAAGCCTACACTTATGTTAGAAGAAGTAGTGCTGGTAAATGAAAAAGATGAGCCCGTGGGCACCATGGAAAAAATGGCGGCACACGAGCAGGCAGTACTTCATAGGGCATTTAGTGTTTTTGTTTTCAATAAAAATGGTGTTCTGTTAATGCAGCAGCGCGCATTTTCAAAATACCATAGCGGTGGACTTTGGACCAATACCTGTTGTAGTCATCCAAGGCCGGGTGAGCATGTTGCGGACGCAGCCAACAGAAGATTACAAGAGGAAATGGGATTTACAACAAGCCTTACCAAAGCATTTGATTTTACCTATAAAGCAGCATTTGATAACGGTTTGACAGAGCATGAGTTTGATCATGTGTTTACAGGCATATACGAAGGCCCAATACATTTTAATCCAAACGAAGTAGCTTCTTATGCATTTATGACAGAGAAGGAATTAGAGGAGCAAATACAGGAAACGCCAGCGCGTTTTACTGCATGGTTTCATATTGCTTATCCAAAATTAAAAGCATGGATGGCAGACCCGCAAAATAAAATACATGCAGCCTAAAAAAGCAGTGATTATTGGTTCCGGTATTGCAGGACTTGCTGCAAGTATTAGGTTGGTAGCGCAAGGGTATGAAGTACATGTTTATGAAAAATCAGATAAGCCAGGAGGCAAGCTTGGTTTTTTTTCAGAAAAAGGATATCAGTTTGATACAGGCCCTAGTTTATTTACCCAGCCACATCAATTAGAAGCATTACTTGCATTAGTAGGAGAAAGACTAGCTGATTATTTTACCTACCAGAAAATGCCAGTATCATGCCATTATTTTTATGAAGATGGAACGTTTATTGAAGCGTCAGCAGATCCTGATTTATTTGCCAAAGAAGCGCATAATAAAACGGGAGAGCCAGTAAGCAGTATCAAAAATTATTTAGCAGCTTCTGAAAAATTATACACCCGCATTGGTCAGGTGTTTTTAAATTATTCATTGCATAAAATTTCTACGCTCTTTAAAATTCCACTTTTATCGGCGCTAGGTGCATTTAAGCTACCCTATATCACTAGGTCGATGCATAAACACAATGAGCGGTCTTTTAGTTCCAAAAAACTAGTACAACTATTTAATAGGTACGCTACTTATAATGGTAGCAACCCTTATGTGGCGCCTAGTATGCTTACGCTCATCGCGCATTTGGAGCACAATGAGGGAAGTTTTTATCCTGCCGGCGGCATGATTTCAATTACCAAAACCCTAGTGGCGGTAGCAAAGAAAAAGGGAGTTCAGTTTTATTTTAATAGCCCGGTTCAAAAAATAACAACATCCAATAACAAAGTAATAGGGGTGGTGGTGAATGATTGTGCAGTACCCGCTGATTTAGTTGTAAGTAACGCGGATGTTTATTTTACGTATCTCAATTTATTATCGGAGCCATCTAAGGCGCAGCAAATTTTACAACAAGAACGGAGCAGCAGTGCCTTAATATTTTATTGGGGTATCAAAAAAGAATTCCCACAGCTTAGTTTACACAATATTTTTTTTACAGAAAACTACGAAGCAGAATTTGCTCATTTATTTGATGTAAAAATTCCATTTAATGATCCAACCGTTTATATCAACATTACTTCTGTGTGTGAGCCAGGTATTCAGGCGCCAGCTGGTAAACAAAACTGGTTTGTGATGGTGAATGTACCTGCCAATACCGGTCAGGACTGGGCTGCAATTACTGCCTCTGTAAAAAAAGAAGTGCTTGCAAAACTTGAACGTATGTTGGGTGAGCCCATTGAGTCCTTAATTGAAACAGAAAAAATATTGGATCCATTATTGATTGAAGCCAATACGGCTTCGTATCAAGGGTCTTTGTATGGTACGAGTTCTAATGCGCCCATGGCTGCATTTTTGAGGCATCCCAATTTTAGCAAGCAGTATAAGGGCCTCTATTTTGTGGGGGGCAGTGTGCACCCGGGGGGTGGTATTCCGCTATGTTTAAAAAGTGCAGAAATTATGAGTAATTTAGTGGCAAAAGATAGGAGGTTATGAGGCTTTTTTTAGATCAATATAAACTTACCATTTCTGTTTTTATAGCACTGCTTTTTCATGTGAGTGGTATGCTAGGGATCTTAATTTCTGAACATGCAGCCTGGTTTGTTGCCAACACCCCACTCAACCTTTGGATCATGTTTGTGCTGCTGCTTTGGAATCAGCCCACCTTATCTGCTAAATTTTGGTATTTTTTTCTAGCTGCATTTGTTACCGGCATGCTCTCCGAAATAATAGGCGTGAACACGGGTTTATTGTTTGGATCTTATTTTTATGGAAAAGTATTAGGCCCTGGTTTTATGGACGTCCCTTTCACCATTGGCATGAACTGGTTTGTAGTTGTTTTTTGTGCCGGCACTATAATGACGATGTTGCACCGCTGGTTACAACATCATTTTTTAAAAGAAGGGGAAAGGGTGCCTAAACGGATCGAAAATATAGCATTTGTAATAGATGCGGCCATTGTAGCCGTTTTATTTGACTGGTTGATGGAGCCTGTTGCTGTTAAGCTTGGTTTTTGGACCTGGTTATCACTAGATATTCCTATGTATAATTATGTATGTTGGTTTTTAGTGAGCGCCGGTTTGCTTATTTTATTTCGAAAATGGGAGCAACCTAAAGCCAACCCTTTTGCACTACATTTGTTATGTATTCAAGTGCTGTTTTTTTTAACACTTCGAAATTATTTACCATGATCTATGTTTTTGTTGCAATCGGCGTTTTTTTATTGATGGAACCTATTACATGGGCTACGCATAAATATGTAATGCATGGCTTTTTATGGTATTTGCATGAAGACCACCACCAAAAAACTGACGGTTTTTTTGAAAAAAACGATGCCTTCTTTCTAATATTTGCCATTCCAAGTTGGCTTTGTATCATGTTAGGTAGTATGGCGCAAAATTACTGGTCGGTGGGCATTGGTGCCGGTATCGCTATGTATGGTTTTGCCTATTTTTTAGTCCACGAAATTATTATTCACCAGCGGTTTAAATTATTTACCAGAACTAATAATAAATACATCAAAGCCATTAGATGGGCGCATAAAATGCACCATAAGCACCTCGGCAAAGAGGATGGTGAAAGCTTTGGTATGCTAATTGTCGCAAAAAAATACTGGGACAAAGTACGCAAAGACGAAGCCCTTCAAAATCAAGCATAGGCTTTTTTGAAATCTCATTACGATTATATTATTACAGGCGCGGGATTAGCGGGGTTAAGTTTACTTATGCGCATGATGCAGCATCCGTTTTTTGATACGGCTCAAATTTTGGTGATTGATGCAGCTCAAAAAAATACCAATGACCGAACCTGGTGTTTTTGGGAAAATGAACCAGACATTTTTGAACCTATTGTAATCAAAAAATGGAAGCATGTTTCTTTTATTGCTCCCTCTTATAAAAGTGAATTGAACTTATCGCCCTTTGTTTATAAAATGATAAGAGGAATTGATTTGTATACGCATGTTTTATCACTCGCTGCTAGCAAATCAAACATTACATTTTGCACAGAACCCGTTTTGTCGGTTCAAACTAAGCAAACTGGTGCTAGCGTTGAACTCAAAAATCAAACACTTACCACCAATAAAGTTTTTAATAGTATTTTATTTGAACCGGTAAATTTATTGGCGCAAAAGGCTTCTGATTATTTTTTATGGCAGCATTTTAAAGGCTTTGAAATTAAAACAGCTTCGCCTGTTTTTAATGATGCGGTGGCCACACTTATGGATTTTACCGTAGATCAAGAGCAGGGTACTACCTTTATGTATGTGATGCCCACCTCGTCTACTACCGCACTTGTAGAGTATACATTATTTACCCCAAGCATTTTAGAAGACAAAAAGTACGATAAAGCCATTACGGATTATATCCAAAAAACCTATGGCAGTATTGATTACGAGGTTACGCATCAAGAGTTTGGTCAAATACCGATGACTAATTTTTCTTTTTCGGGTGGCGCTGGAAACATCATTAACATGGGTGTTGCAGGTGGTCAAGTAAAAGGAAGTAGTGGTTATGCATTTCATTTTATTCAAGAAAAAACAAAAGCGATTATAGCTGATGTAGTGGCGGGTAAAAATCCATTAAGGGCGCTGGATTTTTCACAAAAAAAGTTTGGCTTATACGACGCCGTACTACTTAGGGTATTACAAGACAAAAAGTTAGATGGCGCTACTATTTTTACTCATATATTTTCTAAAAATCCGCCAGACCGTGTATTTCGTTTTTTAAACAATGAATCTTCTTTAATTGACGATTTGCATATAATGGCTTCTGTGCCTACACGCGTTTTTTTGCCAGCGGCCATTAAAGCACTGCTAGGAGTAAAGCGGCGGCGAGGCCTTAATTAATACGCGCGCGTATTTGCAATTGATTTATTTTTGCTACCCACCTTGCAATTGGCCTCGTAGTACAATGGATAGTATAAGAGTTTCCGAAGCTCCAGATTCAGGTTCGATTCCTGACGAGGCCACAAATAATCTTTTATTTTTTCTTCTATTTTTCGCTACTAATTCAGTAATATTAAGGACTCAATTTGAGTTCATCCTTACTACTGTATTGTATGTTATTATTAGGAATAGATCTAGGCACTTCTTCTGTAAAAGTTTCTGTACTTGACGCCGCTAATGGTAAGGTATTGGCTACTGCACAACATCCCGAAACCGAGGCTGCTATTATTTCTCACCAGCCGGGCTGGGCAGAACAGTCACCCAATGTATGGTGGCAACATGTTAAGGCAGCCATTTTAAAATTACATGCCACTGGGGCCTACAAACCTTCTGATATTGGTGCGATTGGTATTGCCTACCAGATGCATGGACTGGTATTAGTAGATAACCATCACAACGTAATTAGGGATAGTATTATTTGGTGTGATAATAGAGCGGTAGCCTTAGGTGAAAAAGCATTTGAACAAATCGGTAATGATTACTGCTTAATGCATTTATTAAATTCTCCAGGAAATTTTACGGCGTCAAAACTTGCATGGGTCAAGCAAAATGAACCTGAGCATTATGCCCAAATACATAAAATGATGCTTCCCGGCGATTTTATTTCGATGAAATTAACTGGTGAAATAACTACCACCATCGCTGCATTATCGGAAAGCATGTTTTGGGATTTTAAAGACAATTGTTTGTCTGAGGCAGTTATGAATTATTACGGCCTCGATCCAGAGCATATACCGGTAATCAAAAAGGTATTTGATACACATGGATATGTAACTGAACATATTGCCAGTGAACTTGGCATTCCAAAAGGGATTCCAGTAACCTATAAAGCGGGGGATCAACAAAACAATGCACTTTCATTAAACGTATTAAATCCTGGCGAAGTTGCTGCCACTGCTGGTACGTCAGCAGTGATATATGCAGTATCAGATAGTTTGCAAGCAGATACAGCGTCTAGGGTTAATTCATTTGCACACGTGAATCATACACTTGAACAAAATAGTATTGGTGTGCTTTTATGCATAAATGGTGCAGGCATTTCAAATAGTTGGATCAAAAATAAATTGGGTGCTAGTAGTTACAACGAGATGAATTCACTCGCGGCATCTGTTGCGCCAGGATCAGATGGTGTGGCTGTACTTCCATTTGGTAATGGGTCGGAGCGTATGCTCAATAATAAAAATATTGGCGCTCATATTTTGGGGCTCGATTTTAATAGACATCAAGCAGCGCATTTATTTCGTGCAGTTCAAGAAGGCGTTGTATTTGCTATGCGATATGGTTTTACGGTATTGCAGCAAAATGGAGTGCAACCAACAGTTATTAGAGCTGGTAAAGCCAATATGTTTTTAAGTGATGTTTTTGCAGACTGTTTTGTCAATACATTAGGGGTGCCGTTAGAGCTCTATCATACCGATGGAAGTAAGGGTGCCGCTATTGGAGCTGGCTATGGCGCCAAGGTATATGCTACAATTGAGGAAGCTTTTGGTAATAGTAAGCCAGTTACGATCATTGAGCCTTCTGGAACCAAAGACTATGAAGCCGCTTATAAAAATTGGGCACAACAATTGGCGCTTCAAATCAAAAACAATCAATAAATTTAAAGTCTTAAAATATAATGTATGTCAGTAGTTACAGGATCTAAAGAATTTTTTAAAGGGATTGAAATAATTAAATACGAAGGAACTTCTTCACATAATCCACTAGCATTTAGATGGTACAATGAAAATCAAGTAGTGGCAGGCAAAACCATGAAAGAGCATTTTAGATTTGCGTGTGCATACTGGCATAGCTTTTGTGGTTCTGGTGCCGATCCTTTTGGTGAACCAACGCATTTATTTGAGTGGGACACAAAATCAGATCCTATTGAAAGAGCAAAAGACAAAGCAGATGCTGCATTTGAATTCATGACAAAATTAGGCGTGCCTTATTATTGTTTTCATGATGTAGATGCCGTTGAATATACAAATGATGTTCATGAAAACGAAAGGCGCTTACAAGCCATTACGGCGTATTTAAAAGAAAAGCAAGCGGCGAGTGGCATCAAATTACTTTGGGGTACGGCCAATTTATTTTCTAGTAGGAAATATATGAACGGTGCAGCTACCAATCCAGATTTTACCGTGCTTGCACATGCAGGCGCGCAAGTTAAAGCAGCACTCGATGCAACCATTGCACTCGGTGGGGAAAATTATGTTTTTTGGGGAGGAAGAGAAGGCTACATGAGTTTATTAAACACCAACATGAAGCGTGAAAAAGAGCATTTGGCTAGCTTTTTAAAAGCTGCCAGAGATTATGGTAGAAAAAATGGTTTTACCGGAAAGTTTTTTATTGAACCTAAGCCTTGTGAACCATCTAAACATCAATACGATTATGATTGTGAAACCGTGATTGGTTTTTTACGTGAACACGATTTATTAAAAGATTTTAGTTTAAATATTGAAGTAAATCATGCAACCCTTGCAGGACACACGTTTACGCATGAGTTGCAAGTAGCTGCCGATGCTGGACTATTAGGTAGTATGGATGCCAACAGAGGCGATTATCAAAATGGTTGGGATACCGATCAGTTCCCTTCTGATATCAATGAATTAACAGAAGCCCTACTTATTATTTTAGAAGCAGGTGGGTTTAAAGGAGGCGGTATTAATTTTGATGCAAAAATTAGACGTAACTCCACAGATCCCGCCGATTTATTTTATGCGCATATTGGAGGCATGGATGTTTTTGCAAGAGCGCTCCTAACAGCAGATGCTATTTTACAGCAGTCAGAGTATAAAAAAATTAGAGCCGAGCGTTACGCAAGCTATGATGCTGGAAAAGGAAAAGATTTTGAACAAGGAAAACTTTCATTAGAAGATTTAAGAGACATAGCAATTGCCTCAGGGGAGCCAGCAACCATTAGTGGTAAGCAAGAGTTCATCGAAAATTTAATTAACCGTTATATTTAATGAATAAGGCGGAAGTAAGCACGCTATTTGCCCAGCAGTTTAATGAAGCGCCTTCATTTGTTATAGCGTCACCAGGACGTATTAATTTAATAGGGGAACACGTAGACTATAATAGTGGTTTTGTGCTTCCCGCAGCTATTGATAAGTATATGTATGTGGCCGTTTCGAAAAGAAACGATCACCAAATTGTATTACACGCTGCCGATATCTCTCAACATTATCAAACTAGCCTTGATGCTGCTTTGCAACGTTCTAATTTGGACTGGCCTAATTATGTGTTAGGAGTTGTTGATGAACTTAAAAAGAATGGACATTCTATTTCAGGCTTTAATATCCTCATTACAGGTAATATTCCAGTTGGTGCAGGGGTGTCATCATCTGCAGCACTTGAGTGTGCTACCGTGTTTGCATGCAAGCATCTTTTTGATCTAGATATAAGTAAGCAATTAATGGTGCAAGTTGCCCAACGTGCCGAAAATAATTTTGTTGGTGTTAACTGTGGTGTGATGGATCAGTTTGCGAGTATGTTTGGTAAAGTAGATCATGTTATAAAATTAGATTGTGCCGATTTATCTTATACCTATTTCCCATTTAAACTAGAAGGTATTAGTATTGTGCTTTTTGACACATTTGTAAAACATTCACTAGCATCATCGGAGTATAATACTAGAAGACAGGAATGCGAAACAGGTATAGCAGCGATTCGTCAAAAATTTTCTATTACATCATTTAGAGAAGCGACGCTAACTATGTTAAATGCAGTAGCTGACACTATTTCAAGGGATGTGTTTAACAGATGTACCTATGTGATTAAAGAAATTGCTAGTATGGAAGTCGCTTGTAATCATTTGCTTGCTGGTGAAATAAATGCATTTGGTGCACGCATGTATGAAACACATACTGGTTTAAGTAAACTGTATAAAGTAAGTTGCCCAGAGCTGGATCTAATTGTAGAAAACTGCATCAAAGAGGAAGCTATTATTGGCGCAAGAATGATGGGTGGTGGCTTTGGTGGTTGTGTAATTGCGCTTGTGCAAACAACCGAACTCGAAGCTGTATACAGCCGCATCAACACTGTTTTCGAAAATACATTTGGGCGCAGTATGGGCAAATATGTGATGCAGATAGGTGATGGCACCAGCCTTTTATGAGATTCATTTTGAAATAATACAATGATGAAAAGAAGAAATTTTATACAATTATCGTCTATATTAAGTTTTGTGGGTCTTGCGCCCGTTATTACAAGCGCTAGTGTAGTTGATGCAAATTTGTTTGACGGCGCATTAGATGCAAACGGACTAAAAGACCGAATCTACTGGGTAAAGCTACTTGACAAAATAGCTTTACCCATTTTATCATCGATGAGTAAAGGGGAACTCAAAAAAACAATGCCCATGGAATATAGTCCTACCTGGGATAATCGAAATAAGGATGTTGCTTATATGGAAGCTATTGGACGTTTAATTGTTGGTATAGCCCCATTTGTTGCCTTGCCGGATGATGATACAGAAGAAGGGCGTATTAGAAAAAAAATGCGGGATCAAATACATGCATCACTCGCACATGCCGTGGATCCGGAAAGTCCAGATTATTTATATTGGGGTTCACCAAAAGTGGCGCAACCACTTGTAGATGCTGCATTTTTAGCAGAGGCGTTGTTATTAGCGCCTGCTGCACTTTGGGAGCCGCTTAGTAAGCAAACCAAAGAGCGTTTTATTGCAGAATTTACTAAACTTCGTGCCATTAAGCCTTCCAATAATAACTGGGTTTTATTTGCTGCGATTGTAGAAACATTTTTATTAAGCATCGGTGCACCATTTGATGCGACGCGCATCGATGCAGGTATTGATAAGATACAAGGTTGGTATGTGGGTGATGGTTGGTATAGCGATGGTGTTAAATTTCATTTTGATCATTACAATGGTTTTGTAATTCAGCCCATGCTAGTAACTGTACTTCGTGTAAATGTTAGTAAAGGAAGAAGAACACAAGCGGAACTAGATCTTGCGTATAAAAGAATGCAGCGTTATGCTTCATTTCAAGAACGTTTTATTTCTCCAGAAGGAACATTTCCGGTGTTTGGAAGATCTTCGACATATCGGGTAGGTGCTTTTTGGCCTCTGGCTACATTAGCACTAGAAAATAATTTGCCAGTGGGCGTATTGCCATCACAGGTAAGGCCGGCTTTAACAGCGGTATTAAAAAGGGTTTTTGTAAAAGATACATTTACTGCAAATGGCTTACTGACACTTGGTTTTGTGGGTGCTAATCAATCCAATATTGCAGATTCCTATTCTAACACGGGCAGCATGTATCTAGCGTCTTTTGCATTTATGCCTCTTGGGCTACCTGCATCTCATGCATTTTGGACAGATCCAGCAACCAATTGGACACAAAAAAGGGCATGGAATGGAGAAGTATTTCCCAAGGATTACGCCGTCGATTATTAACTTTATTAGAATATTAAATTTCGAACATGAAAAAATATATCCTTGGTTTTGCATTTTTACTTGTGATAGCTCAACCTGGTAATGCACAAACTGCTTCTTTAAAAAATAAAATGGCAGCGCTGATTCAAGATAATTTTGTTTTTGCTACTAAACAGTATCAGTATTTAAAAGAAAATACGCCAGATTCTTTAATGCCTCGTAGTTATGTGGCTGTAACAAATACCTCTGTAACAAGTGACACCAAATGGTGGTGTAGTGGATTTTATCCCGGCACTTTATGGTATTTATATGCTTATACCAAAGATGAAAACATTAGAAAGGAAGCAGAAAAACGACTCGGTATTTTAGAAAAAGAAAAATACTATACGGGTAATCATGATTTAGGATTCATGATTTATTGTTCTTTTGGAACCGCCTATAAATACACCAACAACCCCGCGTATAAAGATGTTGTAAGTATTGCTGCTAAATCATTGTCTACGCGTTATAGACCTACTATTAAATCGATTCAGTCTTGGAATTCAAGTGCGCGTTTAAGTTGCCCAGTTATTATTGATAACATGATGAACCTTGAATTACTACACTGGGTAAGTGATCATGGTGGTGATCCGGTGTATAAAGAAATTGCCGTTACCCATGCCAATACGACCATTGAACATCAATTTAGGCCAGACAATAGTTCGGTACACGTAGTTGATTGGGATTTGGCCAATGCAAAAATCTTAAAAAAAGTAACATGGCAAGGCGCTTCCGATTCGTCGGCGTGGTCGAGAGGTCAAACATGGGGATTGTATGGATATACCTTGATGTACCGGTTTACAAAAAATCCTGCTTACCTAAACCAAGCTAAAAAAATTGCAAAGTTTATATTGTCTCATCCTAACCTACCAGCAGATAAAATACCTTATTGGGATTTTAATGCACCGGGAATACCGAATGTGCCTCGTGATGCGTCTAGTGGCGCCATTATGGCCTCTGCTTTATTAGAACTTGGACAATATACCAGTGGTGCAGAAAAAAAGCAATACCTACAAATAGCCGAAACCATTTTGATGGCTTTGTCATCGGAGGCGTATAGAGCAAAGCTTGGTCAAAATGGAGGTTTTTTACTCATGCACAGTGTGGGATCGCTTCCGCATAAGTCGGAAGTAGATGCACCATTAACCTACGCCGACTATTATTTTATCGAAGGACTTACACGTTATAAAGACTGGTATTTGAAATAATACACATTAATGGCATTTATTTGCCGTTCGTCTATTTAAACAGCTTGTTTTGCAATACTTTGTAAAGTAGAAGGTACTTTTGTGCAGCATTTTTCAGAATGCACCCCTAAGAACCAAACAAACTGCATGAATTTATCATTTCAAGGACAAAAAAGCCTAGCGCTTACGCTATTTTCATTTTTAATTTCATTCGCCACATTTGCGCAAATCAGTTCCATTAAGGGAACGATAAAAGATACCACCGAAAAAAAGGCTTTATCCCTCGCTTCAGTAAATGTATTAAGGGCCAAAGATTCGGTACTGGTAAAAACAGTAAGAACCTCAAATAATGGAGAATTTAGTATTTCAAGCTTACCAACAGGGAATTATATTATTATGGTAAGCTATCCGCAATACGCCGATTTTACAGATAAAATTACTGTGGGCGCTGCGCCGACAGTGCTCAACATTGCCATAGATACAAAGGCGCATATACTTAAAGAAGTGATTGTAAAAAATACAGTATCGGCCATTAGGGTAAAAGGTGATACTACGGAATATAAAGCCGATAGCTTTTATGTAACCCCTAATGCCGACGTACAAGAATTGTTAAAAAAGATGCCGGGTATTCAGGTAAACGCACGTGGAGAAATTACGGCACAAGGAGAAAAGGTAAATAAGGTACTTGTGGATGGCGAAGAGTTTTTTAGTGATGACCCTGCGGTGGTGACTAAAAATTTAAGAGCCGATGTAGTTGACAAAGTACAAGTATTTGATAAAAAATCGGATCAAGCGGTATTTACCGGCATTGATGATGGGCAAAAGTCTAAAACCATTAACCTTCAATTAAAGGAAGATAAGAAAAATGGATACTTTGGTAAAGCAGAGGCTGGAAGCAACTTTAACCAGTTTGGTAATGGTAAATTAATGACCAATGCTTTTAAAGGCAAACGAAAAATTGCTGGTTATGTTACCACCGACAACACTAAATTTGACAATTTAAATTGGGATGAGGCGCAAAATTACGGTGACGGTAGTGGGATGGTTACAGAATTTGGAGATGGTGGTATGTCAATGATTATGACAAGTGGCGATGGCGAAGATGGCGGCGGATCTACTGGTTTTCCTAACCAGCAGTCTGCGGGTGCTACCTATAGTAATAAATTTGATAAAGGTTCAATTAATACCAGTGCGCAATACAACAGGCTTATAGTAAACGGTTTAACAAGTTCATACAGTAAAACTATTTTGCCTACAAATTCTATTATTAACAATACCAATAGTTCAAACCGCAACGAAAAAAAGAAATACAAATTTACCACCACTGATCAGTGGGGCACCGATAGCACCGGACTCTTTAAATTAACATTAAAGGCAGCTAATGTTTTATCGGATAACATTACAAATTTTAGCGGGGGCTCTTATATAGCTGAAAGTATCACTCCACTAAATAATACTGAACGTACCACAACTAGTAGTACCAATGATAAAATACTGAATGGTACAATAAGTTACCGTATGCGCTTTGCAAAAAAAGGCAGAACTATTTCTGTAAATTCTGATTTTAATTTTGGAGACAAAACACAAGACGGACTTTTAAATGCGCAAAATGATTTTTTTAATACGTCTAACGTAATTGTTAAACAGGAAACCATTGCGCAAACCAAATCTTTATCTCAACTTACCTCTGCGGGCAGCGTAAGTACGGTATATACCGAGCCGCTTGGTAAAAATTCTTTTTTGATTTTTAATTATAAAATAGGGTTGGCGGGAAACAATTCAGAAAGGAACACATTTGATGCAAAAGCTGGGCAGCCAAAAATTAAAGTAGACACTTTAAGTAACCATTTTAAATTTAATACGGTAAATAACAGTGGAAATATCAGTTATCGATATGCAGTAAAAAAATTAAATTTTAATATTGGTACAGGTGTTGGTACAGCAAATTATAGCATGTTTGATTATGCCACAAATGCAAACAGGTCTATTAATTTTACCAACTTTATTCCATCTGCTACTTTTAATTTTACACCCAAGCAGCAAAAAAAATTCATACTTAGTTATGTAGGAAATACACAAAATCCTTCTCTACTTCAAATACAACCTATTATTGACAATACAGATCCGCTTAATATTACGGTGGGTAATGCTAACTTAAGACAGTCATTCACCAACAGGTTTTCGTTCAACTATAATAGTTTTAAAGTCATGAAAAGCAAGTATGCGCAGCTAAGTGGTAGTTTCTCCAACACCAATGATGCCATTGCAACTGCTTCAACGATTGATGCTTTTGGAAAGTCAGTTAATCAGTATGTAAACGTAACTGGTAATTACAATTATGGTGCCATGTTATATTATGGTTTTGATTTGTATAAGGGGATAAATTTTGGTACAAGTGCGGGTATCAATGGCGGTCGTTATAATAATATTGTTAATGGTATTCAAAATACCAACGATAACATTTCTTCTAGGTTAAGTGTTGAGTTGTCTTATTGGGGTGATAAGAAAATAAATTTTTGGAGCAATTTTGAGGCTTCCAATAATAAAACGGTATCTAGTATTAGGCCTGGTGCTTCTACTAACTTTTGGTCGTACCGGAATAATTCAAATCTTCAATTTAAGTTTAAAAAAGCTAAGTTTTTCATAGACCTAAGTACAGATATTACGGTGTATCAAAAGTCGGTGGCATTCCCGAGTCAGCGTAATATATTTTTAGTGCACCCTTCTATGCGAAAAGTGATTTCTAAAAATGACAAGTTGGAAGCTAAACTTATGATCTACGACATTTTCAATCAAAACCAGTTTGTAGAGAGAAGTATCACAAGCAATTTTATATCTGAAACCGCTAATAATGGCATTAGACGTTATGCTTTATTTAGTATCGTCTATAATTTTTCAAAAAATGGTAAGCCTGTTTCTATGGGCTTCTAATTTTACAGTATCCTTAATTTGATTTTATGAGAATTCTTTATATCGTTATTTTATCTTTTTTTGTTAGCGTAAGTTCTGCTCAGGTAAATTTTGTAAATGCTGGTACCATTTCCTATGAGCGCCGTATTAGCCAGTTTGCTGCGCTTGGTAATTCGGAAGACGATTCCAATATGTGGATGGAAGAACTTAAAAAGCAGTTTCCAAAAGTGGTAGCCGATAATTTTACGTTACAGTTTAATAGTAAAGAAAGCTTTTATTATTTAACCAAAGAAAATTCGGATAACAAGTATATAAATATGTTATTTAAACCTTCCGAAACAAATTACGTCAACCAAAAGCATGAATCTGGTACGGTTACAAGTGCTACGACCATTTTTGAAAATACGTATTTAGTAAATGATAGTCTAGTCAAATACGAATGGAAGATTACTGGTGAGGTTAGAGATATTGCAGGTTTCGAATGTAAAAAAGCAATCACTAAAATTTGCGACTCGGTGGTGGTAGTGGCATTTTACACTGATCAAATTCCGGTGCAAGCAGGTCCCGAAAATTTCAATGGACTACCAGGTATGATACTCGGTATTGCCGTACCGCGTTTAGGCACTACCATTTTTGCTACGAGTATTTCTTTGCAAGCCGCGCCTAATTATGTTTTGCCAACACTTAGCAAACCCAAAAAATCAACCATCAAACAATTAGACGCCGATCTTGTAAAAACCACCAAAGACTGGGGTAAAGAAGCAGCTGCTATTTTGTGGTTTTTAAAATTATAATGAACGTTTAACCAAGTCCACCCTTTCCTCTATACAGTTTAATAGGTTTATCTAGGGTTACTTTTAATACAGTGATATACGTGTCTAATGAAGTTGCTGGAACATCTATGTAAACAAGCCCCGGTACAGGACTCCAAGAAATTTTTCCGACAACCTTTGATTTTAATGTCGCACGGTTTCCTAGCACCTCTACCGATTTGATTTTATTGTCTAGGCCCTTCACCATAACTGGCCCACTTGTTTTACCATGTAAGAATAAATACAGCGTGGTAGAATCTTTGGATAAAGTAGTAGGCCCATAAAAATGGCCTTGTGGAATACCCCCAATCGTACCAAAAATGGATTCACCGTGTTTGCGGTTCCACTTACCTAGCTCCTTTAAAATGTTTACCTGCTCGTCCGGGATGGTGCCATCTTCTTTAGGACCAATATCTAATAATAAGTTACCGCCATTTGAAACCGCGTCAACAAAAATTGAAATCACTTCGTAAGGTGTTTTCCAGTTGGTATCTGATTTTCTATAACCCCAATTATCGTTGGTTGTCATACAAAGCTCCCACCATTTAAAACTTGGTCTTGTAACTGGGAAATTTTGCTCTGGTGTTTCATAATCGCCATAGCCTTGTAAACGGCCGTTGATAATGGTTGCAGGGTTGCGCGCCAATAAATTGGTCCTTACTTTACTGCTTTCCCACTCTTCGGCACTGTGTTCCCAATCACCATCAAACCACCATAAATCTGGATTGAATCTTGTAGATAGTTCCGATAATTGATTTTGAAAAAACCCTTGGAATTTTTTCCAACGCGTTGGTTCGTTGGCTACTTTATACCTACTGCTATCTTTTAAAAATCCTGGATAATCAGGGTGGCTCCAATCTATAAGTGAAAAATAAGCACCCACTTTAATATTGTTTTTGCGCAGTTCAGTAACAAGTGGATCAATCAAATCTCTTTTTGCAGGTGTATTTCTAATAACATCATAATGTTTTTCTTTAGTATCCCATAGTGCAACGCCGTCATGGTGTTTGGTAGTAATAACAGTGTAGCGCGCGCCGGCTTCTTTAAATAAATTAGCCCAAGCAATAGGGTCGTATTTACTTGCAGTAAAGCCACTTAACTGACTCATGTATGCAGGCCAGGTTACTTGTTTGTTATGAAAACTCCAACTCTCTGAAACATCATTTACTGCATAGATACCGTAGTGAATAAAAATGCCAAGTTTAGCATCTTCAAACCAACCCATTTTATGTGCAATACTATCTTGGTTAATTTTGCTTTGCGCATTTGTAGATGTTGCAAATGTGGTACAAAGTAGTACTGCAATAAATGAAGCAGTAATTTTTATGAAACGTTTCATAGGTGATTGTTTGTGGCATTAAAAATCGACTATTTTTAATCGCTTCCTCACTTTATTTGAAAAAATATTTTTATCTTATCATCAGTTAATCAATTTGAATCTATTTGAATTGTTCCTGCTATTATTTTAACCCAATGTACCAATATGCCTCGTTTCTTTGTTCTTATTACCGCTTTATTTTTGTTCATAGCAAATAGCGTGAGTGCTCAATTGCAAAAAAGCAACCTTCAATTTTTAAGTTTACCTACACGGTGGGACGAGTCATTACCCCTTGGTAATGGTATGCTTGGTGCCATGGTTTGGCAAAAAGAAAATCATTTGCGCTTTTCTTTAGACTGTGCTACGCTCTGGGACGAACGTCCAATGAAGGATTTACACCGAAATGAATTTAGTTTTAAATGGGTAGAAGAGCAGTATCAAAAAAATAATTACGCAGCGGTACAAAAACTTTTTGATGAACCTTATGATAGAGAGCCGGCACCCAGTAAAATACCAGGCGCGGCTTTAGAGTTTGATACCCGCCATTTAGGTCCCGTTACTAGTGCGCAACTAGATATTTCAAAAGCATTGTGCACGGTTAAGTGGCAATCAGGCGCTCAGCTACAAACTTTTGTGGACGCAACAGGGCAGCTTGGTTGGTTTTCGTTTTCAAATATCTCAGATAGTGTTGCGCTACAATTAATAGCACCAGCCTATGGCGGTAAAGCAAGTGCTGGTGGCGATGTGGTTGGCGGTGATGACTTATCTAGGCTTGGTTATGTGCAAGGGACTGTAGCGCGCACACCACATGAAATGGTTTACAAGCAAATAGGTTGGGGTGGTTTTTATTACACGGTTAAAGTAAAGTGGTGGTATACGAATAAAAATACACTCACAGGGGTTTGGACCATCATTGCAAAAGGAGATAGTTCAAAAGCATACCAAAATGCAAATGCCAATTCATATGCTGTTCAGTTACTTGCACATAGTAAATGGTGGCAAAATTACTGGTCTAAATCTAGTATTCAAGTGCCAGATACCCTACTTTATAAGCAGTGGTATTTAGAGCAGTATAAATTTGGATCCACTTCTCGTAAAGGTGCACCGCCCATTTCTTTGCAAGCTATTTGGACCGCCGATAATGGAAGGCTTCCACCTTGGAAAGGAGATTTTCACCACGATTTAAATACCCAAATGAGTTACTGGCCAGGTTATACGGCCAATCATTTAGTTGAATCCAGTGTATTTACAGATTATTTAGACGCGCATAAAAATAATTACCAGCGCTACACCGAATTGTATTTTAAAACAAAGGGATTGAATGTACCGGGTGTTACAACGCTAGAAGGAACTGAAATGGGTGGATGGATACAATACGCTTTATCACCTACGGTAAGTGCATGGTTGTCGCAACATTTTTATTGGCAATGGAAATATAGCATGGATGATCATTTTTTAAAAACAAAAGCATATCCTTGGTTCACAGCAGTAGCAACTTATCTAGAAAGTCTTACCCGTGTAAATGCATCCGGAATTAGAGTACTTCCATTAAGTTCGAGTCCAGAAATTCATGACAATAGTAAGGATGCATGGTTTACAACCAATACCAATTACGATTTGTCTTTGATGAAATATGTTTTTGAAAAAGCCGCTGAAATGGCAAGCGTTTTAGGTAAGGAACAAGAAGCAGTACGGTATAAAAAAATATTAGGACAGTTTGAGCCTTTTATCGTTTCTACAAAAAGTGAATTGATGTTTGCAAAAGACCATGCGTATACCAGTTCGCACCGACATTTTTCACATACTATGGCAATTTTTCCATTAGGCTTGTACCAGTGGAAAAACGCATCCGATAAGCCTATAATGAAGGCTACTATTGATTTGTTAGATAAGGTAGGACCATCCAATTGGTGTGGTTATTCGTATGCATGGCTTGGTAATTTAAAAGCGCGTATAGCAGATGGTGAAGGGGCACAAAAAGCACTTCAAATATTTGCAAAAGCATTTTGTGCAGGTAATAGTTTTCATTTAAATGGAGATCAAACCAAAGAAGGGTATTCGAGTTTTACCTACCGTCCATTTACCCTCGAAGGAAATTTTGCATTTGCATCTGGCGTTCAGGAAATGCTTGTGCAATCATATCAGGGTTTTATTGAAATATTTCCTGCCATACCTGGGGCTTGGTCTTCTGTTTCATTTGATCAGTTGAGAACAGAGGGCGCTTTTTTAGTGAGCGCTTCTAAGCAAAATGGACAGGTTAAGACAGTAACCATTAAGGCAGAAAAAGACGGAATATTGATGTTAAAAAATCCATTTGGTGCCCATGCTAAATACAAGGTTACTTTAATGGGCGCCGTTCAAAAAAATAGTGAGGAGGAAGGTATGCTTCGGTTTGATTGTAAAAAGGGTGCAACCATTACCATGCGGCTACCTTAATCTTGTAATGCTATTAACAATTAAGGCTCCCGTTGGGAGCCTTAATTGTTTTGGTGCGGATGGAGGGGGTCGAACCCACACGCCTCGCGGCGCTAGATCCTAAGTCTAGTGCGTCTGCCAATTTCGCCACATCCGCATCCGAAGCCCAGTAAATTTTGTGATTTGCTGGGCTGCAAAAGTAGGGTTTCTATTGATTTATAGGTAGGGTTTACCGTATTTTTTTTCTGGACTAGCTTTCTCTTCTAGATCTGCCAGCTGGTGCCGTTGAATATCGTCTAGGGTCGCCACCTCTAAAAGAGCGTCTTTCCCCGCTATTATTGCCGTTTCTGCGGTCTTTAAAGCCACCGCCACCCTTTACGGAGCCAGAATTTTGCTTAGACGCTTTTTCCTCGGCAAATGTAAGCACCCAGGGGTGATCCTTAACTTCTGGTATGCTTTGGGCAATTAGTTTTTGGATGTCTTTTAGGTAGGCTTTTTCTTCTCCATCACAAAAAGAGATGGCAATGCCGGATGCGCCTGCTCTTCCCGTACGGCCAATGCGGTGAACATATGTTTCGGCGATATTTGGGAGTTCGTAATTAAAAACGTGCGATAATTGATCTACGTCAATACCTCTTGCGGCAATATCTGTAGCTACCAGTATTCTTAAAGCGCCGGTTTTAAAATCGGTGAGAGCTTTTTGTCTGGCATTTTGAGATTTATTCCCATGGATAGCTGCCGCTTTTTCACCTAGTTTTAAAAGGTCTTTTACTACTTTATCGGCACCGTGTTTTGTTCTTGTAAATACAAGGGCTGTTTTAATGCCAGCGTCTTGTAATAAATGTGCGAGTAATAATTTTTTATTGCCCTTGTCTACATAATACACCGACTGCTCAATTTTTTCTGCAGTAGAAGACACGGGGGTAATTTCTACTTTAACCGGATTGTTTAAAATACTATTTGCTAGTTGTCCAATTTCCGGAGGCATTGTAGCAGAGAAAAATAAGGTTTGTCTTTTAGCTGGAAGTTTTGCAATTACTTTTTTTACGTCATGGATAAAACCCATGTCTAGCATACGGTCTGCCTCGTCTAGTACAAATATTTCAAGCTGGTTTAATTTAATATAACCTTGTTGCATTAAGTCTAGTAACCTGCCGGGTGTTGCAATTAAAATATCAACACCACGTCTTAGCATAGAAACTTGAGGCACCTGAGAAACACCGCCAAAAATAACGCTATGACTTAGTCCTGTTTTTTTTCCATAAGCTCCAAAGCTTTCATCAATTTGAATGGCTAACTCACGGGTTGGTGTAAGAATTAAAGATTTAATACCGTTATGTGTACTTTTTTTATTGTACAATAATTGTAAAATAGGGATGGCAAAAGCGGCTGTTTTACCGGTACCTGTTTGTGCGCAACCAAGTAAATCTTTTCCCTCTAATAAAACTGGGATAGACTGCTCTTGAATGGGGGTAGGGTTCGTGTACCCTTCTGCTTTAACGGCCTCTAAAATAGGCTCAATTAAGTTTAATTGTTCGAATGATAACATAGTATTATTTAAATATAAAAACACGTGGCATTGGCCTGGTGCTATACAAACTTTCTGTTAAGGACTTGAATTACTTTGTCACTGAGTGTGATCTAGTCTGATAGGGAGAGAACGTATATGAATAATACAAAGGTACGTAAAATAAAATTAGTGCGTTTTTTGGGTATTACGAATGGAGTATAAATGCCTGATTAGTACTTTATCAGTGCAACTATCGCTTCTAAATAAGCCTTGTCTGTATCGTCAAACTGATCCAGCATATCACTGTCTACATCGAGTACGCCAACTACGCTACTGTCCTTAAAAATTGGTACTACAATTTCAGATTTTGAGGCGCTGCTGCATGCAATATGACCTGGAAATTTTTCAACGTCAGCTACAATAATCGTTTCCTCTTTTGCCCAGCTTGTTCCGCAAACGCCCCTGCCTTTTGCAATTCTAGTGCAGGCAACAGGTCCTTGAAAGGGTCCTAAAACAAGTTCGGAACTACCCGCATTGGTATTTTCTTTTACCATATAAAATCCAACCCAAAACCAACCAAATTGTTCTTTGAGTGCAGCTGCAATATTGGCAAGGTTAGCGGTAAGATCGGGCTCTCCATCTATCAACGCTTTTATTTGCGCTGTTATAGAAATATATTTTTCTTGTTTGCTTCCGCTAACAATGTTTAGGTCTTCTGCCATGCAAATAGTTTTTGTAATTCCTTTTTTTCGATACACGCAATAAGTGCGATATAGCCTAGTAATAAAAGCGCACCGCTGATGGTTTGCCACCAAAAATCTAACACAAAAATACAAACCCCTTTATGAAGTAAAAATACCAGTACCGAAATAACCAAGTAAGCGGTAATTTTTTTTGCAGGATAAGGTACGGGATATACTTTTTGTCCCCAGTTGTAACTTATGAGCATCATGGTGCCATAACAACAAAATGTAGCCCAAGCACTTGCAATAAATCCAAAATAAGGGATAAAAATAAAATTAAGTACAATGGTGATGGCGGTTCCAATAAGTGTAATGTATGAACCAGCCGTAGTTTTACCCGTTAGTTTAAACCAAATACTGAGGTTATAATAAATGCCTAAAAATATATTCGCAAGTAATAAAATTGGAACAATGCCAATGGCAGAGCGGTATGCAGGCCCTATTAAATAAGACCAGATAGGTAAAAATAGGGATACTACTAAAAACATAACGCTGAGTACAATTACAAAAAACTTAAGTACGCGTGCATATATTTTTTGTGGCTCTTGACCCGCGGCCTGTTTAAAAAAGAAGGGTTCGGCGCCCATTCTAAATGCTTGTACAAATAGGGTAATTAAAATAGAAAGTTTGTAGCAGGCGTTGTAAATACCTACTTGTTCATTTTTGAAAATGTCTGAACCCGGCAACCAGGCCTTTAACATAAGCCTGTCAAAAGTTTCATTGATGATGCCGCCAAACCCTACGATTAATAAAGGAAGTGCAAACACCATCATTTCTTTCCAAAGCTTGGTATCAAATGTGAAACGCACACTTAAAATTTCTTTGCTTAATAAAAGAAGTGTAATGGCACTTTGAATTAAGTTGGCAAGCACTACATAAATAATTGGGTTGGTAGAAAAACTAAAAAAGTTTCCGGTCCAGCTGTTGGGATTACTAGCAAGTGTGCGCGGACAATAATTGATAAAAAACCAAGTAAGTAACAGGTTTACAAAAATGCCTGCAATATTTACAAATGCGTATTTAATAGGACGTTCTTCTTGACGAAGTTTTGCGAAAGGAATTTTATTGAGTGTGTCTATTGCAATAATGCCAATCGTGATAATTGCAATTTGAGGAATGTCTGTGAAGCCTATCAGGGCACTAAATGGCACTCTAAAAACCCATAAAAGACCAGAGAGTAAAATGGTGCTTATAACAATCGAAAAAAAGCTAGTACTATAAATTGTTTTTTTATAGGCCTCCTGACTTGAAAATCTGAAGTAGGCAGTTTCAAAACCATAGGTAAATAAAATGCTTAGAACGGGGATGGCTGAGTAAAGTATACTTTGTCTACCAAAATCGGCGGGGGTTACGTATTCTGAATAGGTTAAAAGCGGCACAAGTAAATAACCAATAAAACGCGCGGCAATAGAACTTACGCCATACCAAAGTGTTTGCCCCGCTAATTTTTTTATTCCGCTCAATGATTTCTTGTTTTGCTGCTGCTAAAATAACAAAACATTTTACTGATGCGCGTGATTTGGGATTTTATTATTGATCAAGACCCTTGCTGGTAAAAATGCAGGGTTCGTTAAAGTGCTAGAATCTGTGAGTGTATTTAAAAAAGCAGTAAGCTGTCCTATTTCGAAATTAGTAAGGGGTATTAGCCCCGAGGCTCTATAATGCGTAAGTACGTCTAATACTGAATAGAAGCGCCCATCATGCCCGTAGGGGAAGGTGAGGGCTACATTTCGAAGGCTGGGTACTTTAAATTTAAGTGAATCAGCACCCTTGCCGGTAAACCGCTCACGTCCGTTGTCTTTTAAAATCGGATCTCTTGTAATTGCTGTGTTTTCATAACTATAATTGGTAAAAAGTGGAGGGGTATGACAGGAAACGCATTTTTTTTCAAATATCTCATATCCTAACTTTTCTGGCAGAATAAAAGAAGTTTCACCCCGCATTACTTTATCATATTTACTATTTGCGGATACGAGTGTTAACTGAAATTGACTCAGTGCCCTCGTAATTTGATCTACTGTAATTTTTGAGGCACCAAAAGCCGCAGTAAACATTTTTTTATAGCTTGGACTTGCATTTAACTGTTTAAGGAGCACTGGTATATTGGTGTCCATTTCGTCGGAAGAATGAATTGGCAGTAGGGCCTGGGTTTCTAAGCTTTTAGCTCTCCCGTCATACATGAATTCTTTTTGCCAAGCAACATTAAATAAGCTAGGTGCGTTTCGGGTAGTAAGGTTGTTAACGCCATGACTTAGCGGATGATCGTAAGTGGCAAAAGCTGCGGAAGGTTCGTGACAAGTAGCGCAACTAACGGTGTTGTCACTACTGAGTAAAGGATCATAAAATAATTTTTTACCCAGTGCAATACCTTCTTTTGTAAGTGGATTGCCATTAAAATTGTATACCGGTGCAGGCCAACCTTTGGGGCTTGTAAAGCTTACTGGAACTGGTTTGTACGAAAAAATAGAACCGGCTCCCATGCACAGCGCCGCAAAGGAAACCGTTGTAAGTAAAGTAACAATAGAAATTTTCATACACTTAAATAGAAGCATGATAAAGGTACAAACGTCTTTATTAATATCTTCATGCAAGAAACAATTAAGTAAACCTTATTATGAGAGTGGTTATTCAGCGTGTATTGGAAGCATCGGTGGTAGTTGATGAAAAAGTAGTTGGTGCAATTAAAAATGGCTTACTTGTACTCCTTGGCATCGAAGACGCGGATACCGAGGAAGATATTAAGTGGCTTAGCAACAAAATTGTAGGACTTAGGCTTTTTGACGACGCTGCGGGCGTTATGAATTTGTCTATTAAAGATATGGGAGGTGATATTTTACTTATTAGTCAGTTTACCTTGATGGCGAGTACCAAAAAAGGCAATAGGCCTTCTTATATTAAAGCGTCTAAGCCTCCTATAGCAGTGCCTTTGTATGAACAAATGATAGCGACTTTATGTAATGATTTAGGCAAACCCATACAAACCGGTATTTTTGGTGCCGACATGAAAGTGAGCCTCATTAATAATGGACCCGTTACGATTACCATAGACTCAAAAAACAAAGAATAATGACAATTGAAAAAGCACAACAAGACGTAGACGCCTGGATACAAACAGTGGGTGTTAGATACTTTAATGAGCTTACCAATATGGGTATTTTAATGGAAGAAGTGGGGGAGCTGAGTCGAATACTCGTGCGTAAATATGGTGAACAATCTTTTAAGGCTGGCGAGTCTGATAAAGATATCGCAGATGAAATGGCCGATGTGTTGTGGGTGCTTATTTGCCTTGCCAATCAAACCGGCGTAGACCTAACAAAAGCCCTCGAAAAAAACTTTGAAAAGAAAAATAGTAGGGATGCGGCAAGGCATTTGAATAACGAAAAATTAAAATAATGCGTGCTCTTTAAAATAGTACTGCATATGTATTTCAAACGAATGAAAAAAAAGGCGCGCTTGAAAAGCGCGCCTTTTTAATTTGAGTAACCTCAATAATTATTTGCTCTCAAAAATGCTTTTTTGTTTGGCCATTTTTTCAATTTCAGCAACGGTTCTTGGAGAAGAAGCCGATAAGTTTTGATTACCTGTTGGGGTAATTAAAATATCATCTTCAATTCTTACACCAATGCTCCACCATTTTTTATCGCAGTTGCTTCCTGGTGGAATATAGATGCCCGGCTCAACCGTTAATACCACACCTGGATCTAATGTGCGAGGTCCCATATCATGTACGTCTAAACCTAAATGGTGAGACGTGCCATGTGGAAAATATTTGCGCGCTTCTGCTTCTGTTTTTACAATACCAAGTTCAACGAGGCCTTTGTTTACAACAGCTCTTGCTGCTGCATCAACAGCGCTAAAAGGGGCACCTGGCTTACATGCAGCAATACCAGCGTCTTGCGCTTTTAGCACTAGCTCATAAATAATTTTTTGCTCTGGCGAAAACTTGCCATTGGCAGGGACCGTTCTTGTAACGTCTGCGGTATAACCATGGTATTCTGCAGCGCAATCACTTAATAATAAATCACCATCATTCATTAACTTAAGATTGGTGACATAGTGGAGAACGCAAGCATTTTCTGCTGCACCCACAATGCTTGGATAACCTGGATATTCAGAACCATTTTTCTTGAAATGATATTCCATAATGGCTTGAGCTTGGTATTCTGTCATACCTGGTTTGATGGCACGCATCACGTCGTTATGACCTTCGCAACTCATGGCAGCGGCTTTTGAAATAAGTGCAATTTCTTCTGGTTGCTTAATGCCTCGTAAGCCAGATAAAATGCCTTGTAAACTACGCCCAGCAACAGGCTTGTTTGAAGCAGCAATAGCGCTGTCAACAATGCTCGCCATACGTGTTAGAGGATCAACACTTCTTTTATGGGTGTAAAAGATATCTTCGTTTTTATACGCTGTAAATACAGAATCGATACTTGAAAAATTGATTGTGCTTGCGTTAAATTTATCGTTGGTGAAAACGTTGGCAATTTTATATTTTTCTTGCACGCCTTCTGCTCCTAATATTTTTCCAGTCCACAATTCTCTTTGTGGATCACGGTTTTGAACAAAAATAAATTCGGTACCCGTTTTGTCTAAAATAGTTACAGGTTGCTTGAATAACAACAACACTGCATTGGGTTCTTCCAGTCCGGTAAAATAGTAGAAGTTTTTATTTTGCGAATATTGAAAATCAACATCGTTGGTTCTCACACGCACCTGCGATGCAAAGAAAATACCTACTCCATTTTTAGAGAGTTTTTCTTTAAATGCAGCTCTGCGGCCAGCATGAAACTCGGGTGTTAAATAATCGTTTGGGTACAGGGTTGTTTGCTGTGCAAAAACCAGTAAGGGTGCCACAAAAGTGAGCATCCACATCATCAACTTCTTTTTATTCATTGTAGTTTAGTTTATCTCGATAAAGCTATTGGATTTCTTTGAAGGGGAGAAAAAAAATGGATAAAGGGGTGAAAACGCCTTTTTTAGGGAGAATGGCTTATTTTTGCCCAGTATGAGTAAGCCCGCGTTAACCCCACAAGAAAATAATTTTCAGGCCATTATATCGCATGCCAAAGAGTATGGATTTGTGTTTCCTAGTAGTGAAATTTATGATGGATTAAGTGCCGTATATGATTACGGTCCGTACGGGTCTGAACTTAAAAAAAATATCAGGGATTATTGGTGGCATAGCATGACTCAAATGCATGAAAACATTGTGGGTATTGATGCTGCCATATTCATGCACCCAACCACCTGGAAAGCGAGCGGTCACGTAGATAGTTTTAGTGACCCTTTAATTGACAATAAAGACTCTCAAAAGCGATATAGAGTAGATCATTTGATTGAAGCCAAAGCAGATAGTTTACGTGCGGCCGGAGCGGCAGCGGAGGCAGATGCGCTGATTGCAAAAATGGACGAACTGCTTGGGTCGGATAATTTTGAAGCCCTGCAGCAATTACTCGTGGATCAGAAAATTACTTGTACTGTAAGCGGCACTTCTAATTGGACGGCGATTAGACAGTTTAATTTAATGTTTGATACGCAGTTAGGCTCGGTGGCCGAAGATGCCAACACTATTTATTTAAGACCAGAAACCGCACAAGGTATTTTTGTAAACTTTTTGAACGTGCAAAAAACAGCGCGAATGAAAGTGCCGTTTGGTATTGCACAAACTGGTAAGGCTTTTAGAAATGAAATTGTAGCGCGTCAATTTATTTTTAGAATGCGTGAGTTTGAACAAATGGAAATGCAATTTTTTGTACGTCCTGGCACGCAAATGAAATGGTATGAATATTGGAAAGAAGCGCGTTTACAATGGCACACCGATCTAGGTATGCCTGCACATAAATATCGTTTTCATGACCACGTTAAACTCGCACATTACGCAGACGCGGCCCTTGATATTGAATTTGAATTTCCATTTGGTTTTAAAGAGTTAGAAGGTATCCATTCTCGTACCGATTTTGACTTAACCAGACACCAAGAATTTAGCAAAAAGAAGCAACAATATTTTGACAACGATATAGATGAAGCAACCGGAAAGCCTTATGGCAACTACATTCCGTACGTTGTAGAAACTTCTATTGGACTTGACCGTATGTTTTTAGCTGTGTTAAGTAATGCATACGAAGAAGAAAAAATTACTAAAGAAGACGGTAGCACCGATGAACGCGTGGTGCTTCATATTCCAGCAAAAATTGCACCGGTAAAACTCGCTATTTTACCACTCGTTAAAAAAGATGGTCTTCCTGAAATTGCCCGTGAACTGATGGATAGTTGCAAAGGTCAATTCAAATGTTTTTACGAAGAAAAAGATGCGATCGGAAAACGTTACCGCAGACAAGATGCGATTGGTACACCGTTTTGCGTAACCATTGACCATCAAACAAAAGAAGACCAAACGGTTACCATTCGTTACCGTGATGCCATGACGCAGGAGCGTGTGCACATTGGTAAGGTAAAAGAGATTGTGCTAGCGGCTATCGCTTAATTACGATTAGCGTTTTGAATTGTTGATTTGCGCCGCTTTTTGCGCGCACATTACAAACGTCAATCTATTGTGCTGCATTGCAAATTTTAACCATAGATTTCTAAGTGGATGTCTTTTTTGTCGTAACCTGCTGCCAAGAGGCGCTGCTTGGCTTCGTCAATCATGTTTTTCCAGCCGCACAAATAAAACTGCGACGGATTTTTATCCGCTAATAACTGCTCGTAAACGCTATGCACATACCCCTTATGCGCGCCATCAGGTACGGCGTCTTCTCTAGAAAAAACGGGGTGGTAATAAAAATTATTTTCTAGACTTTCCAGCGCTTTTAGTTCAGCTCCATACAACTGGTCACTTAATTTTCGGCAACCAAATACGAGGTGAATATTTTTGTGCGCTATTTTTTGTTGATGAATAAAGGTAGCCATCGATCTAAAAGGAGCAATACCCGTGCCGGTACAAATTAAATAGAGGTCTTTGTCGAGTGTTTCTGGTAAGGTAAATACGCCCACGGGGCCTCTCAAAGTAATATTGCTGCCTACTTTTATTTCATTGAACAAATACGTGGTGCCTAGGCCGCCTTCTAATAAAACAATAACGAGTTCTATAATATTGGTACCATCGGGAGCAGATGCAATGGAGTAACTGCGCCAGCGCTTGTTGGTTTTTTCGTGAATGGGTAAATCGAGTGTTACAAACTGCCCAGGCTTAAAATCAAAAACGTCTAGATCTGGAATTTGTATCCAAAAACGCCGCGTGCTTTCCGACGCATCTTCAATTTTGATCACCGTTCCTGTACGCCAAGGTTGTAACATGGTTGTAGGGTTTGACACAATTTAAATGAATGTGGCCGAACTATAAAAAATAAGTTGCGCAAAAATTGGTGCACGAAAAAAAATGGACAAAAAAAACCCGAGGGCGAAGCCCTCGGGTTTTTTTGAGATCAAAAATTTTCTCGAATATTTCTTAAAACAATCTTAAAAATCTTGATCTACCTATTTCAGTAAAATTATTTAGGATCTAACGATAACTTAATCGTTTGCGCTAAATCTGCTAAATGCATTTTGCTCATTTTGTCTGTAGTAGAAGCCATTGCTGCGTTTACAGTGCCTTTAAGGGCTACCAATTGTGCGCGTGCAATGCTGTTTACGTCACTACGGCTATTGTAACCAGATCCATAAGGATTGTTAAATCCACCACCGCCACCAAAGCTAATAGTGATACCACCAGCGCTTTGTTTAGGATTGATGATAGCATCTAATTTATCTACATAGCTTTTTTGTAGCATTCTACGGTACATATCAACCGCTTTGCCAGACTTTAACTCGCTAAATAAATCGTTTTGTAAGTCGTTGATCATTTCAGTAGCAGCATATACTTTGTCAGCACCAAAACGTTCAACGTTTGCTTGCATACGATGTAAACGGTCTGTACTTAACATACCCGCTAAAGCACTTTCCTGTGCACTTGCAATTGGATCCGAAGAACCAGGAACATTTATTTTATCCCAGATTCTTTTGTCAATCAACCAAGTTGGTGTTTGGAATAATTGTCTATTCAAAAATCCTAGTGCATCTTTTTGATGTTGCTTTGGAGTTGGTTCATAAACAGCTACACCACTTGCAGATGTTTGGAATGTTTCATACACACCACCAACGTTGCGGCTTACATGTCCAACGTATCTTCTAAATTGGCCTAATAATTGACCATAAATAACAGCAACGTTTTCGTTTAAATCACCTTCTTCTGTTGTATACTCAGGAAGTTTAGCAAGTAAACGTTGTAAGTTTTTAACCCCATAATCACTCGCTTTAACAGCGTTGTCACTTAGGTCTTCAGATTGGCTACGAGGGTCTTGTGTGTTACCACCTTCGTAAGTACCAAACCAAGTACGAGGATTCGCTTTTAATGTTTCAGTGATTAATTTGTTGCTCGCTAATTTAGTTTCCTCTTCGGTGTTACCAGGAATATATCCATAGCCCCAACGAATAGCCCAATGATCATAGTCACCAATGCGTGGGTATAAGCCTGCTTTTGAAATATTATCTTCTGGTTGTGCTACATAGTTAAAACGAGCATAGTCCATAATAGAAGCGGTATGACCGTTTGCTTCTACCCATGTTTTATCACGTAGTTTTTCTACTGGAGTTTTGCTACTGCTTCCCATGTTATGTCTTAAACCAAGGGTATGGCCTACTTCGTGTGAAGAAACGAAACGAATTAAATCGCCCATTAAATCATCATCAAATTTCATGCTACGTGCACGTGGATCTACCGCTGCTGTTTGAATCATGTACCAATCGTGTACAAGTTTCATTACGTTGTGGTACCAGCCAATATGGCTTTCTAAAATTTCTCCACTACGCGGATCGTGTACATTAGGACCATATGCGTTTTCTGTTTCAGAAGCAAAATAACGAACTACTGAGTAGCGCGCATCTTCTAAGCTCATAGTGGTATCATTTTCTGGCCACTCTTTACCTACAATTGCATTTTTGAAACCAGCTTGTTCAAACGCTTTCTGCCAATCATTGATACCTAAAATTAGGTGCTTGCGCCACTGCTTTGGAGTTGCAGGATCGATGTAATAAATGATTTGTTTTTTAGGTTCAACGAGTTCACCTTTTTTCCATTTTTCAACGTCTGCATCTTTTGGTTCTAATCTCCAACGTACAGCAAATTCTTTGTTCTCTACTTTTTGTTGGTTGTCGCCAAATACAACATAATCATCTGTAAAGAAACCTACACGCTTGTCTGCAATCCTTGCTGTCATTGGTGTTGCAGGAAGTAACAACAATGAAGTATTTAATTCAATGGTAATAGCGTTGTTGCCATTAGCGGTTGGAATAGATGCCGAAGGAGTAGGACTTGGGGCACCAAATCCACCACCTGCTGCCGAAGAACCAAAAGTTTTCACGGTTCTAATTTCGGTGTTAATTGGATAACTTGAAATCTTGTCAATATAAGATCTATCAGCAGAAATTTGTGTTAAGCTCAAAGAGCGTTTTACTTGCGAACTTACACTTACGAGTGGGTTATCCCCTTTAAAGTAATCTGTAACGTCAATTACAACGCCCGAACTATCTTTTGAGAAAGCTGCAATAGGAAAAGCAGCAGCAATAGCGTTTAAATTAGAGTTCGTAACAGCCTTGTAAATATCATCTGTTGGATTGGCATTACTAATAAGTGCAATACCACGTAAAAAGATGTTGCTGTTAGGTCCTTTTTCGAAGGCCATGGTTTGTTGGTTGGCAATTTCACCACCATATACACCACGTCCGCCACCTACTGCTGGTACTTTAATATAACGGGTAACCGCTAATATTTCACGACCCAACAAGCTGTTAGGAATTTCAAAGTAGTACTTGTCCTCTACTTTGTGTACAGTAAATAAACCCTTTTGTGACACGGCTTTTGACGTAATCACATCTTTAAATGCTTTTGGAGCTTGACGCGCACCACCCATACCAGCCATTCCGGCCATGCCAGCCATGCTTGGCATACCCGCTCTACCACCTGGTGCTTGCGTGGTGTCTCTTTGTTGTGCGGTACCCATTGTTGTAACTAGGAGCGCCGCCGCGATAAAATAGTTTTTCATTGGTCGATTTAGTTGTTGAATAATGCT
>CANHHX010000006.1 GCA_947461125.1 Bacteroidota bacterium | reverse complement strand
GTGTGATACACCAATGAATACATACTTGAAAAACCTTCGGTAGAAACGAGCTCTTCGGCATAGAGTGCACCATCCGGTTTTCTAAAAACGGTATGACGTTTTGCAGGAATTTGTCCTAAACTATGGTATATTGGCATAACAGTGTATTTATTCCGCTGCAATACTAACAATTATTAGTATAAAATAGAATATTATTTTACCTTCGTTTTGCACAATTAACATTCCATGAAAATCATCAGCTACCGTTTAAACAATGCCACTTCTTATGGCGTTTTGGTCAATAACGAACTCTATTCATTACCAGAAAATCAGTCGGGATTACCAGCAACCATGAATGCCTTTTTAGCACTCGAAGAAAGTGGCATGGAAATGGCCCGCCAAACAGCACAGCAAATTGAAGCTGGAACACTCTTTGCAAAGCCTGTATTCAACTATGATATTTTGGCGCCAGTGCCCCACCCTACTTCTTGTAGAGACGGATATGCGTTTAGACAACACGTAGAAGCGGCTCGAAAAAACAGAGGCGTAGAAATGATTCCTGAATTTGATCAGTACCCAATTTTTTATTTTACCAACCACCAAGCTGTTGAAGGTCCCGGCCCTGTTTATTGTATGCCCGATCATTTTGAGCAACTTGATTTTGAACTTGAAATAGCCATTGTTATTGGCAAAAAAGGAAGAAATATTAAAGCGAGCGAAGCAGATGCGTACATCGCAGGCTTTACCATCATGAATGACATGAGTGCCAGAAAACTTCAGATGGAAGAAATGCTTTTAAACCTTGGGCCTGCTAAAGGAAAAGATTTTTCTACTGTGATTGGACCTTGGCTTGTAACACCAGATGAGCTTGCACAAAAAGTAGCACCTACCAAGGCTGGACATATAGGCCTTAACTACAATTTAGAAATGAAATGTTATGTGAATGATATTTTGGTTTCGAGTGGAAACGTAAAAGATATGGATTGGACATTTGCAGAAATTATAGAAAGATGTTCATATGGTGTAACGCTGTATCCGGGTGATGTAATTGGATCAGGCACCGTAGGTACTGGCTGCTTTTTAGAACTCAATGGAACCGGAAAAAGATTAGATCCTAATTTTAAACCACAATGGTTACAAAATGGAGACCGCGTAACCATGACTATTGATCAATTGGGCGTATTAGAAAATCAAATTATTGCAGAAGAAACCAACTGGTCTATTTTGTCGTTAAAGAAATAAGCATGCTTACGATCAACACTTCAGATATAAGTCCACTCGAACTCCAAGGATATTTACAAAGTGCTATTGCGCCAAGGCCAATATGTTTGGCGTCTACTATCGACAAAGCGGGTCAAGTAAACCTCAGTCCGTTCAGCTATTTTAATTTATTTAGCATGAACCCGCCTATCTGTATTTTTTCGCCATCCAGAAGAGTAAGAGACAATACTACCAAGCATACCCTCGAAAATTTAAAAGAAGTTCCAGAGTGCGTGATCAATATTGTAAACTATGCCATGGTTGGACAGGTTTCATTATCTAGTTGCGAATACAGTAAAGACGTTAATGAATTTACCAAAGCAGGATTTACACAAATTCCTTCCGATTTAGTAGCGCCGCCGCGTGTTGCCGAATCCCCCATTCAATTAGAATGCACGGTTGCACAAATTATTGCCCTCGGCGAAAAAGCTGGTGCCGGCAATTTGGTGCTCGCCGAAATAAAAAGGATTCATATTACAGAATCGGTACTTAATGCAAACAATAAAATTGATCAAGCAAAACTTGATTTGGTTGCCAGACTTGGTGGCGACTGGTATGCAAGAATTAACGAACAAAATTTATTTGAGGTAACCAAGCCCAACACCCAGCTGGGTATGGGTTTTGACATGCTGCCTTCATTTATTAGAGAAAATAAGGCCCTTAGCAACAATGAAAAAGCACAGCTTGCAAATTGCACAACGCTTCCTGAATCAATTGCAAAAAATTCAGGCATAGGTCTGCAATTAACAGACGAAAATTTGGGTGCTATTAAAAAAGAACTAGCAGGTAATAATGCTCAGGCCGCTTGGGCAATTATTGAAACGCTAATTGTGCGTCAATAATAGCTAGACCATCTCCAATTAGTTTTGTAAACTCCGGCATCTTATTTTTTTGTGCTTCCAAATAAGTCCTAACATCAGGAACTAATGCAGATGCTTCGGCTTCATGCGCTATGATTTCTAAAATTTCAAGTGCACAAAGCCAATCATTTTTATGTGCATTACAAATGCTATTAAAAATATTATTGAGCGTTTCTAATTGCGCTGTTGTAAATCCGTGTAATTGTATTTGCTCTCTTATGGTTCTAACCTTTGCAAATAGTGCATGGTAGGCGTAATCGTTATCGGAATAGCTAGGCTGATGCGTTTGCTCTGGTGAAACATACAACTGATCTTCAAAAGTGCTGATATCGGCAGGCCCATTAAATACAGAAACAATAGAAGCGCCCACCGCCATATCAAATACACCCCAGGCAGGATCAAATAGTACAAGCCCTTCTTTATTTGTAACCGTGCATGAAGTAAATGAAAATAGTAAGTTTTTAGACTCCTCTTTTGTGATATCTCTTAAAATGCCTTGAACCTTTATACCAGATTCAAAAGATAAAACCACTTCGTTGTTTAGAGCAATACCAAACTGTTGTAGGTCTTGTTCTGTAAAATCTTCGAGTGGCTTAGTAGCACCTATTAAATTACCCACCGGTGATCCAAAACCATCTGCATGGTAATTTTTTCCATGACCATGTAACTGCTTGTGGTTAAATGACAATGCAGCTGGACCCGCTGTTTTTATATACGCTACCGAGGACGCTGGTCCTTCTAAAACCTGCGTAAACACACCAGACACTTGAAGACCTGAGCTATAGGCTGCGGTACAAATATTTTTACATTCAACCGCTTTTAGTACACTTTGTAAACCACCCACTCTAAAAGCCATAGTGCTTTCAAACTCTTTTAAAACATCAATTAAATTTTGAAAGGTAGGTGTTACAAAAAGTTGCGGCTGCGGCTTTGTTATATCATATGAATAGGTAAGCGCATCAATGGTGTATGGTATTTTTTTAACCTCGGGGCGCATACAAGATGCACTCTCCCCAATAGAAGACAACAAACCTGCTCCGTAAATTTTGGGTTGATCGAGTGGTCCAATTAAACCATACTCGACGGTCCACCACTGTAACCTACTAAGCAAAGCCATTTCGGAAGGTTCACCTAAATTTTTTTGCTGTTCAAAAATGGTTGCTTCTGTTTTTTTGATGACGTCTTCATCAATCCCTGGCATTTCTTTTAAAATAGAAAGCTGTCTGATGGTTTCGTATAATTCAAAATCTTTGGAAGAAAAAATGGCTTTGGTTCCAATAAATCCAAGATAACTTAGGTATTGGTTGTAATCGGTATCACTAATAATAGGCGCATGTCCCGCCGATTCATGAATAATGTCGGGAGCACTGGTATATTCAATATGTTCTAGTTGTCTAATGTCGGCAGCAATGACAAGCACCCGGTACGCTTGAAATTCCATAAATGCAGCAGGCGGAATAAATCCATCCACAGTTACTGCACCCCAACCAATATTTGCCAGTGCATCATTTATTTCTTGTAAGCTTGGAATTTTTTCGATGGTTAACCCGGCCATTTTTAAGCCCGGTATATAAGGATAATAGGCGGCATCTTTGAGGTAGCTATAATTTTGACGCATTACATACCTCCAAACAGCATGGTCTACACTAGTATACTTTTCGTAACGCTGATCTACAATGTATTTGGCTAAGTGCGGCGGCAAATTAGCCACTTGCTCGTTGTTAAAATGATTCATTGACTCGCTTCCTTGTAAGCAGCTAAATTAGCACAAAACAAATAAAATAACAAACGTTAGTTTTTAGTTAAATGGACTAGCCCACTTTTTGTCGATGTATACATTGGTACCGGCCAAGGTTTTTAGGAAGGCCACTACTGCTGCTATTTCGGCGGGTTGTAAATTTAACCGTTGCACATTTACACCATTTGGTTTTAACCTCCTATCCAGATTTTGGTTGTCGGTGATTAAACTTCCATAATGGGTTACCGCAGTGCTTAAATCCCCTATTTTACCGGTATGCATGAGTGCTGAATTGAGTTCCCCTTTATTGTTCACTAAATCACGAAGAGAGGGGGCGCGTGTAACACCCAAATCTACGCCGGTATACCCGGTCATCATTACCCCATTATTTCTTGTGTTGGGATCAATATCAAATTCAGGCGCATTATGACAACCATTGCATCCAAGTCCTCCACCAATTCGGCTGCTATTGCCATCAAAAACAGGAGGCGTTAAAAATAAATCTTTGCCGGTATTTTCTTGCGCTGTAAAATTTGGAAAAGGCTGTCTGTCATTATTAACCTGCGATCTTCCCATATCATATTTTGCATCAAAAGATTGAATACTTCTTACAAATTGTGCCAAACATTCTTGCAAGCGCGGTTCTGTAACTGTAATATCACCATACACGAATTTGAAAAGTTCATTGTAATAATCTACCCCTTGCAACTTGGTTAAAAGCGCTGCTATACCCACTCTTCCGGCCTGTCCACTAAAACCCATTTCATTATGATCGGCAATGGGTTGCGTGGTTTGACTTTCGAGACTAACCGCCCTTTCATCCCAAAAAAACTTTGTTTCTACACCAAATCGTTCATTCACAAGACGCATGGAATGTCTATCGGTTTTTCCGCCTGCTACCCCTGTGCTTACCAATTGATTGTCTGAAAAAGCAAAAGCTTGCTTATGACAACTTGCACAAGAAATAGTGTTATCGATACTTAGTTTTTTATCGTAAAATAAAACCCTACCAAGTGTTGCTTTGGCATTGGTTATGGGATTGTTCCCCGTATTGTCTTTTGTAATGTAAGCTGGCTTGGATTGTGCTGCGTAATTTGCTAAATTATTGAGGTCAATTTGTGCGCCAAAAGCAGTTGCAACTGCTGTGTAAACCGTTTGCCCTGTGGCAGTAGTATCAGCTTTTGAGCAAGCAACTAATACAATAACAAGACTAACAATACCAGAGAAAATAAGGGGGATTTTTCGCATAGGTTTTTTTTATGAGACCAGAGGTAAAGACTAAGGTTTAAGGAAGCACTTTAATTGAACTGCCAATTATTTGTTAATACCCGAGATTCAAATTTTTCTTCTTCACTATCCGGAAGATTTACAAAGAAATCTATTCCGGTTAGCGACTCAATATAATCTATTGATACTACAAATTGACTAAGTGACATTGAACTCCCTGCATTGGGTAGCATAAAAGCGATGGCTTCCACTCCTGCTTTTGTTTGCTTAAATACAATTTTATAAAAAGCGCAGGGAACCGTTATGGATTTAGATACTACGCCACAGCTTTTATTGAGTAAGGGCCCTGTTACTACATATACCCCATTTTTTTGTAATGCCCAATCCCTCACTTTGTCTTCAAGCTTAGACCAAATGCCTCTGTTAAATGAGGGTGCCTGCGGCGACATATTGGACATATAAAATGTTTCGTTCATAGAAACGCTATTGAGCTTCATGTCGGCGGCCGGGCATAAATGACCTCTATCATATCCAGATTTAGTATAACTAGAAGGCCCAACGGCGTCCTTTATATTGGGGTCTGCCATAAATTTAGAAGCTCTTTTTTGGGTACCGTTTATAAACGTGGGTGTAAGCGAATAAGCCACCCATTCTGCCTGTTTATCTTTATTACTATACGAAAGGGTGAAGTAGGTATGTTTAATAGTTACCCCACTGTAATTGCTGGGAAGTAAAGTGTCTGAAACAGCTCCTGCACACAAAAAGCAGAAAACAAATACAAAAGACCATAAAAAAGCCTGCGCGCGCAAAGTTTTTAGAAAGTTTGAGGTTTTTGGATGCATTTAAGTCAATATTAATCAATTTTATATGCAAACTACAATGCTTTTACAAATTTTTTAGCACCAAAATAAGTACCTTTATACTATGCGATTTAAACAAACCATAAAACAACTTTTAGCCCTGGCTATGCTGGTTGTTTTTGCGTTTAGTATTACGCCGCAAAAAACCATTCACGATTTTGTAGCGGAGCACGCTGATCCTACCAAATGTGATGTTCATATTAAAGCGCCCATCGAGCAGGTTGAAAAAGCACAACTACATTGCACCTTTGATTTTCAGGTTGCTACTACCCCATTTGTCAATTACAATTTTACCATTGACATCCCATCTCAAATTGTAGCAAGAGCACAAAACGATACGTACCAAGAAACGCAAATTTATAGTTCTTTCATTACGAGAGAATCGCGTGGCCCACCTCATTGCTAATTTATACTAGCAATTTTTAAATTTTCTATTTAAAGTCCTCAATTTATTATTTTGAATTGTATCAAATGTATTGTGTCATTGTGCATAATGACATGCCTAACAATGTTTCAAGCGAATGCCCAAAAATGTGATTTGGTGCTTTCGGGTGTTGTTATGGATGCATCTAACAACGCTCCACTTGAAAAAGCGGTGGTTGAAATTAAAGAGCTAGGCATCAAATTTATTACAGATATAGAAGGCCATTACCATTTTTATAATTTGTGTAAAGGCAGTTATACCATTGTGGTAAACCACATGAGCTGTGATAGTATCAAATACAAATTGACCATCCAAAAAAATATCATTCAGAATTTTAAATTACCACACGCCATTAATGAACTTGAAAATGTGAGTGTAAACGCCAAAAGAGACCTCAATGTGAATTCAATTAAAGAGGTACTTAGTAGTAAAGTGGTAGATGCAACAAGAGGACAAAGTTTGGGTGAAGTATTGAGCCGCGCTAATGGCGTTACTGTTTTACAAACAGGAAGCACCATATTTAAACCAGTGATTCATGGGCTTCATAGCCAGCGCGTACTGCTCATTAATAATGGTGTTAGGCTTGAAAGTCAACAATGGGGCAGCGATCATGCACCTGAAATTGACCCATTTATCGCCGAAAAATTTACAATTATTAAAGGTGCAGGCGCTTTAAAATATGGCAATGATGCAATAGCAGGCGCCGTATTAATTGAACCAAAAGCGTTACCCAAACAAGCCCAAACAAATGCCGAATTTAATACCGGTTATTTCTCCAACAACAGACAATATGTTGTGAATGGGATGATCGAATCATCACCGGTTAAATTTCCTGAATTAAGCTACCGATTACAGGCTACTTATAAAAAAGGAGGTAATGCCAGAACACCAAACTACTGGCTGCACAACACTGGATTGCAAGAGTTTAATTATTCTGGCGCAGTAGGACTTAGAAAAGAAAAATACAACACCGAGTTATTTGTAAGTAGTTTTAATACAGATCTGGGCATTTTTATTGGGTCGCATGTAGGCAATTTAAGTGATTTACAAAATGCCATTACTGCAAGTAAGCCTACCCAAAATATTGATGCTTTTAGTTATGCTATTGGAAGGCCCAAACAAAATGTACAACACTACACGGTAAAATCTAAATCGCAATTTTATTTGCCCAATAACAATAAAGTCAATCTTTTAGTGTCTTACCAAAAGAACCTACGAAAAGAGTTTGACCGGGCAATGCTCTCCAATCGACCAGAATTGGATTTAGATATTTCAACCACCATGGCTGATGTTAATTTTGAAACTGCGCCTACAAAAAAAATAAGTAGCAATATTGGCATAGTGGGTATGCTGCAAGAAAACATTTGGGCAGGTAGTCGTTTTTTTATTCCAAATTTTCGCACAAAAAATATTGCTATATATAGCATTCATAATTACAACGTAAAAAATTGGATGTTTGACGCAGGTGCTAGATTTGATTATAGACACTTAAGAACCTACCGTAATAAATCGGATAGTATTACTGCTGCCAACCGTACATGGGGCAATGCTTCTGGAACCCTCGGCGCTACCTATAAAATAACGCCAAATTTTAAATGGCTTATTAATGGTGCATACGCATGGAGGGCACCGCAAGTAAATGAACTCTATGTAAATGGTTTACACCACGGCACATCAAGTTTTGAAATTGGTAATGCAAATCTTAGAAGCGAAAAAGCCCTAAACTTTTCTACGCAGTTAAAATATCAATCCGATAGTAGCTGGCAGTTTGATTTTAGTGTCTACAATAATATCATTACTGATTTTATTAACCTAATACCATCCGTTCCCGCCACATTAACACTAAGAGGCGCCTATCCAACTTTCAGGTATGTTCAAAGTAACGCTGTTTTAAGAGGAATCGATTTTAGTGTGCACAAAATATTAAACCGCTCTTTTATGGCAGGTGCAAAAACGGCACTTTTATGGGCAAAAAATAGCGATACCAAAGAATGGATCATTCAAATGCCTTCCAACAGAATTGAAGGGGATATCACATATTCTTTTGCCAATAAGCTACTACAAAACGCTGCTATTGAATTACGCTACATGCACATCATGCAACAAACTAGAATCCCCACAAGTATTGCCGATTATATTCCACCACCAAATGCATACAGCCTTCTAAACCTTGATTTTAGTAGCGATGTAGCAGTTGGAAAAAAGCAATTCAGTGTAGGATTAACAGTTGTTAATTTACTCAATCAAACCTATCGAGACTACATGAACAGGTTTAGGTATTTTAATGACGAACCAGGTAGATCTATTAACCTCAGAATTAAATTAAAATTATGAAACAAATAAAACTAGGTGCCATATGCGCTGCGTTCATAATCCTATTGGCTGGTTGCTCCAAAAATGTAAGCAACCCCAATGACGAAAATGAGCACGAAGCCATTAATAAAATAGAACTCGTATTTGCAGAAACGGGCGGCGCTACTACAAGCTTTATTATGGAAGACCCGGATGGTGATGGCGGCAATCCTCCTTCCCGAATTGACACTATTAAAATCAATAGCAATAAGCAATACAATGTAACTGTAAAAATTTACAATATTGCAAATGGTGTTGTTAAAGACGTAAGTGCCACAGTTTTAATGCAAGCAACTTCACACGAATTTTATTTTATTCCTTCAGGTGTATCTGTAACGATTCAAAAAACAGACAAGGATAAAAACGGGTACCCTATTGGATTTTTAAGTACTTGGCAAACATCAAGTGCAGGTACTGGAAGCATATTATTTAAACTCATGCACAAAACGGCTTTAAAAGGCCCTAACGACGGCCCTAACGTAGGTCATAGTGACATTCAATTAAATTTACCAATCACAATTAAGTAAAAAACAAAACCATGAAAAAGAGTATTATTTTTTTATTGAGTATTTTAATTTCTAGTGCAACATTTGCACAAGTTAGTTTTGGAGTAAAAGCAGGTTACAATGCGGCTAGTGTAAAATCTAATGATGCAGATATTACCGACGACGGACAAACCTTATCTGGCTTTCATATTGGATCCGTACTGAATGTTCCAATGAATAAAAAGTTTTCATTTCAAACAGGTTTGAACCTTGGAACAAAGGGTGTAAGTGTAGCGCATGATGGACATGGCGATAAATACAAATTTACAGCTATTGATATTCCATTAAATGTTGTGGTTACTAGTAAAAAAGGATTGTTTGCTGGAACAGGTTTAAACCTTGGCTATAACTTATCAGGAAAATTAGACGCACACGATGACCCTACCGAAAATTATGATTTTGAATTTGGTAAAGACAAGAATTTTACAAGAACAGATCTTGGCTTAAATTTTTTAGTAGGCTACCAAACTAAATCTGGCATTTTTGTAAGCGCTAACAGTTTAGTGAGCTTAACAGATATCGCGCCTAGTGCTACTAGCTGGAAAAACAACGTGATTAGTTTATCTGTGGGATATACTTTGAAGTCTTCTAAAAAATAGAGGGGTTCGAGAAAATTTTAGTGTTTTACAAAGGCCGCCCTACGGGCGGCCTTTGTTTTTTTTAAGTAGTCCTTATTTTTTTATTGAAAATTGCTATATTTAGTCAAACAATTCTATGGCGCTAACCCAACTACAACCCCGCTATGTAATGGCTGTTTGCTTAATAGCAATGGTTTTTACAAGTTGCTTACGCGAAAAAAATGGGGGCTTGTTTTTACCTGATGGTTTTGAAGCCGTTGTGGTGGTAGATAGTTTGCCGGGTAGGGCTAGGCATTTAGCGGTCAATAACAATGGAGATATTTATGTAAAAGCCAATAAGCCCATTGAGGGCGGCATGAACTATGTTTTAAGAGACGAAAACAATGATGGCCGCGCCGATATCATTAAAAATTTTGGACCCATCGCAAGCGAAGGGGCTTACGCTACTGGTATGCGCATTCATAATGGATACCTCTATACCAGTTCAGAAATGCTGGTGTACCGTTATAAATTAAAGCAGGGTGAAATGGTGCCTTCTAGTAAGGCAGAGTTTATTGTAATTGACAGCGGACAACCACGCGAGCATGATGGTAAGCCACTAGCCTTTGATGGCAAGGGGCATATTTTTGTTCCTTTTGGAGCTCCTTCCGATGCTTGCCAAGAAGAAAATAGATTGCCAGGTTCACCAGGCATGAAGCCCTGCCCTATTTTAGATTCTAATGCAGGCGTTTGGATGTTTGATGAAAACAAACTCAATCAATTTAGAACCACCGATGGTATAAAAGTTGCAACAGGTTTACGAAGCCTTGTTGCCATGACATGGAACAATCAGGATAGCACTTTGTATTGTGTAGGCCACGGCAGAGATGGACTTTCTAGTAGCTGGCCACAATTTTACAACGAATGGCAGAGCGCTGTTTTACCTTCCGAAGCGTTTTATAAATTAAAGCCAGGTGCCAATGCAGGTTGGCCTTATTATTATTTTGATCAAATGAAGGGCAAGGTTATGGTGAACCCAGAGTATGGTGGCGATGGCAAACTAGAAAACACAGATAAGAGTATTGAAACACCCATTGTAGGTTTTCCGGGACACTATGCACCTAACGATTTACTATTTTATACCGGCGATCAGTTTCCTGCGCGCTATAAAAATGGTGCGTTTATTGCGTTTCATGGATCTACCATTCGTGCACCCTATCCGCAAGCAGGTTACATTGTAGCCTTTGTTCCATTTGTAAATGGTAAGACTCAAAAATGGGAAGTATTTGCAGATGGATTTACGGGGACAGATACACTTGTAAATACCAGTGATAGTAAGCACCGCCCAATGGGACTTGCACAAGGGCCCGATGGTTCATTGTATATTTCCGATTCTAAAAAAGGAAAGATTTGGAAAATTCAATACAAAGGAAATAAAGAATCTTTTTCTGAAAAAAATCTAGCGCAAATGAAAGCTAGAGAAAACAGAACCAATGTAAAAAATCCAGACATTATAAAAGATAATTTAGAAAAAGATAAAGTGGTACTTGGTGGCGAAAAACTCTACCAAATAAACTGCCGCGTTTGTCATCAACAAAATGGACAAGGGGATGGTATTAGGTTTCCAACGATTGCAAAAACCGATTGGGTGAATGGCAACAAGGATACCCTCATTGGTGTTTTACTAAAAGGACTTGAAGGGCCCATTAAAATTAACGGTCAACCATTTCATGGAGCGATGCCTAAATTTTCGCAACTACCGGATAGAGATATTGCAAGTATACTTACCTATATCAGACAAAATTTTGGCAATCACTCCGACTCCATCTCCAAAACCTCTGTAACCATTGTACGCCAAAGGCTACGCCTCTTAAAAAGAAAAGAAATGCAGTTACAAAAAGAGGCCGAAGCCAAATTAAATGCAGCGGCTACTTTACGTAAATAGGATTTGCCAAACCATTTAAATCGTACACAACCTTGCCACCTTTGATAGTGAGCTCGCATTCAAATTTTTCGGTGCCATTTACTTTGTAACCTGTTTTATCGTAGAAACCAAAGTTCCCTTTTCTGATATTTAAAATAGCGATGTCTGCTTCTGCACCTTCTGTTAAATGACCAAGATTGGTTCTATTAATAACTTGTGCAGGCTTCCATGTACTAGCTTTAATCACTTCAAAAAGAGGCATGCCTAAATTCATAAATTTAGACATTACACTGATTTGATCCTTCATAGAACTATTCATGCTACCGGTATGCAAATCGGTACTAATAGTACTAGGAAACAATCCTGCTTTTAATGCAGGTATCGCTTGCGTGTAATTAAAACTAGCTCCGCCATAACCAACATCAAAAATGATACCTCTTTTTTGTGCTTCTAACACAAAAGGTTTTAAGGTGTTATTGGCGTCTACAATTTCTTCTCTAGCGCCATTTAATGCTGCATAGGTATGGGTATAAATATCACCTGGTCGAAGGTGCTTAAAAAATAATTCTTGAATTGATAAATTAGGTTGAGAGCCGCCAAAGTCAATAATAACAGGTAGTTCAGCGAGTTTGCCCGCTTCTACGGCGCGCGTTGTAGGCGTCCAATCGGCACCATTAAAATGCGCTAGTTTAAAACCTACGATATAATCTTTGTACTGTTTAGCGGTGTTTGCTGCAAGTTTTGGATTCATATCTGCAATGTCCTGCTCGTAATTCCCACCGCGCATCCCCTCACCTACAATGTTTAAAAAAGACAATACCCTTGTTTGTGAAATATCAATTACATTTTTTTTAAACGTCGAAAAGTTTCTCCAACCGGCACCACCACAATCTACCACCGTGGTAACACCTACTCTAAAGGTATAACCATCTGGCATGAGCGCACTTAACCCATCACTTAAATAATGATCCGGCTGCGTACCTGCAAAAACGTGCGCATGCATATCAATAATACCTGGTACTACTTTTAATCCAGTAGCATCCACTACTTGCTTGGCATCAGACGCTGGCAAGTTTTTTCCAACTTTAAAAATTTTACCCGCTTTAATGGCAATGTCCATTACAGCATCAATGCCGTTTTTTGGATCAATTACATGACCACCCTTAACAAGTACATCAAAACTAGCAGGTGTCTGAGCTTTTAACTGAAGCGATAGGGCCACAAACAAGGTAATTATGAGTAAGTTCTTATTCATACATTGAAAGTTTAATTGAGGATTGTATGTAATTTATAAAAAAACGAGGAAAGTGCATAAATTATAGGTGAATAGAAATCCTTTTTTGACATTATTTGATTAATTTCTCATTCAAATTATAACCGATTGCCATGAACATGATTGCTACACTACTTGTTAGTAATATCCTCCATTTTTTCGCGCCTGATACTGCCCAGCACCAACTCATTGTGGGTTCCTATACTAAAAAAGGAAACCCTGGTATTGAAGTATATGCCGTTAATGCAGTTACCGGGAAGCCTAAGTTGTTGTATACAAAAGAAAATGCCAATGCTTCTTATTTGACATTAGCAAATAATGGAAAATCAATGTATGCTGTAACGGAAGGCGGCAAAGACGCTTCTTTTGTAAGTGCTTATCAATTAGATGCAAGCAATCAATTTCAAAAACTAAATCAGGAGCCTATCAAAGGTGCAGCCCCTTGCTTTATTGTATCTAGGCCCGAAAGTAAAACCGTGTATACGGCTAATTATACCTCTGGTAGTGTTAGTGTTTTTAAAACCTTAGATAATGGAGCACTGCTCCCAATTGCACAAGAAATAAATTACAGCGGATCAAGCATTCATAAAGCAAGACAAGAAGCTTCGCATGCACACAATGTTGTGTTAACACCTGATCATAATCAGTTATTGGTAACAGATTTAGGTGCCGATAAAATTTACATGCATAAAATTTATGCAGATGGTTTACTCGATGAAAAGTACACCACTGTATCCATCACACCCGGCAACGGTCCAAGGCATTTTGTTTTTAATAATAGTGGTACGCACGGTTATTTAATCAATGAGTTATCGGGCACTGTTGACGTGTTTTCAATACGTGCTAATGCACTAGAAAAAATACAAACCATTACAGCAGATACTGCAAAAACAACTGCTACAAAAGGAAGTGGCGATATTCATATTTCACCTAGTGGTAAATGGCTTATTACCACCAACCGCGTAAGCAGTGAGCAGTTAACGGTATTTAAAATTGAAGCCGATGGCAAGCTTACCAAAATGTACCATCAGCCAGTAGCGCAGAGGCCACGAAATTTTAGTTTTTCACCCAATGGAAATTTTGTTTTTGTAGCGAGTCAAACCGAAGATAAAGTGCAAATATTTTCTTTTGATGACATCACCGGAAAATTAACCAACACCAATCAGGACATGGCGGTAAGTGGTCCGGTTTGTTTGGTATTTAGTAACGACCCCATGGAAGTTAATCCCGAAGAACGCATCAAACAATTAAACATTCAATTAATTCCTGTTGTACCTCCTATTGCCAATTATGTAAAACAAGTGCAGGTAGGTAACCTGGTATATTTATCGGGTCATGGACCAGATAAACCAGGCGGTGGTCAAATGTTTGGTCATTTAGGTAAAGATGTAACCATCGAAGAAGGCCAACTAGCAGCAAGACTCACAGGCATTTCAATGATCTCTACTTTAAAAGCCTATATCGGTGATTTAAATAAAGTAAAACGCATTGTAAAAGTATTAGGCCTTGTAAACTCGGAGCCCAATTTTACGCAGCAACCTCAGGTGATGAATGGATTTTCTAATTTAATGGTTGAAATTTTTGGAGAAAGAGGAAAGCATGCAAGATCTGCTCTTGGTGTGGCAGCATTACCTAATAATATTTCGGTAGAAATAGAAATGATTGTTGAACTCAAATAAATAATCTAATACATTTTAAAAACAAAATAAACCGCTATGAAAACAAACAACCGCCGCTCCATTTTCAGAAAAATGTTTGCAGGCCTACTGGGTGTTACAGGCACAACAATAGCTGCAAATGCTGCTAGCAATAACAGTGATGACAGTGCACAAAAAGAAGTATTTAATGTACAGTACGATCAGGACGTTCCACTTTTTTCAGGTTCTACAAAATTTGGGGGAATGGTTTTTGTTGCCGGGAAAGGCGCACACTTTGAAGGTGACATTAAAGCACACACCGATCATGTATTAAAAGAATTGGAAAAAGAACTGATTAAAGCTGGTTCCTCTATGGAAAAAGTTTTAAAAGTAAATGTATACCTCGCCGATTTAAATGATTACAAGCAAATGAACGAAGTATACAAAGGCCGCTTTGGCGCCAAACCGCCTGTAAGAACAACAGTAGCTACTTATGGTGGCGTACCGGGTAATTCACTTGTAGAAATGGATTGTATCGCAATTGCAAACTAATTAAAACAAAAAACTATGAAACGTAGAGACCTTATCAAATATATTTCAATTTCACCGCTTGCTGGTGGTGCAATTGCTAGTGGACTTGCCAATGCGGCACCAAAATCAACCCCACTCGAAGTTGCTAAAAAACGCGACTTATTTAGTGAACTAGGAGTGCGCACCTTTATTAATGCGGCTGGTACTTATACCGCTATGACTGCAACACTCATGCGCCCTGCAACAGTAGAAGCTATCAGACAAGCTTCGCATAAATTTTGCATGCTAGACGACTTACAAGATAAAGTAGGTGAAAGACTTGCTCAAATTACAAGAGCCGAAGCGGTTGTTGTAACAAGTGGTGCATTTGCTGCATTAACACTTGGTATGGCAGGTATATTAACAGGCATGGATCCTGTAAAAGTAAAGCAGCTTCCAAAACTCGAAGGCACGGGCATGAAAACAGAAGTGATTTGTCAAAAATCACACGCCATTGGATACAATCAGGCATTAACCAACACGGGTGTTAAAATTGTAATGGTAGAAACCCTCGATGAATTAATTAAAGCCATCAATCCAAACACGGCAGCGATGCACTTTTTGCATGTGCAATCGGATAAAGGACAAATTCAGCACGAAGAGTGGGTAGCTATTGGAAAAAAATATGGTATCCCTACCACTATTGATATCGCCGCAGACGTTCCGCCTGTAAGTAACTTATGGCGCTTCAATGAAATGGGTTTTGATTTTGTTGCTATTTCTGGCGGTAAAGCACTGCGTGGCCCACAAAGTGCGGGTTTACTGATGGGTAAAAAAGACCTTATTAAAGCAGCAAGATTATCCATGCCTCCACGTGGTGAAACCATTGGTAGAGGTATGAAAGTAAACAAAGAAGAAATTTTAGGTATGATGGTTGCCGTAGAAGAATTTGTAAAAATTGACCATGATGCAGAAGCCCTTGTTTTTTTAGAAAGAATTAAAAAAATTCAAGCAGCTGCCGATTCGGTTCCTGGTGTTACTACAAAAATTTCTACGCCAGTACTTGGCAATGTTACCCCTACTTTAAATATCAGTTTCGACTACAGTAAAATTGGTAAAACCGGCGAACAACTTCGTTTAGACCTTCGTAATGGATCACCATCTATCGAATCGGTGGGCGGAAAAGATAATATTGGCATGACTGCTTGGTCATTACAAGAAGGTGAAGATGTAATTGTTGCTAAACGACTAAAAGAAGTTTTAGAAGCTGCTGTAAAATAAATTGTATGAAAAAAACGGGTCTCTTATTATTACTTATTGCTTGCTTTTATATATCAAATGCGCAACAGTTTCCTGCTTCGGAACTTATATACCTAACATCAGAGTGGAAGGGTGAAAGATTTGAAGATGGTAGACCTAAAATACCTGATGCCATTATAGAAAGAGCCAAAAAAATTGGAATCGAAGAAGCATGGCAAGTACTATACAACGAAGGTTATAAAAATCAATTCGAAGGCAATTGGAAAATGGTACATGACAATGTTCCTGTTGTAGGCAGGGTTGTTACCGCGCGTTATAGCCCTTCAAGGCCCGATATAGAAGCGCTCATTAAAGAGCGTGGAAAAACAGAAGGTCGCACCGGCAATACCAACGCATGGCCCATTCAAGTACTTCAAAAAGGAGACGTATATGTTGCCGAAGCATTTGGAAAAATTGCACAAGGCACACTCATTGGCGATAACTTAGGTGCGTCTATTTTTAATAAAACAGGCAATGGTGTTATTTTTGATGGCGCCGCAAGAGATTTATCGGGGCTGGCGCAAATCAAAGGCTTTAATGCGTACGTTAGGGATTTTCATCCTTCCTTTTTAGAAGAAGTAGTACTTATTGGACTTAACAGCCCCATCAGAATTGGTGCAGCCGTTGTGCTACCTGGCGACCTCGTACTCTCAGAAAGAGAAGGTGTTTTATTTATTCCTGCGCACATGGCAGAAAAAGTAGTAGCTACCGCCGAATTTATTGCTGTTAGAGACAGGTTTTCAAAAGATGTTTTAAAGGCGGGCACTTTTACAGCAGGACAAATAGATAGCCAGTGGAATGAAACCATTAAAACCGCATTTTTAAACTGGATAGCGGCGCACCCCAACGAACCTCAAATCACAAAAGCTTTACTCGAAAAATTTTTAGAAAAAAGAACCTGGTAATTATTGTTTAAAAGCTGCAACCATGAATCAGTACAAAATATTATTATCTACTTCTGTCCTATTATTTATTACATCAGGCATATTGTATGCTTTGGCGCTAACAAATTATGTAGGATTTAGTGTTGCTGCTGCATTTTTATTATTAAGTATTGCCGTAAAGTATACCAATAACTACAAAGGATTTAGTTTTACGCTCGTCATATTTTCGGCAGTATCACTATCATTATTTCAACCACAATTATTTATTGTTTGGGGCGGGTATAAACTAACAGGACTGATTGTTCCGCTGATACAATTGATCATGTTTGGTATGGGTACTTCTATGAGCATGAAAGACTTTGCACTGGTTGTTCAAACGCCAAAAGGTGTTATCATTGGCGTAGTGAGTCAGTTTGCTATTATGCCTACACTAGGTTTTTTACTTGCTTCTATATCGAAATTGCCACCCGAAATTGCCGCTGGTATTATTTTAATTGGATGTTCGCCTAGCGGACTAGCTTCCAATGTGATGTCTTATTTAGCAAAAGCAAACCTTGCACTGTCTATAACCATAACTTCTATCACAACATTAATTGCACCGTTTGTAACCCCATTGTTAATGAAACTATTTGCCGGAGAAATGGTTGAAATTGATGTTACAAAAATGATGTGGGATATTAATAAAATGATTCTTTTACCTATTGGGGCAGGACTTATTTTTAATCAATTTTTAAAAGGAAAATCTAAATGGATGGATAGTGCTATGCCCATTGTATCAATGGCCGGTATTACCATGATTATTACCATTATTACTGCGTCTGGCAGAGATAACCTGCTCAACATTGGTCCCATACTTATTGGCATTGTAGTCATTCATAATACACTAGGGTATTTGCTAGGCTATTGGAGTGGTCGACTATTCAAAATGCCAGAACAAGATTGTAGAACCATTGCTATCGAAGTAGGTATGCAAAATGGCGGATTGGCTTCCGGCCTTGCTCAACAATTAGGGAAGGCTGCCACTATGGGGCTCGCGCCTGCTGTGTTTGGGCCGTTTATGAATATCACGGGATCTATATTAGCATCCTACTGGCATAAGCGGGAGCCAAAAAACTAAATCCTATTTAGTTGAACTGGATAACACCGTACTTTTCAAATTCATGAAAACTTTTTACAATGGGTGACCAGGCCCATTTAACCATTTTTGTGTCGTCGTAATCAAGTCTATAAAAATTGGCATTCCAACAAGTGCCTTTTTTTACATCTAAATTTTGTAGGGGTATAAATAATTTAAATGGAAAGTATAGTTCGGCAGTCCATTTGTACATTTCGTTGTTTTGCTTGTGTACCTGTACTTTTTTAATTACTTTTTTGGTGCCAGTATATTTCCAAGGTGCCCAGCCAAATGTTTTTTTGTTTAAATGCGGCACAAGAAGCACGAGCTCGGCGTTGTAGGCATTTATTTCATACTCTAAATATATGGGCGTGCTTGGCTCGGGATGAAAAAAAACTTCAAAAACATCGGCTCTAAATAAATCCTCAAAATCATTTTTATACGGCGAGGTTATTTTTTTATCAAGCCCCGAAAACAAAACATACACTCCACTATCGGCATACAATATTTTAAATTTTGAAGGATAATCCAAACTACTTGAATCAAGCTGAATGAGGTTTATCCAACTCGTATTATTCCAGCTTGCATGGCTCCCAGCCCCATCCATTTCAAACGGAGGTACTTTATTTACTTTAAGCGTATCCTTAAATGCTATTTTGCTCGCCAACACCCGTGTTGTATTTACGAGCAAAATAGCAAAAAGGATCGCCGATAGCTTTGTCAGGTGCTTCATGTACAAGCTTTTGATGGTTTATTAAATGTAAGAAAATAACAAAACATAGGTAGTTTTTATTTCAATAATTATGCGAACTTGTTTTTACATTTAAGTCAAGTTATAATTACTTAACAATGAATATGATACGCAAAGCGATACTCTTTACCCTATTTCTAACATCTACTTTTTTAGGGGTGGCTCAAAAAAAACCAACAACTGCAAAGCCAGCGAAAGCGGGTACTAAATCAGGAGCCAACAAAGTGGCTACAACAACTAATGGAGCTTTAAACCAAACCTCGAGCGCAGCTCAAAACGCAGCTATCAACGCGCCACTAAAATTATGGTATGATAGCCCTGCCAAATATTTTGAAGAAGCCTTAGTTCTTGGTAACGGCCAGCACGGCGCCACCGTATTTGGAGGCATTTCGATAGATAAAATATATTTAAATGATGCAACACTTTGGTCTGGCGAACCAGTAAATGCCAATATGAATCCAAATGCATACAAACATTTGCCAGACGTTAGAGAAGCGCTGGCAGACAATAATTATAAAAAAGCGCAAACGCTGATAAAAAAGTTACAAGGTAAATTTTCCGAGTCGTATGCACCACTTGGTACGCTTTTATTGACCTTTAACAATGATCCGTTTATTAGCAATTACTATCGTGAACTAAATATACATGATGCGGTAGCCGCTGTTAAAATTGAATCGAGCAATAACACCATCGAAAGAGAATACCTGGTTTCACATCCCGATAAAATTTTTGCCATTAAACTTACATCTAAACAAAAGGGTGGACTTAACTATAGTATTGCCTTTGAATCATTACTTAAATGCACAACTAAAACGGTAAATAATATTTTAGAAGTGAGTGGTACCGCACCCATCAAAGCCGACCCTAATTATCTAGGCAAAAAACAAAATTCGGTGGTGTTTGATGATAAAAAAGGAACCCGTTTTTCGACACAAATTCAAGTAGTATCTAATGATGGTAAAATAAACTATACCGATTCAAGTATTCAAATTTCAAATGCAACGGCTACCACTATTTATGTATCGGTAGCAACAAGCTTTAATGGATTTGATAAAAATCCGGCCACAAATGGTCGTGATCAAGTAGCGATTGCAAAAGCCCAACTTACTAGTGCAGTAAAAACAGGATGGGATGCTATTAAAAAAAGACACACCAAAGATTATCAAAATTATTTTGATAGGGTTGCTTTACAATTAGACGGCGCTGCTGCTCCACAACTCCCTACCAACGAAAGATTACAACGCTACGCCAAAGGAGAAGCAGACCCCTACCTTGAAACTTTATATTTTCAGTTTGGCCGTTACCTTTTAATAAGTAGTTCTAGAACACCGGGTGTTCCTGCCAACTTACAAGGTATTTGGAATTCTTATTTACAACCACCATGGTCTAGCAATTATACAATGAACATTAATGCAGAAGAAAATTATTGGTTAGCAGAAAACACCAATTTATCTGAAATGCATATGCCGTTTTTACAGTTTTTAAAAAACTTATCAGTCACCGGCAAAACAACTGCTAAAACATTTTACAATATGCCAGGCTGGGTATCGCACCACAATTCAGATATATGGGCCATGTCTAATCCGGTAGGCAATTTTGGAGACGGAGATCCTAGTTGGGCAAATTGGCCAATGGGTGGCACTTGGGCCTCTGCGCATATTTGGGAACATTTTTTATTTACACAGGACACCAGCTATCTCCAAAAAGAATATCCGGTTATGAGGGGTGCTGCCGAATTTTGTTTGGCATGGCTGTTACCGGACAAGAACGGTAAACTCATTACATCTCCTTCTACCTCTCCAGAAAATTATTTTATTACACCAACAGGTTTTAAGGGTAGCACTTTATATGGTGGCACTGCCGATCTTGCCATGATTCGTGAATTATTTTTAGGAATTATTGCTGCGCAAGAAGTGCTTAAAAATGATCTTGACTTTTCAAAAAATATAAAAGCAGCGCTCGATAAATTACATCCATACCAAGTAGGCAAAGCCGGAAATTTACAAGAATGGTATTACGATTGGCAGGATGTAGAACCTACGCATAGACATCAAAGCCATTTGTATGGGCTATACCCTGGCACGCACGTAACACTTACACAAACACCAGCAATTGCAAATGCTGCTAAAAAAACACTAGACATTAAAGGAGATGAAACCACTGGCTGGTCAAAAGGTTGGCGCATTAATTTATGGGCTAGGCTAAAAGATGGTGAACACGCTTACAAAATGTACCGTGAACTTTTAAAGTTTGTTCCACCCGATGAAACCAAAGAAAATTACAACAATATGGGGGGTACGTATCCAAATTTATTAGATGCACATCCACCATTTCAAATAGATGGAAATTTTGGAGGTGCAGCAGCAGTAGCTGAAATGCTTATTCAATCACATACAGGCCTTATAGAACTTTTACCCGCTATTTCAAAGGCTTGGAATTCAGGCGCTGTTAATGGCATTAAAGCAAGGGGTAATTATGAAATAGACATGAAATGGAATAAAGGACGCGTAACGAGCTTGTACATTAAGTCTAGCACACAAAAGCAAGCAAGTATTTATTGCAACGGGAAACATGTAACAGTAAATACCAATACGCCATTAACTTTTTAACGCAGGTCAAAAATTATTTAAATGAAATATTACATACTCTTACTTTTTACACTATGTAGCACCAGTTTTTGTTTTGCGCAAAACACACCGCTCGCTAAACCTAGTGTTGTTCAATACAAATGGCAGGAACAAGAAAGAATTATGTTTATTCATTTTGGCGTAGCTACTTGGCTTGGAAGTGAGTACGACGAAACAGGTAAGTTTGATATGTCAAGAATCAACCCTACAAACTTAGACACAGACGAGTGGTGCAGGGTAGCAAAATCTTGGGGGGCTAAACAAATTATTTTTGTTGCCAAACACGTAGGGGGATTTTGTTGGTGGCAAACAAATACCACCGATTATAGTGTAAAAAATATTCCGTGGAAAAATGGCAAAGGCGATTTACTCGCAGATATTGCGGCCTCTTGCAAAAAATATGGACTCAACTTGGGTATTTATATTTATCCGGGAGATGTAAAATATGGAGCCGGCATTGGAAGTGGCGGAAAAACAACCGACCCTTCTTTACAAGACGCTTACAATAAAGTTTTTAGACAACAACTCACAGAAGTGCTTACCAAATTCGGCCCCATGTTAGAAGTTTGGTTTGATGGCAACTGCATTATAGACATCGATGATATTTTAACCAAACACGCTAGCAAGTCGGTTATATTTCAGAGTAAAAAAGCATCTATTAGATGGCCAGGTACCGAATCTGGCATGCTCGCCTATCCAGCATGGAACACTGTAACAAAAAAGGCCCTACAAAGCGGTGTAGCCACCCAGTATGACGATGATCCTAACGGAGATGTATGGGCGCCGCTTGAGGCTGATGCGCCTCTTTACAACCATAATTGGTTTTGGAACCCGACCAACGAAAAAAAGAGAAAGTCGCAGCAAAACCTACTAGACATGTATTATAAATCGGCGGGTTATGGTGGCGTTATGCTGCTAAACGCATCGCCAGATACAACGGGTAAAATAACAGTAGGAGATCAAGCTGCCTACAAAGCATTAGGCGACGAAATTGAACGCCGGTTTGCAAAACCCGTACAGCAAATAACAAACAAAAAAGGATCTGTTTTTACAATTGACTTTATGACCCCAACACCCATTAACCATATAGTTATTGAAGAAGATTACCGCATGGGTCACCGCATACGACATTACAAATTAGAAGGTAAAACAAACAATGGTTGGACAACACTCGCGCAAGGTTCGTCGGTGGGTCGAAAAAAAATAGACGCATTTGCTACAACGAACGTAACTGCTATAAAACTTACTATCCCCCGTTTTGCAGACACACCATTACTTCGTTCCCTTAAAGCCTATCACGTAACCAACTACACCTATACACCCGCTGCCACCGAAACCAACGACTGGGCTATTTGTGGCACATGGGACACCAAAACATTTAAAAACAACAAAGACACCATCACGCTTAACCTCAATAATTTTATTACTAAACCAGGGCAATACGAAGTTGTATTTTTAGCAGATGTTGCCGTAACAGGCACTTCTATTGATAACGCAATTATCAATTTTGAAAATCAAAATACCATGCAATCTTATTTGTCTTCAAAAGATAACCGAACGTTTTATATCAATAGAACATCGCAAGTAAGTACCAACAGTTCCTCTACCCTTACTTTATATATGCGCTCCGATAACCAGGTTTTTCAAAATAGAGGTATATTTAAAATCAGACAAAGACCTTAAACAAAAACTATGTTTCAAAAATATTGGATTGTAATTGCCTTATTCATAAGCACTGCAATTAGCGCACCATTGATTAAAACATTTGCACTGTATTAAACTACTTCTTTCCTTCTAATTTATTGACGTAATCCAAACTACCTAATCTAAAACGAAAAGGTATTTTTGTGCGCTTTTCAAATTGCCATTCTTGTTTGCAAAAAAATGCAAGCCCTTTAACATAATGGTTGGGCGCTAAAATATTGACAGGACTGTATTTTAAACTATCTACTTTTTTAGTAGTACTAACTGTTATTGGCTTTACCTTAAAAAATACTTGACCGGAAGTTGTTGCACCCGTTAACAAGCATATCATTAAAGAAAAAAGCCTTGTAACCATTGAGGTAAATTTTGTTAAAAATAATCTAATTGAACATACATCTTAGCAACAATTACATTTTAAGTATGTTATTTATAGGATACAATCTCAAACCATGCCTAACAAACCAAAAACATACAGCCTAATCACCTGGGAATCATTCCTTTCCGATTTAGAGTTCGAATAACCCGCTTTTTGTACCTTTATACATGTGTTATTTTAACAGCCTTGTAGCTCCAAAGGGAGCAGCTATTAACCTTGCTGGAACAACCAAACAATTAGAACCTATAAATAGGCCGCTGCAAAGTGGCTTTAGCTACAGCAATTGGCCCATCATTAAGGGAACTGCTCAAAATTTTACCATCGGAAATGCCCATTGGGAACTCATTGCCCCCTGGGTAAAAAAAACCCAAGAAGTTCAGGCAGGCCGAGAAAAATTTAATACCCTCAATGCTACTGCCGAAAGATTATTAGAGAGCAAATTATATAAACCCGCAGCACTTAACAACAGATGCCTTGTACTTTCTAGCGGCTTTTATGAGTGGCGACATTTCAAACCAGCAGGTGCAAAAAAAGAAATAGCCTACCCTTATTTTATTACACTCAAAGAGCAGCCACTATTTTTTATGGCAGGTATTTATCAACCCTGGACCGATAAAGAAACTGGTGAAACCATGGATACTTTTTCGATTGTTACCACAAAAGCAAACGCGTTTATGGAACAAATTCATAACAAGAAAAAAAGAATGCCAACCATTTTAACTGAAACACAGGCAAGTGATTGGCTGAACCCTAGTTTATCTGAATCCGAAATAATGGAACTAGCATCCAGCGCATGTGACGCCTCATACATGAACGCTTATACAATAGATAAAAGCTTTAGAACAGCGAGTGATCCGTTGGAGCAATTTGAATACGAAGAACTTCCTCCACTTAACTCAATTTGATTGGCTACACTTCGAAAAACATTTACATATCCTACACCGAAATATCAGAAGGGCTGTATTAATGATTAGATTAATTTTAAAATAATTTATTAAATATAGCTTCAATTTTTTGGACAAAAAGAGGGCTATTTCCCAAGGTTTTCATAAAATAAGTCAACTTCTAGCAGCTTCTTTTGTTAATAATAAGAACATGTTAATTTCGCGGCACTAATGGCTAGCACTCAACCAAGCAACTGGATAAAAATGATACTCATGATACTTTGCATGCAAATGCTTAGTAATGGTATCGTTCTTCCCTACCTTGATGCCACAACTTCCATGACAAAACTAGTTTCCACCAATCAAGAAGATGTGCCAGCTGAATCGGAAGACAGTGAAATAGAAAAATCCCCGTCTATTGACGCCATTGAAATTGCAAAAAAAGATCCGGTACATCCAAACTTAAATGGACTACACATTATCCCCCTAGATAATACCGCTGCCTCATTGTATCAGCCCGAATTACACACGCCTCCTCCTAAACAGGCGTAGCCATTATTAGCTTCTTGCTAGCCCGTATTACCTTTTTTTTATTGCTTCAAGTAAATTTTAATCAATGACTAAAATTGCATTGTCTCTTCTACTATTATTGACACTATCAGCCTGCTCAGAAAACACCCCTACCGCCGAAATCAAATCGTATCAGGTGGTACATCCAATTATTACCGACACCGTTTATGAAAGGGAATATGCCACAACAATCAACTCCTTACAAAACGTTGAAATAAGAAATAAAGTAAGGGGTTTTATTGAGGAAATATATGTAGACGAAGGTCAAAAGGTACAAACCGGTCAAACGCTCTTTACATTAAATAGTAAAGAACTTGAACAGCAAATACTTAAAGCAGAAGCTTCTATTCAAAGTGCCCAAGCAGAACTAAAGGGTGTTGAAATTGAATACGATAACACAAAAAAATTATTTGAGAAGAATATTGTTGCGAAATCTGAACTTGATTTGTGGGCAACAAAAGTAGCTTTAAACAAAGCAAAATTAAACGCAGCCAGAGTTGAAAAGGAGCAGGCTACCCTTCACTTTCAGTTTACCAAAATAAGAGCACCCTTTAATGGTGTGATCAATAGAATTCCATTTAAAAAAGGAAGTCTAGTAGATGAAGGTGCTTTACTAACATCTATTTCAAACAATGAGTATGTATATGCTTATTACAATGTTTCAGAAATAGATTACTTAGAATATGCGCAGGACAATAACAAATCAAATAACAAAGTAAAACTGGTTTTAGCCAACAATACCCCATACTCCCAACAAGGTGTTATTGAAACCACCGAATCAGAATTTGATGCTTCAACCGGAAATATAGCATTTAGGGCCAAATTTCCTAATCAAAGCCGGATTTTAAAACAAGGATCTAGTGGAAAAATATTAGCTCCTTCGCATTTTAAAAATGCAATATTAATTCCTCAAAAAGCCACATTTGAAGTACAAGGAAATATTTATGTATACGTTGTAGACAAACAAAATAAAGTGGGTATTAAAAAAATTAATCCCGTTGTAAGATTATCTAATTTTTTTGTTTTAGACATAGGCCTAGAAAAAACAGATGCCATCATTTTAGAGGGCATTCAATCTGTTAAAGAAGGTGACATTGTTAAGCAGCAGCTCGTTCAAATGCCTTCATTTTCGAAATAAAGAAAGAAAATAAAATGAATTTAAAATTTACTAATAGGCCCATATTATCTATCGTTATTTCAATATTTATTTTGTTATTGGGCGTTATTGCAATGACGCAATTACCCATTACACAGTTTCCAAATATTGCACCACCAGAAGTTACCGTTACCACTAAATACACGGGAGCAAATGCAGAAACCTGCGTTAAAGCGGTTGTGACGCCGCTAGAAAGAGCCATCAACGGGGTACCTGGCATGTCTTACATGTCATCGGTATCGGGGAATGACGGCACCAGTGTTATTTCAATAGTATTTAAAGCAGGCACCGATCCTGAATTAGCAGCGGTGAACGTTCAAAACAGGGTATCCTCTGCACTAGATGAACTTCCACAAGAAGCTGTAAAAGCGGGTGTTATTGTTGAAAAAGTACAAAACAGTATGCTACTTTATATTAATTTATTGAGTAACGATTCAACCATCGATGAAAAGTTTTTGTACAATTTTGCCGACATCAACATATTACCTGAATTAAAAAGAATTGAAGGGGTAGGGTTTGCAGATATTATGGGGATGCGCGAATACTCCATGCGCGTTTGGTTGAACCCTGTTAAAATGACTGCATATAATGTATCTAGCCAAGACGTTGTCGAAAGCTTACAGCAACAAAATATTGAAGCTGCTCCGGGTAAAGTGGGTGAAAGCTCTGGCAAAAATGCACAGTCCTTACAATACGTATTAAAATATATTGGGAAATTTAATACAGAAGAGCAGTATAAAAATATTATTGTTAAAAGCACTGCAACAGGTGAAGTATTAAAGTTAAAAGACATTGCCGATGTAGAATTAGGCTCGCAAGAATATGACGTTATTTCAAAAGAAAATGGGAAACCTTCTGCGGCTATCTTATTAAAACAAAGACCAGGTACGAATGCGAATGAGGTAATTCAAAATATCAAAAAGAGAATGGATGAGCTCAAAGAGGGCTTCACAGCAGATATTGATTACACTGTTAGCTACGACATCTCTAATTTTTTAAACGCTTCCATGAAAGTGGTATATAAAACCCTATTGGAAGCATTTATACTCGTATCACTTGTTGTATTTATTTTCTTACAAGATTGGAGATCTACCCTGATTCCAGCTTTAACGGTGCCCGTTTCACTTGTTGGTACTTTTTTGTTCATGCAGTTATTTGGATTTTCAATCAATCTAATAACACTCTTTGCGCTCGTTCTTGCCATTGGTATAGTGGTAGATAATGCCATTGTAGTGGTGGAAGCTGTGCACTATAAGATGGCTACTTTTAATATGAGCCCGTTAAAAGCAACCGATGAGGCCATGCAAGAAATTACTGGGGCCATTATTGCCATAACGCTTGTGATGTCGGCGGTATTTATACCGGTATCCTTTATACCCGGGCCAACCGGTATTTTTTATAGAGAATTTTCACTAACCATGGCGGTTGCCATTGTATTATCCGGCGTTGTAGCCCTTACATTAACTCCAGCCCTATGTGCAATGCTTTTAAAGCCGCATCAACATGGACATGGGCCAAAGAATTGGCTAGACAAATTTTTACTTGGTTTTAATAAGCGCTATGATGGTGTTGAAAATAAATTTCAAAAAATTATTCAAAAGATTTCTCCAAAACGCTTTTTAATTTTTGGCATTTTAATTGTGTTTAGTTTTTCGACAGGCCTATTAGGAAAAATTATTCCGGGTGGATTTATTCCAAACGAAGACCAGGGTACAATTTATGTAAACGTTACTACCCCATCGGGTGCTACGCTTGAAAGAACAGAAAAAGTGGTGGATGAAATACAAAAAGTTGCAGGTAGTTTAGACATGGTTTCCTCCGTTTCTACTCTAGCAGGCTTTAACGTTTTAACTGATGGAACTGGGGCCAACTTTGGGATGAATTTGATTGGACTCAAAAACTGGGACCAACGAAAATATTCGGATCAACAAATTATTGCCCTACTCAGAGAAAAGACAAGTCATATAAAAGATGCTAAAATTGAATTTTTTACGCCACCTCCAGTTCCTGGTTATGGAAATGCAAGTGGTTTTGAATTAAGACTCCTAGATAAAACAGGAAAGGGCGATTTAAAAGCATTTGAAAAAGTAACCAATGATTTTGTAGTCGAACTCAATAAAAACGAAGCCATCACCAATACGTTTACTTCATTTGATGCGTCATACCCTCAGTACATGGTCAATATCGACTACTTAAAAGCTGCACAAAAAAATATTGTAGTAGAAGATATTTTAAATACACTACAAACCTATTTAGGTAGTGATTACGCTACCAATTTTATCAAATTCGGTCAGTTATATAGAGTAATGGTGCAGGCAGCTCCCGAGTTTAGAGCACACCCCGAAGACGTCTTAAAATTAACCGTAAAAAATATCAATGGAGAAATGGTTCCTGTTGCCACATTTGCAACCATCGAAAAAATTTATGGACCGGAGCAAGTGACGCGTTACAACATGTATCCATCTGCGATTATTAATGGTGAGCCAGAAAAAAAGTTTAGTAGTGGTCAGGCAATTGATGCCATTAAAGCAACTGCAAAAGCCAAACTACCCAAAGGCTATGATTTTGACTGGGCAGGATCCTCCAAAGACCAAGCCAATCAAGGCAGCGAATCTATCTTTATCTTTTTAATTAGCTTACTCTTTATTTACTTACTATTATCAGCACAATATGAAAGTTTCTGGCTTCCTATGCCTGTAATCCTTTCATTACCTACTGGTGCAGCGGGGGCCTTCCTATTTTTATTGATGATGGGACTAGAAAATAATATTTATGCGCAAATAGCCATCGTAATGCTTATTGGACTGCTTGGTAAAAATGCAATCCTGATTGTTGAATTTGCAGCATTAAAAGAGAAAGAGGGTAAAACACCAATAGAGGCAGCTATCGAGGCCGCTAAATTAAGGCTGCGTCCAATTTTAATGACATCCTTTGCGTTTGTTGCAGGTTTAATTCCACTTCTAATTGCCACAGGAGCTGGCGCCATTGGCAATAAAACCATTGGTGCTACGGCAACAGGCGGTATGCTATTTGGAACCATATTTGGCGTACTAATTATACCTGGATTATATGTTGTGTTTGCAAAACTAGAAGCCAAAAGACATAAAAAGAAATAAGACTTACCAATTACCTAAATAATATGATCATGCAATGTTACCGTTTACTTATACTTAGCTTATTTGTTTTATTGATTGGATGTAGTACCCCCTCTACGCTAGTAGAATTAAAAAATACTACAACAACACCATCAAAGTTTTTTGAAGGAGAAACGAATAACAAACAAGACAGTTTGCAATGGGATGTTATCCTTAATGATCCTATTTTAAAGGCTTTGATTGATACAGCGATACAAAATAACAAAGAACTACAATTAGCATACCAAAAAATTGAACTGGCGCGCAATCAACGTCAGTTAACAAAAGGCAACCTACTACCTCAACTAAGTGTAGCAACAAGTGGTGCTGTAAGGAAGTTTGGATTGTATACAATGGATGGGGCAGGTAATATTGCCACAGAAATGACTCCAGGTAAAATGGTCCCTATCGATTTACCAGATATGTATGTAGGCCTACAAAGCACATGGGAAGTAGATATTAGAGGCCGGTTAAAAAATTTAGACAAAGCGGCATTATCTAAATTTTTTGCAAGTCAGGAGGGGTTTAAATTTGTAGTAAGCAGTTTGGCAGCCGATGTAGCACTCTCCTATTACGAACTTCTAGCGCTCGATAACGAACTAATTGTAACAAGAGAAAATGCAAAAAAAGAAAATGAGGTATTGGCATTTGTAAAAGCACAAAAAGAAGTTGGTAAAGTCAACGAACTTGCCGTTCAGCAGTTTACGGCCCAGTATTATAACTTAAGTATTCTTGAAAAAGAAATTCTTCAAAATATTAGAAAAGAAGAAAATAGACTTAACTTTTTACTGGGCAGGTACCCAACTGCTATTGAAAGAAATAGGAGCAGTCTGTATGTACAAAATCAACTTCTTTCTAAAGGAATCCCTTCTAGTGTTTTAGAAAACAGGCCTGACATCAAAGCAGCCTCACTCCAAATTACAGCTTCTAAATTTGATCTCAATGCTGCAAAAGCTGCATTTTATCCCTCCTTTACTTTAAATCTAGGATACGGACTTCAAGCCTTTAACGCCAATTACTTTTTTAGAAGCCCGGAATCTATTGCCTATAATACGATTGGAAGTTTAGTGGCACCCCTAGTAAATAGAGCAGCTATAAAATCGCAATTCAATACTGCTAAAACCAACCAAATTGAAGCAATGCTAAACTATCAGCAAACCATATTAGATGCCTACGTGGATGTGGTTAATGATTTTACTGAAATTGATCATTTAGAAGAAATTAAACAATTAACAAGCCTTAAATCTAGCTCCTTTGAAAAAGCCGTTGAGAGCTCATTTGAATTATATAAAGCAGCAAGAGTACCCTATTATGATGTATTACTAAGCCAACAAAATGCATTACAAACCAACATAGAACTCATTCTCTTACATAAACGCAGCAAACATAGCCTGGTTAGATTATTCAAAAATCTGGGCGGACGCTGGCAATAGAACCCAGCCATACGTATTGCAAGAACTATACTAATAGGCGATGACTTTTCATTATTTTATCATTACCGTGTGCTAATTATAAAATAAAAATTAACTTGTATGCAAGAAAACACTTGAAACAAGCCCTTATGAAAAAGTTGATAATTGCCGGACTATTATTTATATGCGTACAATTAAACGCGCAAGTACTTCCCCTTCGTCAGCAAGCTGCTGTCATTGACGAAGTACTTTCTGATCGTCTCAACAATTTATTGCCATCAATCATGGAAAAAAATGGCATAGATATGTGGGTACTTATCACGAGAGAATACAATGAGGATCCAATCATCAAAACCATGCTACCTGCCACTTGGATTAGTGCTAGAAGAAGAACGATACTTGTTTTTTACTACAACCCTCAAACTAAAACTTATAAAAAATTAGCAGTGGCCCGCTATAGTGTTGGAAATGAAATTAAAGCGGCCTGGGACATGAAAGCCCATCCCGACCAGTGGGATGCACTAGCAGCAATCGTTACACAGTATCAGCCTAAAAAAATTGCCGTTAATACCTCTGTTCATTTTGGCCACGCCGATGGTTTAGACCATACCGAGTATGAAACTTTCAAACAAAAACTTCCCGCACCTTATGCCTCTAAAATTGTTTCGTCGGAACCACTAGCAATTGCATGGCTCGAAACTAGAACCGATAAAGAGATGCAGTTTTATCCCCAACTCATTAAAATGAGTAAAGATATAATTGCAGAAGGTTTTAGTAGCAAAGTAATTACACCAGGTATTACCACCACCGAAGATTTAGTATGGTGGTACCGTCAAGAAATCATTAAGCGTGGATTTACTACTTGGTTTCATCCATCGGTAGAAATTCAACGTAACGATTCGGTGGCTTTTGATCACCTAACAGCCTTTACCAGCAAGGGTTACAATAGTAAAGATGTTATTGTACAAGGGGATTTATTACATGTAGATTTTGGCATTACTTATTTGCGCTTAAATACAGATATTCAGGAGCATGCTTATGTTTTAAAACCAGGTGAAACAAGCGCCCCATTGTATCTACAAAAAGCACTAGAAACAGGTAACCGCTTACAAGACATTTTAACCGATCAGTTTAAGGAAAACAAAACGGGCAATCAAATTTTATCGGATGCGCTAGCGCAAGCAAAAAAAGAAAATATCAATGCCACTATTTATACGCACCCAATTGGATTTCATGGACACGCAGCTGGACCCGCCATTGGTATGTGGGATATGCAAGAAGGCGTTCCGGGCACGGGGGATGTTCCAATGCATTACAAAACCGCCTATTCTATCGAACTAAATGCAGCAGTAGAAATTAAAGAATGGAAAAAAACCATTCGTATTATGTTAGAGCAGGATGGCTATTTTGATCAATCAGGATTTAGATATATTAATGGTAGACAAACCAAGTTGCACCTTGTAGGAAATTAAATTTGTTTGCGCTCATAGATGAGTTGAACGGGGCCTAATAAACCAGCGGGCTTTGTTGCATCTCCTTTTCGGTAGTAATACCAAATAGAAAATGTTTTCCGGTTACTAGAAGGTCTTGGTTTATTTTGAATAAACCAATCAGGATATGCTTTTATAGCCCTACCAAATTCTCCTCTATCTGTCCCCCACTCCATATCTTCGGGCTCCTGTTCATCACCAATTAATTTATTAGCCCAGTTATTGGTAACCGCAATCTCTACTTTATTATTTCCAGGCTTTACTGCTTTACTAATGTCGAGTTGATAAGGCGGGTACCAAACAACCCCCATATCAATTCCATTTATGGTAACTGAAACAATATCGTGAACGCTTCCTAGATTAAGAAGCAATTTTATACCAGTTTTATCGAATGCAGGAATATCAATTGATGTGCGGTATGTAGCTGTGCCAGCAAAATAACGAATACGCTTATCGGGGTGTGCGCCAAAATTTGCAAGTGTGTCTAAATGAATAACAAAAGGTTGCTCTAACTTAGGTGCCATACTAACCTGCCACTTAGCAGTCACTAATTTGCTATTAATAAAATCAGGCTCCAACAACTTTTTAGTGCTATCCGAAAAATAAACAGTAGCATCCATTTTTTTAATGGCATGCTTTCCGGAAGTTATTGGCTTTTTGAAAACCACAAAAACGGTTTGAAAATCATTTAAGTGAATATCAACCGTAGTTCTTTCGCCTTTTTCTTCCCAAATGTTTGCATCGATTTGACTTCCGTCTTCTGCTTGCCACAATTCGGGCTGTAGTCCTTTTTGTCTAAATGAAATACGAATATCTTGTGGCTTCTTATGTAAGTTGGTAACAAAATAGACATCTCCATGTATTCCTTTTCTGTGTAAAATTTTTATCGCTTCCGTAGTATCTGCTTTTTCCACAATAAAATCTGGTGCTATGACCCTATTACCTGTTTGCAATAATCTTATTTTTTCAAGTATTGCTGGGGTAGCTTTAACAGAATTTGAAACTCTAATAGCACTATACATTCTTCCGGATGGTAATTTAATTTTTCCATCTACAAGCGTTATATTCTGATGCATGAAATCGTATGGATCAATTGCATCCTCTTGTAAATTTTGAGCTTCCCCAACACAAAGCATGTCTGAAACGGGCTCTCCATATTGTAACATTACTTGGGCCCTAGAAAGGTATTGTAAAAAAGCTTTTCCGGGTTCAAACCAGGTTTGATGTCTTCCAAAATGTGTTCCCCACCATCCCATACTCATAGCTGGCTGATACTTATCATCAAAAGGTTGATGTACCCATGTGTGCAGTATTAAACGGTTAACTCCCGTAGCAAAAGCCCATGATGAAGTCGGTTTTAAAAATTCAGGATCTTCTGTGTATTGACTATTCATAGGCCATCCCGTAAAGGCCTCTGCTCCAATAATTTTTTTACCTGCTGCATGTGCAGCCGCAGGAATTTGAATATTAATACCCGGTATATGTGTCCAAAATTCACCCATGGGAAGATCTGCCACTGTTGTACCTCTTAAAATACTAAAAGGCCCAGTATAAGGTTCAAACTGCAAGGTCAATCCTGCATCTTGCACCATCCGCTTACCCACTTTCCAACCATTGTCTATAAACAGCTGATCTACTACTTCATTAAAATCTTGCGTAAAATTGTCTGTTTCATTTTTACTATTAATAATGGGGCCTAGACCATTTTTATCGCGGTCAAAAGTTAATAACCAGGCTAATGGATCATACCCTTTACGGTTTTTAAATTCTTGTCTAAATGTAGGCGTCCAATTTTGCATGTCCGCTTCATAACTATCAATTAAAATATGCTTGAATGATTTACCAATATAATTACCAACATGTTTTTTTAATGGCTCTAAAACCTGGTTCCAATGAAATTCGTTATGTTCCAAACTCATTTTGTCTACTTCCAAAGACTTGCCTATAATATCATCTGGAAGCGGGTGTGGGTTTGCCATCGTAGGAGCATGACCCATTCTGTAAATTATCCATTTACCTTGCGGCGCCTGCCAACTTAATTTTCCATTTGGCTGCATAAAAGCACTGATATCAATAACATCTTTTTGATTCGTAATAGTACCAACAGGCATTGCTAAAACGGCAATGTCTTTGTAAAATGTAGCTTTTGTTTTAGGCGAACCCCAGCCTTCAAAAATGGGCGGCACCCCTTGTGCTAATTCTAATTCTATTTTAGTTCCACCTGCCACTTCTACTTTTGTCCAAACAAGACGCTGCATGGCTTTTTCTTCGGTAATCCAAGGCCCGCCTGTTGTAGAATAACCAGCTGTATTGTGTAACCCAATTTCAAGTCCTAAGCGTTGTGCTTCGGCAGCAGCATGTTTAATAGCATCCCAATATGCTTCACTCCGGTACGTTTGCGTAGGATATGGGTTGTTTAATGTTGGGACATGCGATTCCTGCACCGCAGATGCAATATTAAATATAGTAGCACCGCCAATACCCATCGATTTCATGGCTTCCAAGTCTTTGGTGATACCCGATTTTGAAAAGTTGGATCCCATCCAGTGCCACCACACATAAGGCTTAGCATTTGTTGGCGGATTGATAAAATTTGCTTCTAGTGAAGATTGCGTGATACCCTTTTTATAAACAGTGTCTTGCGTTTTATAATCAGGCACACCGAGTACCATAGACTTTACAAAAAGAGGAAGGAGAACTACTACACCTAGCATAAAAATATTTTTAGTTGCCGTAAATAATTAATTATTGAAACCGATTTTTTCTGAAAATCTTAGATGAGCTAAAATATAATAAGAATCCGGAAAGCACCGTTACAAGACCAAAAATCGAAAATGCCCTTAACAATATATTTCCAAAATTATCTCTGCCGTTATAATCCATGGTATGAAGCATCCATAAAAAATCAAATAAGCGCCACTTGTCATTTCTAAATTTCTGAACAGTACCAAGTTGCGATGCTACATAAACAGTTGTTTTAGAAGCATGCTCAAAACTTATTGCATAAGCAGGCAATTCACCAGAACGGTATTCGTGATGCGGATGAATACTGTCTACTTTTTCTACCTTAACAACTTTGGCATCTTCTACAAAGTTTCTTTTAGCAACAGCTACCGCTTCATCTTTAGAAAGTGGAGCACGTAAATTACCCGTTTGTGCATCTGCCAAATGATTCATTAATTGAGTATGATTGGTATGTGAACCCATATCATGTAATGCAGATACGCACCTTATTTGATAAAAGGGTTTTCCCAAAATATCTATAAGCTGTATAGATACTAGCGAGTCAATTTTATGATTTTGCTTAATAGCATCAAGTGCCGCAGTTGGGGAAACCAATTGAACATTTGAACTTAATAATGGAACTCTTTTTCGTTGCATATCACCATGCACTTCATCAATATTATTCCAACTAAAGTAGAGCCCACCAATAGTCCATAGCATAAATTGAATACCAAGTAGCACTCCTAATATTCTATGAGATTTTCTAATGTAATATTGTTTGCTTTTTGACATATTTAATTTTTGTTTTTTAAAAAACAACCACCGCTTTTACTACTTTGCTATTTGGATGTAACCAAGTTTCAAATTGAGTAGCCACTTCATCAAAAGCTACTTTATGTGTAATGTAGTTTACAGGCTGTACCAATCCATTTTTTATACATTCCATTACATGCTCAAAATCTGATACATTGGCGTTTCTACTACTCATTAAGGTCGCTTCACGTTTATGAAATTCGGGATGACTAAAACTAATATGCTCTTTTTGTAAACCCACTAGCACATAACGTCCACCATGTGCCAAATAAGCAAAGGCATTGTTTATTGCTTTTAAATTTCCTGTAGCATCCATTACAACAGTAGGCATATTATTACTCGTTATTTGCTTAAGGGCTTCCATTACATCTTGCTTGAGCGGATTAATGGTATGCTTAACCCCTACATGAGTTGTACAAAATTGTAATCTATCCTCATTTACATCTACAACAATAACGTGAGCGCCAGCAATGCGAGCAAACTGAGCAATACCAAGCCCAATAGGGCCTGCGCCAATTACAAGCACAAATTCGCCGTTTGCAACAGCGGCTCTTTTCACGGCATGAGCGCCAATAGCAAGTGGTTCTACAAGTGCTAGTTCGTCTAAACTTAAACCTTCACTTTTTAAAAGTGCATGATCTGGAACGGTAACAAATTCGCGCATACCGCCATCGATATGAACACCAAAAACACGCATGTTAACGCAACAATTATTTTTACCACTATTACAAGCGGTACAATTTCCACAATGCATGTACGGAATTATTGTAACCTTATCACCAACAGTAAATCCAATAGCTTTTGTTTCTACAATAGTAGCGGCAAGTTCATGTCCTAAAATGCGTGGATAATTAAAATAAGGTTGCGTTCCTTCAAAAGCATGTAAATCCGTTCCGCAAATACCAATACGTTCTATTTGTAAAAGCGTCTCTCCATCGGCAGGGACAGGCATTTCGGTGTTGCTGTAATCAAACCGACCAGGCGTTGTACAAACGAGTGCTTTCATACGGCAAAATTACTGCTTAATAAATACCATACAGTGTTGCCATGGCAGATTATCAATATTTTTATCAAATGCAAAGCCTGCGGCTTTAAATTCTTTAATAGCCTGCGCTTCACTCATTTTATGAATGGTTTTAATGGGTACAGCTGGGTCTTCGGCCCTAAATTCTACCAACACTAATTTACCACCCGGTTTTAATGCAGCCCGCATAGATAAAGCCATTTCGTATGGAAAAGAAAACTCATGATATACATCTACTAGTAGCATCATATCAATGGTGTTTTCGGGTAAAGATACTTTTTGTTCTGTACTTAATACAGGTACTATACGATTCAATTTCTCCTGCTTAATTCTTGCGTTTAAATAAGCAATCATTTCTGGTTCCACATCAACTGCAAAAACTTTTCCCGTTCCCACCATTTTTGAAAGTAAGGCACTATGATAACCACTACCCGCTCCTATATCTGCAACAACCATACCTGGCTTTACGGCTAAATTTTTTAATAATAGAGAAGTATTTTCTTCCATTTCTCTTTCCTCTCTTTCGAGCCAGTCTATCCCGTAATGACTCATTACATGTGCAATTTGCCTACCCATGTACCACTTATTAATACCATTTGGATCCCCTGCACGTATCTTATACCGTTCTTGACCCAAAGTGCATAGGGATACTGTCAAAAAAAGAGTAGATAATAGGGTGGCTTTTATTGAATGCATAATTCAATTTAAACCAAAAAAGGGTTCCCACCAATAATTGAAAAAATGACAGATAGTAGAACCAAATTTCGTAATTTGTAATATGCCTAATAACAAATCAACTCCTATATTTAGGGCGGTTACAATATTGTCATTTTTGACCCTATCAATCATTGCTTCCGGGCAAAAACCCAATATCATTTATATTCTAACCGACGATCTTGGTTATGGCGATGTTAGTGCTTACAATACCAAGTCAAAAATTTCGACTCCATGGATTGATGCGTTAGCAAAAGAAGGCATGATATTTACAGATGCGCATTCTAATTCGTCGGTATGTACGCCTACCAGATATGGAATTCTAACAGGGCGGTATGCTTGGCGAACGAGTTTAAAAAGTGGCGTATTGTGGAGTTATGACAAACCTTTAATTACGCCAGATCAATTAACAGTAGCACAATTGCTAAATAATAATGGATACCAAACAGCATGTATTGGCAAATGGCATTTAGGTTTAGATTGGGCCAAACAAAAAAACGGAGAAATTGATTTTACAAAACCTATTAACGGAGGCCCTACCCAACTAGGCTTTGATTATTTTTTTGGCATTACAGCGTCGCTGGATATTCCACCCTATGTTTATATTGATGGTAAGAAAATTACAGCTACCCGCATAGACAGCATTCAAGAACAAGGTGGGCAAGGATTTTGGAGAGCAGGGCCTATTGGAAACGATTTTAAACATCAAGATGTGCTAGACACTTTTGTAAGCAAGTCTATTCAATACATTGAAAAAGCATCCAAGCAAAAAGACCCATTTTTTTTATACTTAGCACTTGCTTCACCACACACACCCATACTTACTTCCAATACTCGAACAGGAAAAACAGACACTAATGCCTATGGCGATTTTGTTGAAATGACAGATGAAAAAGTTGGGCAACTGCTTCAGTACCTAAAAGATAAAAACTTGGATAAAAACACCATGATTGTTTTTACCAGTGATAATGGATGTTCACCCAGTGCTAACTTTAAAGAATTGCGCGAAAAAGGACATGACCCAAGTGGTGGATTTAGAGGAACCAAAGCAGATATTTACGAGGGTGGACACCGTATCCCCTTTATTGTAAAGTGGCCTGTTAATGTAAAAGCAAACAGCATTAACAATACCACAATTTGTCTCACAGATTTTATGGCAACCTGCTCCGATATACTTGGTATGCCTTTGCAAAATAGTACGACTCAGGATGGTTACAGTTTATTGCCTTTATTAACATCATCCCAAAAAAACAATTACCAAAGAACCAGTACTGTTCATCACTCCATAGATGGTTATTTTGCCATTAGAAAAGGAGATTGGAAATTAGCTATTTGCAGAGGTTCCGGGGGATGGAGTGCGCCAACCGAAAATCAAGCGCTAAAAATTAATTTTCCCGAAGTTCAACTATTTAATCTAAAAAAAGATCCTTCAGAACAAAAGAATGTGTTTGCTAAACACCCGGAAATTGTACGTGCACTAACCGAGGAGCTTGAAAAAATAAAAGCAACTAAAAATTAATGCCATGAAACATATTCTAGCACTCTTTCTCTTCACAAACTTTGCATACGGGCAAAACAGTCAAATTAAATGGATGGATCCTACTCAAATGAAAGAGCAATGTATTGATGGCAGAGGATGGAAAGAAGGATACAGCGGCAAAGAAGGCATCAAGGATATTTACGAGCTTACTGCACGTCAAATTGGTTTTGATACCGAGAGTGCACTTGATGGAACACACCCTAACGATATAGGGATGATGCAATATGCAAATGCTTACTACCATTTAATTCGTAATAAAATTGGTTTACTAAAATAATCGATTGTATGAAAAGAAGAAGTTTTATTGGATTAAGTTCATCCATTGGCCTATTGGCTAGCGTCATACCTGCTTCGAGTTTGTCAGCATCCGTTAAAGCGGAAAAAAATGAAAAAAGATTTCAAAATGGAGCAAGCCCATGGCCAATTTGTTTAGATACAGCAACCATTAGGCCTGCATCACTTGTTGAAAAAATAAACATTGCAGCCAAAGCAGGTTATGACGGCATAGAACCCTGGGATGGTGAACTAGAAGAATATGAAAAAAATGGCGGGAATTTAAAAGAGCTAGGGTTACAAATAAAAAAGCTTGGGCTTAAAGTGCCGAGTGTAATAGGACTATGGAATGCGATTCCAGACACCATGGAATTATTTATAAAATCATTGCCAGAAACAAGACGCCGTATGCGCATGGCACATGATATTGGTGCCGAGCATATTCAAACAATACCCAATGAACTTTCTCCAAATTATAATCAAAAATGGGTTGCAGACAGATACAAAGACATAATAGAAATTGGCATCAAGGAGTTTAACATTAAACCAGCGCTTGTTTTTGTAAAGTATTTCACCATAAAAACTTTAGGACAGGCAGCGGGTATTGCCATGGACGCAAATCATCCAAATGCCATGGTTATTCCTGATGTATATCATATGTATATTAGTGATGGCGGGTTTGATGGATTAAAAATGCTACAAGGGAGCGCCATTGCCATATTTCAATTTAATGATGCACCCGCCTCGCCTACATTTAACGACCTACGAGATGAACACCGTGTATATCCAGGTGATGGCATTTTACCTCTAGATTCAATTTTTAAGGATTTAAAAGACATTGGTTATAAAGGATTTATTTCTCTAGAAATGTATAATCCAAATTATCATAAAGAAGATTTGCTAACGGTTGCCAAAACCGGACTTAAAAAAACATTAGAAGTACTAAAAAAAGCTGGCGTATAACTGAGTAAACAGCAACTATGCAAAAGACATTATTTTATACAATCTATTGGATTTTTAAATAAAGATCCATTGGTGGAAATAAAATAATAAGAACTATACATAAGAATAATTACCTTAAATAATAAAATCAACTTCTATGAAAAAAGTATATTACGTAGGCGATTGGGCAATTCTAACAGGCCCTGTTTTTGCAGAAACCCCTTTTCATCACAGTCCTAAGGGCTTAGAAATATTTAATTATGGAGTTTGGCTAAAAGAAGCATTAGAAAAAGATCCGGAATTTGAGGTTAACTCCGTTTCAGCATGGGATTTTTATAACAATTTAGGGCCAGGTGATTACGAGCAAATATTAATTGATTACGATCTCATTATTTTTAGTGACGTAGATGCTAAGCTTTTTCAACTATCCCCAAAATTTTTTGATAGAAGTAAATTTGGAAAAGAAATTCTCACTTTCCCAGATAGAATTAGACTCTCTGTCGAGCATGCCAATGCTGGCGGACGCTACATGTTTTTAGGTGGCTGGTATTCCTTTACTGGCGAATTGGGCAAAGGCGGTTGGGGAAGAACTCGTTTACGTGAAATGCTTCCGGTAAAATGTTTGGATATAGAAGACTTGGTAGAAACAACAGAAGGATTTTCAATGGAAATAACACCGGATGGAAAAGCGATATGTCCATCACTCAATTTAGACGGCTGCCCTCCAATACTAGGGTACAATAAAACTATTGAACTTGAAGACTCCATAGTTATTGCGAGGTATAAAGAAACCGGAGATCCAGCTATAATTATCAAAAACACCAGTGCAGGCAAAGTTTTAGCATATACTTCGGACCCTTGCCCACATTGGGGTTGTAATTTTGTTTTCTGGAATGGATATCCAGCTTTCTGGCAAGCACTTGCCAAATTAGTGCTTGCCTAAAATAGATAGGATTTTTAAACCCTACCTATTTTTCAAAAGGAAAAATACGCCCTACTTTCCTCATCATCCTTTCCATTAATAGATTAGCACTAGAAAATGCACCTTCGTTCATTTCTTTTGCCATGCGCCACATCATGCCACCATCGTTTGCTCTGTTAATTTGCATCACCAATTGACCTGTGCCGGTATTCGTGGACACCCCTAATAAAAAAACTGTTGCTATTGCAGCTGCTTGTGAACCCGTTTTTTGGTAACTCCAACTCGACTTAATAACGGCATCAACGCCCAAAATTTTACACAAAGAATCGGCTAAAATTTCATTAACTGTTTCAAATACACCTGCCTTTTTTAAAAGGGCATTAGTGCGGTCCACTTCCTGAAATGAAACCGTATAATCTTTAGACTTACGAAGCAAATACGTATACATACCCTCCTGCATCTGAACGCTTTCGGCTTTTTCGTTGTCTTTGATTTGTTCCAGCGAAATAGATTTAGGCGTCCTTTTAAATGAGATTGAAACCTTAAAAGGGATGATTGCAACAGTTTTAGTATTTGCAATCATCCCTTTTAGATCAGGGGATTCAAAGATTTGTTTTGCCACTTGTGTATAACCCAAAAAAGCAAACGAGATTAAGATTGTTGTGATCAAGGACTTTTTCATTATTACATATTTTTAATATGCAACCAATGTAGACTAAAAGCCTGTATAAACCAATTCTTTGATCATTTAGGGTATTTATACGCTATACCGTTAATCTACTTCCCTTTTAAGTATTTGTCCAACCAACGCCCTTGTTCATACAATAAATGCAACACGTTTTCTTTACCTCTGTAGCCATGTGCTTCATACGGTAAGTACACAAAACGAACGGTGCCTCCATGGCCCTTAATAGCAGCATATAAACGCTCACTATTAATTGGGAAGGTTCCAGTGTTATCATCCATTTCACCGTGGGTTAATAAAATTGGAGTTTTAATTTTATTGGCATGCGCAAATGGGCTCATGTCGAGATACAATTGAGGCGCTTGCCAAAATGAGCGGTCTTCATTTTGAAAACCAAATGGCGTAAGCGTTCTATTATAAGCACCGCTGCGCGCAATTCCTGCTTTAAACAAATTAGAATGCGCTAACAAATTGGCTGTCATAAAAGCACCATAACTGTGTCCGCCAACTGCCATTTTATTTCGGTCACTAACGCCCATACTCACGAGTTTATCAATGGCCGCAGTGGCATTTAAAATCAATTGATTAACAAAATCGTCATTTGGTTTCTTATCTGGCGAAGTAGCAACAATTGGCATTTCGGCATTGTCAAAAATTGCATAGCCTTGTGTCACATAAAACACCGGAGAACCCCAGCTTAGCAAAGTGAATTTATGTTGGTTGCCTCTAATTTGGCTTGCATCGGCAGCGCTCGTAAACTCGCGCGGATATGCCCAAAGTAAGGTAGGTAATGGTCCGTCTTTTTCCTTGTTATAACCCTTAGGCAAATAAAGGTCACCTGTTAAATCCACCCCATCTGCTCTTTTGTATTTAATTTTTTGTTTACTAACCCCTTCCATACTTGCATATGGATTGCTAAAACTAGTAATTGCAACAGAAGTATTTGCCTGTAATGATTTTAAAAAATAATTAGGCACTTCTTTTTCAGTTTCTCTACGGGTAATAATTTGTAGAGTAGCCGCATCTAAAACCTCTACTACATATTCGAAACAATCTTCTTTGCTACGCCAGATGATCTCATTGACTTTGGTATCCAAATTATAAATAGACAAATACGGTAAATCACCTTTATCAGAAGCACCCGTCGTATTGTTCATTAAAACAGAACGACCATTATTTACAGTTGCAATTACGCTTTTACCAAACTTATTTTTTTGGGTTACAGGATTCCCTAAGTTACTATAAGCATCGGTTAAACTTCTCTCGTATAAAGTGGTTAAACTGCCAGCTTTATGATTGTAAACGCTTACTTTATATCGCTGTTTGGTTCTTAAAACTTCTGTAACTAGCGCCAGCATTTCATCTCCCCAGCTAATATTAGAGAAACGAGCAGCGGTTTTAAATAACTCCCGAGGCGCCTCTGTAAATGGTGCAGCAATAGCCATTACCGCGTCATGAAAAGGAACTGCTTTTTTAATTAAACCACTATCAAGTGGCATGGCATAGACTATGGTAGCCGCTTCGTCATCTTTCCATTCAAAACCACGTGGTGCATTTTGTACGTTATCGTAGCCACTGGCCGTTCCTTCGGAAGAAGGTAGCTGGGCAATAGTTTTTACAAGCCTTCCATTTTTATCAAGCACTTGCATTGAAGATGCAAAACCACCAGCAGTTACTAAATAAGAAAATGGTTTATTTAAAGTACGTGTTAGAATATAATTTTTATCAGGAGAAATACTAAAACTATTTATTAAAGCAGGTGTTCCAATTTTTGTTTCTACTCCGCTTTTGTTTTTTACGAGTTGACTTGTTGCCAAAAACTCAAACACATATTCGTCGTACGGTGATTTAATTAAATCTTGATAGGTAACACTTGGTGCCGCTTTACCTAGGTTTTCTTGAATGGTAGGACCCTTAGGTGTTACAGGCCTTTTAGCCAAATCGTTTGCCTTGTTTACATTTACTTTATACACTAGGGTTGCATCATCTTGCCAAACCAAACCGCCGCCTAAAATTAAGTTGGAAGCTGTTTTATTGATTTTTTGACAAGTTAAAGTTGTTAAATCAATAACATAAACATCTACTGCATTTGCAGACACATTATAAAATGCAATTTTATTTTCTGACGGATTCCACGAAGGACTGAGGGCTGCAATATTTACAGGCAATCCTTTAACCAATAATGCTTTACCAGTAGCAATATCTTTAATGGTCATGCCCTTGATATAGGTTTGACGTGTAGGTGAAAAATTATTTGGATTTAGACGTAAGCCAGCAATTTTAAATTCAGCCTGTCCTAGTTCTTCTACTAATGGATATGAAGGACGCTCCATAATAAGCATGTGTTTTGCTTTACCATCCACGCTAATAGAAGGTGTTGGTGGCGCCAATAATAAATCAGCAATTTGTTGTGGTGGAAGCTGATAAGCAGTAGCCTCTTGTGCAAAGCTTTGTATGCATACTAGTGCAAAAGCTAAAATACTTAGGATTGAACAAGTGATTTTTTTCATTGGATCTAATTTTAGAATATATATTTTCATTGGAAAATGTTATTTGGTCATTTAGTTTGTTGGTGCAATGGGTCCTTTACGCATTGCTTTAACTTGCGTAGGCCATTTATTGGGTTGGCCAGTTCGCCTATCAATCCCTAAATCTGCTTTATCTCTTGGGAAGATTGTATTGTCTTCACAAGCCATATAAACAAGCATTGCTGTAAGCATCGCATTATTTTTTACATCCTCAAAAATGATTTTATCGTAGGTATCTCTATTGGTATGCCAAGTGTAATTAAAGTAAGACCAATTTAATGCACCCAATGAAAATCCAGGTGCACCTACTCCAATAAAAGAAGCATGATCACTTCCTCCACCACCAGGCGTACCGGGAAAAGTTGTTTTAATAGAATCTTTTATACTGTTAGGTACAGCAGCCAACCATCTTGAAATAAATTCATCGGCATATTTAAATCCTTGTCCAGAAATATTTACAATTCTTCCTGTTCCATTGTCCTGATTAAATAATGCGTGCAGTTTACCCACCACTTCTGGATGATCCTCAACAAATGCTCTTGATCCGTTTAAACCTTGCTCCTCACTACCCCAATGTCCCACTAAGATGGTACGCTTAGGGTTTGGATACACCAGCTTTAAAATGCGCATCGCTTCCATCATGGTTAACGTTCCAGTTCCATTATCGGTAGCGCCTTGACCAGCATCCCAAGAATCAAAATGCGCAGAAAGCATTACATATTCATCAGGTTTTTCTGTGCCTTTGATTTCAGCTATGGTATTAAAATTAGGAACAGTCCCTAAGTCTTTAGAATCGGTTCTAATACTAATGATTGGATTAGCGCCAGACTCTACTAGACGGTACAATGATCCATAATCTTCTAGTGCAATATCAACAGTTGGCACTTTTGAAGTGTATGCATTAAATATTTTATCAACGCCCCAACCATTAGACCAACCATTGGTTAAAATACCTACAGCTCCCGCTTTTTCTAAAATAATAGGAAGCATTCGAGATGAATAGCCTGTTTTACTTAAACGTTTACGCCAAGCTTCTGTTTGCTCGGCACGTTCTTTTTTTAATTTTTCAAATGACACTGCTGTTGCAAATTGTTGCCAGTTATCATCTGGTCTTCCTGTTGGCTGATTCATAGAAATCATTACAAACTTTCCTTTTACATTAGGTAACCAATTAGCAAATGCTGCAGAGTCTGCTAGATCCGGTATAATAATAATTTCGGCTTTTACCGATTTACCTTTTGTAGAAGGGCTCCATGACAACTGCGTTCCTTCCAAACTTTTTACCCTAGGGGAAAGCATATCAATATGTGTGATACCTCGCTCCCAACCTTTCCACTCACCCCACTGTTCATTGCGCGCAGTAATACCCCAGCTGGCATATTTTTCTACTGCCCAATCATTGGCTTTTTTCATTTGCGGTGTGCCTACAAGTCTTGGTCCAATACCATCTAATAATTCATGAGCCAATACTTGTAATTGGGAGTTTTTAGTTTCTTCCTGTACAATTTTTTCAATGACCGTTTGTGCATACAATTGATTCACAGTAAACAAACAGGTCATCATAAAAAGCTTAGCTATACTTCCAGCATAACGTAAGCGAAGAGGTTGCATTTCTTTCATATTTTTAAATTTATGTAAAATCCTGCTGATTTACAGAACCATTTGATTGTTTTTTGAGGTAACTTTAAAAACATGCTTAAAATTATTCTAATCCCCCTATTCATTTGGCTCTGTATTTCATGCACCAAACCTAATTGGGATACTAGCAATACCGGTCCAACAACGAGGGTCACCAGTTTTAAAGACTCTGTTCATTATTTGGCACTCGGAGATTCTTATACCATTGGCGCATCGGTAGAAAGAGAGGATAACTTTCCGAATCAAACTTTTCAGTTATTAAAAACTGCTGGTTTTAAAACTGGTACCATTCAAATAATTGCTAAAAATGGATGGACAGCAGAAGATCTAATTACAGCCATAGCCACCACGAATAAAAGAAATAGCTACCAGGTAGTAACATTATTAATTGGCGTTAACAATCAATACCAAGGAAGGCCCAGCAAAGAATTTGAACCTTCATTTTTATCGTTGCTTAAATCAGCCATTGCATTAACTGGGAATAGACCCAAAAGAGTTTTTGTAATTAGTATTCCGGATTGGGGTATAACACCGTTTGCATCAGGGCGTGACAGAAAAGAAATTGCCAACGAAATAGATGCGTATAATTTGGTTTGTGAAAAAAACGCAAAAGCACAGGGTGCCAATTATATCAATATCACTGATGCCTACCGCCTAGATGGATCTAAACCAGATTATTTATCGAGTGATGGTCTCCATCCTTCTAAACTTGAATACACTAAATGGGCGATAAAACTAACCCAGCAAATAGTGAATGTATTGGAAGCGGGCGGGTAGTTAAAATAATTCTTGCTTCTTAATCAACATTTAAAAGGTAGTCTAGTACATGATCCCAATTAGGAAATTTATCACTACCAAAATGTATAAGCTCGCCTTTAAAGTCACCTGCACCGTTTCTGTGAGGTCTGTCGTCAATGAGAAAATGACCTTCATTTAAATGCTTATTATGAGAAAATATTAGCCTTTTATAAATCGCATCTCCAAGATGCTTTTTAGCCCAACCAACTTTATCTCCGAGAGCAGTTTCATTATGCCAAGGAGCCGTAGATAAAATATAGGTATTGTACTTTTGTGCTAGCTGAACGTAAGCATCAATAGCGCCTTCAATTGGATCCATTTTACTAAAAATATGTGGTGCATTTTTTTCTTGACCCGCATACTTTTCTAATTCTTCTTTGGTTAATTTATCAATGCCAGATTGAAAATTAACCAACACACCATCCATATCAATGTATAATATTTTTTTTACCAACTCCATCTAAAATATATTTATTTAAATTCAAAATTATCACAGGTATGTCTTCTGTTTTCAATATTGTGCTTTGTTAAATCACATTTAAGACCAAGACCTAAGCCCACCATCCATAACATATGCTTACAGTTGAAACAAACTTTTTCATCAGGTAATGGATTCAAAGAGTTTGATGCACTAGATTTCTCTGGCTTTTTATCATTAGACTGTTCTGACATTGTATTTATTTTTGTGGTGCATTTTACTGCTGCGGTTTAGCGGATAAAATTGATAAAATAACTGAACCAACAAGCACAGATAGTACAATTAATAAAGAAACAAGCGTGTCAATGTGATAAAAAGGCGAAATCACCATCTTCAAGCCAATAAAAGTTAAAATAATAGCTAAACCATATTTTAATTTTGAGAACATGTGAATAAAATTTGATAATAAAAAATACATAGATCTCAAACCCAAAATAGCAAAAATATTTGAAGTGTATAAGATGAACGGATCATCAGGTGCAATAGAGAAAATGGCAGGAATCGAATCTACTGCAAATAATAAATCTGTAAATTCAATAACACCTACTACAACGAGTAAAGGAGTTGCAACTTTTACACCATTTTCAACAGTAAAGAATTTATCCTTATCAAAATGATCACTCACCTTAAATAGTTTGTGAATAAGACGAGCGCCTCTGCTCTTACTAAAGTCTTGATCCTCGTCATCATCATCTGCAAACCATGATTTAATTCCTGCATAAATAAGAAATATTCCAAAACCAGTTAAAACTAAATTAATGGATACCACTCTGTTGAATAAGTTCATATCAGGCAAATAGGTGAAATTTATTAACCCTACTCCACTAAAAATAAATAGCGCGCGCATAAGTAAAGCACCAATAATACCCCAAAATAATACTTTGTGATGCGACTCCTCTGGTACCTTGAAAAAATTAAACACTAGAATAAATACAAAAAGATTATCGACAGACAATGCTTTTTCTATCCAATAGGCAGATTGAAATTGAGAGAATTTCTCCACAGAAGTTTGCGTTAAAACAAAAACACTAAACAACATAGACAATGATATCCAAACTAAAGTCCAAATAGCAGCTTCTTTGCTAGAAACACGATGGGCATTTTTATTAAAGACCCCTAAATCTAATACCAACATACCTAAAATAAGTACACTAAAAACAATTAAAATAGCTGGATGATTTCCTAAATTTTCAATCATGTGAATTAATTTTCAACAATTTAAATAATATTTTTAAATCTAATCGATTTTAAATTGGATATATGATTCAACAATTTTAAAATTGATTGGTTTTAATGGCGGAAAACTTGGCATGTTATTGAACATTATAAGTTCAATCGCACCGCATAACATGGCATAGCCATTTTCCTCTGCTAAATATGACCCACCAGAATACCTAGGATTCACTTCCAATAAATATGGCTTATTATTATGATACCTTAATTGGATATTCCATAAATAATTGATGCCGGACTTGGAAATGAAATCAGCAATGAGTGGCCTAAAATAAGGTCTATCAATCACATATCGATTGTTTAAATCCTTTACTCTAGGAAAATAACAAACACACTCATTATTGTAAGATAAAGTATCTAATGTCACTTCCTCCCCGCTTAAATACTCTGTTACAATTAGATTGGGAAAATGAGCGCACTCCTTAAATAAGCCTATATAATAGTCTAATGAAGCTCGATGACCTGGGAATCCATAAAGTAAATTTCCGGTATTTACAGAATTATCAACAATTCTGAAGCCAGAAGCCCCTTGCGATACATCTGGCTTGAAACAAGGGATGGATCCAATAGATTCAATTTCTTGACATATTGTAATAAAGGCATCAAGCGTGTTGACATTTCTATACAACGGAATGGCAATATCAATTTTATTCTCAGTAAAATATTGATACGTTAAGGTTTTTGATCTTAAAATATTCAATAAATCAGCAGCGCCACTAATCATCAATTTGGCCCCAAGCGAAACAAATTTATCTTCATTTTCTTTGAAAAACACCAAAGAAGACTCCCCAGGTATAATTAAGTTTACCTTAAAATCTAACACAACAGTTTCATAAAATGAAGCATTCTCTTCGGCATTGTACTTGGGCTCAATAAGCTTAATATCCGCTGCATGCAATGTTAAAGAATTTGTATCTGGATGCGAAACAATAATTGTTGTTTCGATATTCTTTTGCTTAAAATATTTTTTTACAACATGTATCATGTTGTAAGTGGAACCAAACGATCTTGGAAAATAAATGATCATGCAATTACGAATTTAGTTTATTATCAAGCATGCCAATATGAGAGATGATTTTAAAATCACAATGATTTAAAAAGTCAATATCACTTACGCTATTGCCAATACCAATGGTCATCTTTGGCTTAAATTTTGTCGTTAGGTACTTAACTACCGAACTCTTATTGTATACCTTAGGCAAAATGGTAATATACTTTTCCTCTTCATATGCTTCTACATCGTGATATTTTTTATCAATTAAATCAACAATGAACTTTTTTACTTCCTTGTTTTGTATATCAGATGTAAAATACTTTTGATCCACATTAATGAATTCAACGGCTGGAAATCGCTTTTTAACCTTATTTATCAGTTCACTTAAATGAGCAAAGCTGTTTGCTGAATCAGCATTTACTTTTTTAGTGTAGGGTACGTATTCCCGGTTATCCAAATAAAGTGTTGACCCATAATAAATGGAGTACATCGAAGCCTGATTGTTTTTAAAAATCTTTGTTCTTTGAAACTGCTCTTTCGTTCTAGCTGTTAATGGGATAAAAACAATTTCGTGATTCGCCAAAATAAAATTCAATAAGTTATATTGAGCCTTAGTATAAAAAGAAGTTTTTAGAACATTTTTAGGGTAGGTTGCTTTATACTTGCCACTTTTGTCTTTTCTAATTGTTTGAAATAGTGAGTCATCTAAATCTGCAAAAAAGAATATTTTATTTTTATATTGTTCCATAACTATCGGCTCTTTTTATAATACTTTGCGCCCATTTTAAATGCGTGGCAATTTCTTGCATAACCAATCTGTGTCCAAACACTGAACTAGACTTAGAAATCAGCAATTTGGCAGATTCTAAATCTATTTTACTAACTCTATATTGCTGTTCAATAAGTTTAATTTGATCTGGATGGATCGTACTTTTAGTATAAATGCCCATGGTTACCTCTGCTTTCACTTCCTCTGCTAATACCGCCTTAGATTTAGTTGAATAGGACTCAAAAACAGGGCCTGAAAGGCTTAAATTTAAAGCATTGGCTCTAATTAATAAATCGGTAACCACCCTTGCGCCAATAGGATGAGTGTAAATAGTACTTTCTTTTGGCCTTCGGAGTGAGAATAAGTTAAAGATATCAGTAATCCCTACCCTTACACATAAAACAGAATTCTTAATTTGATCGATGTAGCCAAAGCAACTATCTAACTTAGCCGTATCAAATAATTCATTTTCAATGATTGGCATAATAACATCCTCTTCATTGATGTACTTGTTATACTTAGGAGCCGTTATATGATTGTATTTAGGTAATACATAACCATCAATGAGATGAGCGATTGGATGATTTTTGATTCTTTTAAAATGCATGCTATCCTTGACACGCAAAAAGATAAATGACTTTTTAAATGTAAGCTTACTCAACCGATTTAATTCGGCTTCTATATTCTTCTCTGCCATTGGAATATCTATGGCATGAATGGAATCTTCGGTATCAATTATTACGGATCTAATTTGTTTATTTTTCTCTAAAAAAGAAGAGAAGTTTGGTTTTGTACCTGGGATATACAAGCTAGCCCCTAAATCTAATACGTCTATCATGATTGAAATTTACTAATAATACCAACACATGGAACTGGCATATCATTTTGAACTAATATTTTTATATTTTTCAGATTACTTAAAAGCAATATATGCTCCAAAGCGCTCAAATAGTGCTCATTAATAATAATATAATCTGGATTTCTTCTAATTAACATCCGTGTGGTCTCTCCTAAGCCAGGTTTAAAATAATTCCTATTTGAAATTTTATATTGACCTAACATACTTTCGACAAATTGAACATACAAATCCTTTGCAGCCTGATTAAAATGGTGAACCTCTGGATTTCCAGATGCGAATTCGTGATTCACTATATACTGTTCCACTTTATCGACATATTGAAGTGACAAGTCTTTATGTTGATATTGAAAATAGAATTTAGCTCGATGAAAAGATGTTGGATTGGCATTAATTAATGTCCTACTAATTAAACCAGAAATAGTTGAATTTAACAAACAAGAAGGAATAATATAGTCCTCTCTTCTTGCTGCAACATCTGCAACACCTGCAATGTCTGATAATACAATAAATTGATAATTCAGCTTTTGACTAAGACTGCGCATTGATTTATGTAACTGATTGGCAATTGCCCCTTTTCCAGTCCAGCCATCAACAAATAAAAATGTTGCATCGGCCCCATGTATAGACAAAATATGATTCATGGCATTGTAATCAATCCCCTTATCTCTTATGATTGAAATAGAATAATGAGAAGCGTCTATGTGAAAGCAATTATGTAAAGTTCTTTTAATGAGCACGCCATATGGCGTTCCAGCTCTTGCCAACGATATGAGAACAGGTTTATGAACAGATGCTATATACTTAGATAAACTATAAACATCGCTAGAAACATTATGAAGGTTGTTTGAAAATGATTTTTCGTACAATTCTAAATATTCATCCGGAAAATCCATCTCCTCGGTGAGCACTTCACTGTAATGTTTTTCGCCTGTTTGTATTAACCTTTCCTTTTCAAGAATTGAAATCTCTTGAAAATCATGGATCTCCAATAGGAAATCAACATCGGTAGGTAAATATGATCCACTAAAACTCATTAGACATATATTGGTATGATTTCATTGAACTTTTCCCTTAATTGATCATGCAACAAATAGTCGAATTTGGATTTACTTTCGGAAAAAATTATAACTACATCATATTTTTTACAAATAACATTGTACAAATAATTGCTGATATCCGAATAATAATTGTCTTTGAAACTAATTTTCGATTTTATATTACCTCCAATCAAAACAGGAGACCTTGAAGTAGATTGTATTTTTAGGATATTGCTCTCATCAAAATATCTTGATGCCACCTGAGCATAATACATGAATTCGCCAGTTCCTAGCAATAAGATCCTACTGTTTTTAAATTGTTTAAATCTTTCAATATTCTTTTTACTTATTGCAGGAAAAGAAAAAGAACCTACTCTACCATAACCATTTGAAAGTTTTTTCAAAACTGGCTTTGCATTTAAAGTGTTACTTGACACTAACGCATCTTTTGTAGATGACGGCTTTTCTTTAACCGAAAAAGTACCTTCATGCAAAGCATATATTTTATAATTTTTCTTGTAATTAGACCAATTTAACAATGTAACGACTGAAATTTTGGGTGTTTTAAAAACTTTATTTAATTGAACGATCAGATTTTTAACCGTATTTCCAGTTGTAATTTCATCATCTACAATTACAATATGATTTATCTTATTTACATCAAATTTTGTGCTTTTAGGTGCATATAAGTACTGTTCGGTTGCGTGAGAATGTTCTTCTTCAAATTCAGTTAAATGCCCCTGCGCAAGCTTAACTCTTGTAGTATGTATGTATATTTTAGACTTAGCAACAATGTGCTCAAAAAGGCCCCACCCAAGTCCAGTAGCCGTTTCGGCCATTCCAATAACCAAAACACGATCCTCCTTAATGTCAGGATTAATGAGCTTTGCCAATGTTACATACGTGCTATTTAACTTTTTGGGCGTTACTGGTATATGCTTACCCAATAATTTACTGATAAATAAAAAACTTCTTTTTTTATTTAGTCTAGATCCATAACCTAGCACCGAATCCAAATTAGAATTGGATTGCACTTTTAAAACACAATTAGGTAGATCTACAACCTTTTGATACATAATAAAAATCCCTTTCTATGACTATATAAAAGTAAAATAGGGTATACATGATACCCTATTTTACTTTTATATTGAATTATGTTTTTAGAATTTTATTTCAATTCTTCTGTTCTGAGACCTTCCAGTTTCGTCATCATTGTTAGCAATAGGATTGTCAACCCCTTTACCAACTGATTTTAAATTATCTCCATTAACACCTTTCGAAACTAGGAACTTAGCAAAATTAGAAGCTCTCATTTCGGATAATTTCACATTAAAATTCAACTCACCCTCACTACTAGCATACCCTTCGATGGTTACCATAGCTGATGGATTTGATTTCAAATATTCTAATACCTGATTTAATTTGGTTTCATCTACATTTTTTACATCCGCAGAGGCTTTTTCGAAAGTTGCAGGCGCACTTACTTGTGGGGCAACACTTGTAGTTGCAGGAGCTTGACTAGCTACCGCAGTATCAGTAGAAGCCGCTACCGAACTAGTATCTGTTGTTGGAGCTACTGAATCGACAGTAGAAACCGAAGTTTCACCCGTTTTTGAATCTTTTGTAAATAAATAAACAGCCAAAGCAATTACAGCCAATACCACTACAATGATGATAGTTGTATTATTACTCTTTTTAGGCTCTTGAACCTCAGGTGTAGACTCGTCAGATTTAGATAAATCAAATTTGCTTTTTGTAGGTCCGTCGTTCTTGTTTAAATCGAATGCCATAAGTTTAATTTTATTTTTAATAATTATTTTAGGTATATAAATCAACTAATGCCTGAAGACTTCCGCTGTGACCTCTTCCCATTGCCTCAAATTGCCATTCATTGTCAATTCTATATAATCTTCCGAATTCGATGGCATCCTGAGTACTATACTGATCGGTTAATTCATATTTAGCAATTTCAATCCCGTTAGACTCATTAATGATTCTAATATAACAGTCAGATACCTTTCCAAAATCAAGACTCAATGTTCTGACATCCTTGAAGTTATCATGTGGGTATTTACTGATAGAAGCACAAATAATAATCTGTTCAACTTGTGGATGTACTTTCAATAAATCAATGATCATATCTTCATCATCATCTCCATCTGAACTTAACCCAGTTGGATCATCAATTGCTCCCATTACAGCTCCATCATTCGTTGTTGGCCTGTAAAATCCTTTTCTAATTGGATCTTCTTTGGCATTACCTGCCTTTACTTGACCATAAAAAATAAAATAAGAATCATTTATGATTTTGTAACTACTATCGATACCAAAAGCACTAACATCCAAGTCAAATGCAGGGCCATTCTTTGTTTCATTAGGATTCCACCCTAACCCAATTCGTACTTTAGAAAAGCCAATTGACTTAGATAAATTAAAATGACTTCCCTTGGATAAATTAAAAGATGACATTTGAAATATTTTTTAACTATACACTTGTAAACATGCTTGCAAGCCTCCGTTAAAGGAATTTACCATAGCTTCAAATTTCCACTCACCTTGCTCGCCTCTGAAGAAACTACCAATAATGATAGAGTCTGCATCCGGATGCTCTTCCATTAATTTGAATTCGCAGATTTGCACACCATTATCCTCATTGAACAATCTGATTTTAGCATTTTTTGTATTACCAAAATTGAATCCTTCATTTGAATTGTGTATAGAAACGGCTAATAAGATAAAATTGATGTCTGGAGAAATTTTTGACAAGGTAATATTAACTGACTCATCATCTCCATCTGCATCGCCTGAACGCGCATCACCATTATGTACTACCGCACCATCCGCGCTTTTAAGATTATTATAGAAAACAAAATATCCCTCGCTTGGTATTTTAGAGTTCGCATCTAACATAAAAACAGAAACGTCAGCGTCCGCCTCTTTTCCATTTATTGTTTGCGAATCCCAGCTTAACCCTGCTCTTACATTGTTTAATCCTGGAACTTGTTTTGTTAAACTAATTGAAGTTTTTTTCTCTAGACTTATCATAACGAATAATTGATTAAAAATTTAAATAGATATAAACAAAGATATTAATTTAATTATATTTAATAAGCTTTACACTCAAAAACTCCCGAAATTTTACTTTTTACCAGGTACCGGAGGGGTTTTGGGTAAATTAACTTTGTTATTGGGCGGAGTTGGGGGCAAAGTTGGGATTTGGGGTAATTTTGGACCAGTATTTGCCGGCTTTACCCCTGGCGGCAAAGTAGGTAATTTAGGTTGAGATGGCCCGGGTGCTTGTTTGGCCGCAGGTTGAGGGGGTAAACTAGGCAATTTAGGCCCCGCCATTGGTTTAGGACTAGGTGTTGGTACTGGTGGTGGGCTTTGCAAAACCTCACTAGGTCTAGTTGGTAATTTTGGGGCTACCGGAGCAACAGGAGCTACCGGAGCAGCAACCGTTTTAGCAGCTGGCGCCTCAACTTTTGGAACTTCCGGCGCTATCTTAAATAGATGATTTACGAAGAATAAGAAATACTCTCTCATTCCAGGCTCATCAGGTGGCGTTAAATTGGTGAATTTTTGATCTACGGGATCATAATTTAATATGATTTGTTTGGTAGACTTATACAACTTTAAAAGAAATGTAGCGCTAATGCTCTCAATTTCTACAAGTTTGTCATTGGCTTTTTCAATATAACTTTCGTTGTTCGAATTCTGATACGCTACAATGAAATAAAGCGCTTCAGAAAGAATAATCTCATCTCGTTTATTTGGATACTTAGAATGATTTTGCCTAAAACTTCCAAAACCTTTTCTTTGATTGTCTCCATTGGTTAATTGAGCTAAAAAGTACCAGTAGTTTTCCCAATAATCTTCAAAAGATTTTGCTTCATAATTGGCAATATAAGCTGTTGGATTTTTTAACGCCTTAATTAAGAAATACAAGCAAGATACTTCGTCATTTGTTTGAACCTGATCATAAATCTGCTTTAATTTTAATAATGCAGATGATAAATCATTTTTGACTAAAATGTCTTTTTTGGCATCCATGAAATCCAATTCATACAAATCATCCAACTCCGAAAAATCACTATTTGTCTTATTTACATGATTGTTTTTTACTTCCTGCTCAACTTCAAGCTTTTCGTTTTCGGTGATATGCAATGAATTTGCTAAGATATCTAACTGGGCTCTTTCGTGTCTATCAATTCCACCAGTAGACATAGATTGACTAAACGCATCACGGTATTGATTGATGAATCCTTTATGACAATTCTCACACCTTCTGGTGTTTTCATTGTAATACGCTAATGAAACATCTTTATCACAACCTCTACAACAAACACTTTCTATATATAATACCCGCTTACCGGAAACAGCACAAACAATAGACTTTTTTGTATCGTCCTCAATTGTCGTATTGTTAACAGTTGTAGTAGTGTTGGTATTGGTTGTGGTAATTTGACTGTTAGATAAAATTGAATTTTTTCCTATCGCCGTGCTAGGACTACTGCCGGCAGCAGGAAGCTCATCGTCATTGGCAGGCGCTACTTTAGATGCCGGAGCTGCTGCAGCTGCAACCACCGGCAATTCCATTCCGCATCCTTCACAAAATTTATTTTCACCGGGAACAAAACCTGTTCCACACATCTTACATTTCATTTGAGCCAAATTTATGCTTCGTCATTTTTAACTTCCTCTTCGTCGGTAGACAAAAAAGGATCTTTAGCTATCTCAATTGATTCAACACTTATCGAATTAAATTGCGTATTTAACACTCCATTCACTTGAACATGTTTCAAATGAAATTCATTAAAAAAAGTATCAAAAGCAGGCAGCACTTCTGCCCTGTATAACTTATATACCTTATTGGAGCTGACATATAAATTTGCTGAAAAACCATCAGATTTTGAACCTGATACAAACTCTTTCATTATTATATAACCTAAATAGTTTTCCATAAATTCAAATTACATTTCTCGTCCGCAATTAAAACAAAACTTTGTACCAACAGTATTTTCTACAGATTGACAACCCATACATTTGATGTAGCCTGGTGCAGGTGCTTGATTCTTATTATTGTTTGAAACAACTGCATCAATCGTATTATTTTTAGTCGTATAATCCAAAGACTTGTCTTGGGTATGATCTAATCTTTCCTCTGTTCTATTGAGACGGTCTTCTGTTTTTTGGGCTTGCTGCTGTTGAGTTTGTAATAAATTACCTGACATCGTTGCAGTAGTATCCATCATCTTATTCATCATTTGCATTTGCATTTCCATTTGCTTTTGCATGAATGATTCCATCTTATTTTGATTCTCTTTTGCATCAGCAGCAGCAGTGCTTGATGAAGACGCAGCAGCATCTGCTTCAAACTTCTTAGCTAAGGCAGCAGCAGCAGCAGGTGAGATATTCGGATTCGCTGCCATGATTTGCTCAAATGACATTCCTTTATAAGTCTCAGCCATTTGAACTTCTTGATCAAGCTTTTGCTTTTCAGCTAAAATTGCATGTTCATTCGCTTGCTTTTGCTCAGCCATTTCCATTTCTTTCAACTTAGCCATCCTAGCCATTTGCGCATCCATCTCTTTATTGTCTAAATCGATTTCAGATTCTCTGGCTTTTGTACGTAAGTCAATTTCAGCTTCTGCAGCAGTTCTATTTCGCTTTAATTCTTGGTAAAACTTACTATCCTCGTAATCGTCAATTTTCTTCCATTGTTCAATTTCAATTTCAGTAAAACCTACTTCTGCTTGTAATTGTTTTCTACGACGATCAATTTCTAATTGAATACGCTTATCACCAATTTCATATTCCCACTCTAAATTTTTTCTATCAATTTCAAGCGTATTGCTTAATTGCATGATTTCCACAGAATGGAATCTTGCCAT
>CANHHX010000005.1 GCA_947461125.1 Bacteroidota bacterium | reverse complement strand
CAGCCCATTTAACCCCTTTGGCCTATTTGGGCCTCAGGCAAAACCTTATAAATAAGAAGACATGGCAAAAGTTACGAGAGAGAACATTGCAAAGCTTACAGACAAACTAACAGTAACCTTAGACAAGGCTGACTATCTAGGAAATTTTGAAGTGAGCCTAAAAAAATATGCAAAAACATCAAATATTCCTGGTTTTAGAAAAGGAATGGTGCCAGCAGGACTGGTTAAAAAAATGTATGGTCAAAGCGTTTTTACGGACGAAGTTTTAAAAACAGTTGAGCAGGAATTAAATAGCTACTTACAAGCAGAGCAACTAGATATTTTTGCGCAACCCCTTCCACTTGATAGCGAATTACGCAACATGGACGTTAACAATCCAGAAAGCTACACTTTTGCTTTTGAAATTGGACTTAAGCCAGCGGTTGATATTGACGTTAAGAAAGTAAAAGTTACACGCTACAAAATAAATGTTACGGATCAAATGTTACAAGACGAACTTGATCGTTTACAAATTCGTAGCGGCAAAATGACAGAGCCTGAAGAAGTTACTGGTGATGATAACGTTTTAAACGTAAAATTTGTAGAGTGTGATAAATCAGGTACTCCTATTGAAGGGGGCATCACAAAAGACAACTCATTACTTGTAAAATATTTTGAGCCTAAGTTCAGAAAAAATTTAATGGGAAAGAAAAACGACGATAACGTTGTATTGCAATTGGGCAAAGCGTTTGAAGCGAAAGAAAAAGAAGCAATCTTAGCCGATTTAGGCTTAACAGATGCAGACGCTGAAAAGTATTTTAGCTTACAAATTACTAAAGTTGGTCTTGTAGAAAAAGCTGAAATGAACGCTGAATTTTTTGCAAGTGTGTATCCAAATGCCGCAATTGCAACAGCAGAAGAATTTACTGCAGAAGTTAAAAAGGAAATGGAAGCTTATTATGATGCGCAGTCTCGCAATCAAATTCACGACCAAATTTATCACCACTTTGTAGACCATACCCCAATGGAATTACCAGAAGGTTTCTTAAAACGTTGGTTACAAACAGGTGGCGAAAAACCAAAAACAGAAGCAGAAGCGGAGGCAGATTATCCAAGCTTTGCTGGTCAATTAAAGTGGACACTTGTAAGTAGCAAATTAGCTGCCGATAATAAAATTGAAGTAATGCCGGACGATATCCGTGCTTTTGCAAAGCAGCAATTGTTTAGCTACATGGGTGGTCAATTAGGTGCCCTAGGCGACAACCAACAATGGGTAGAAGATTATGCAAACCGCATGATGCAAGACCGCAAATTTGTGGAGGATAGCTACCACCGCATTAGCACCGAAAAATTATTTGGGATCATTGAAACACAAGTCACTGCCAAAGAAGAAAGCATTAGTGCCGAAGATTTTGCTAAAAAATTGCACAATCATCACCACTAATCTCATCAAAACATAGAGAAAAGCTGGGGCAACCCGGCTTTTTTTATGAAAAGCAAATAACTTATCTTCAAAGCGAAATTAAAAGTATATGAATCTAGGAAAAGAATTTGAGCAATATGCGGTAAAACACAGAGGTATTAGTAGTGCCACTTTGCATAATTACCAGCAGGTAACAAACCTTACCCCATACATTATTGAGGAGCGCCCAATGAACGTGGCAAGCATGGATGTGTTTTCACGTTTAATGATGGACCGTATTATATTTTTAGGTGAAGGCATCAACGATTATGTTGCCAATATTGTAACGGCTCAATTGTTGTTTTTAGAAAGCACCGACCGTACCCGCGATATTCAAATGTATATCAATAGTCCAGGTGGAAGCGTATATGCAGGACTTGGTATTTACGATACCATGCAATTTATTGGACCAGACGTGGCAACCATTTGTACAGGCATGGCTGCAAGTATGGGACAAATTTTATTGTGCGCTGGTGTGAAAGGAAAACGTACCGCTCTTAAACATAGTCGGATTATGATGCACCAACCTAGTGGCGCCATTGGTGGTCAAGCAACTGACATTGAAATCACGGCAAGAGAAATTAAAAAATTAAGATCAGAATTATACGCTATTACTGCGCATCATACTGGCAAAGACGAAGCTACTATTGCAAAAGACAGCGATAGAGATTTTTGGATGACCGCTGCTGATGCAAAAGAATATGGACTGGTAGATGAAGTTTTATTAACCAACCCACGCAAAGAAAATAAAAAATAAGACCATGACAGACTTAAAATATATTGTAAATCCTTACCTCATGAACGACGAGGAAGAAAGTGTAAAAGAAGACAAGCCTGAAAATAATGGCATGCTCATGAAAAAAATGGAAAAGCTTTTCTTTGAAAAGAGAACCGTTTATTTATGGGGTGTGGTAGATGATAAATCTGCTAAAGATGTCGTTAACAAATTATTGTTATTAGACGCAGACAAGCCAGGTGCCGAAATTAAATTTTATATCAATAGCCCAGGAGGTGTTGTAACAAGTGGCATGGTCATGTACGATACCATGAAACTTATTCAAAGCCCGGTATCTACGATATGTATGGGTCTTGCGGCTAGTATGGGTTCAATTTTACTGAGTGCAGGTACCAAAGGCAAGCGTTTTATTTATCCGCATGGCGAAGTGATGATTCACCAACCAAGCCTTGGTGGATATATGCAGGGCACCAGTGCTGATATTGAAATTCAAGCCGAACAAATTATAAAAACCAAAGCAATTGGTGCGCGTATTTTAGCAGAAAACTGTGGCAAAACAGTAGATCAAATCATGCAGGATTTTGACCGCGATTATTGGATGGATGCCAAAGAGGCGGTAGCCTATGGCATTGTGGATGGTGAATTAGAGAAGATATAAGGAGCAACCGAATTATGGCAAAAGCAAATCAATTAACCTGTTCTTTTTGTGGAAGAAGTCGCGATGAGGTAAAAATCCTTATCGCAGGCCAACACTCGCACATTTGTGAAAACTGTGTAGAGCATGCACAAGAAATTATTGCGCAAGAAGTAACGGTTAAAAAAGAAGGGGATAAAGGCAACTTCAAACTCAATGTTCGCAAGCCAGTAGAAATAAAAAAGTTTTTAGACGAGTATATCATTGGTCAAGACGATGCAAAAAAGATTTTATCAGTAGCGGTTTACAATCACTTTAAGCGTGTAGCACAAAAGCCACAAGCAGATGATGTTGAAATTGAAAAGAGTAATATTATCATGGTGGGTGAAACTGGAACCGGAAAAACATTACTTGCTAAAACCATTGCTAGAATTTTAAATGTTCCGTTTGCGATTGTAGATGCCACTGTTTTTACAGAAGCAGGCTATGTAGGGGAAGATGTTGAAAGTATGCTCACGCGTTTACTGCAAAATTGTGATTACGATGTTGCAGCTGCCGAAAGAGGTATCGTTTATGTAGATGAAATCGATAAAATCGCGCGCAAAGGAGACAACCCTTCTATTACGCGTGACGTAAGTGGCGAAGGGGTTCAGCAAGGTTTATTAAAAATGCTCGAAGGCACTGAAGCGCTCGTACCGCCGCAGGGTGGACGCAAGCACCCCGAACAAAAAATGATAAAAGTAGACACTAAAAATATTTTATTTATTTGCGGTGGCGCTTTTGATGGTATCGATAAAGTAATTGCTAGACGTATTAATACCAATGCCATTGGGTTTAGCGTTAATAAAGACGAGCAGGAAAACGCCAGAAAAAATTTATTGCAATTTATCAATGCGCAAGACTTAAAAAGTTTTGGACTCATTCCTGAATTACTCGGAAGACTTCCAGTAGTAACGCACCTTGAGCCACTTGATGCTGGTATCTTACGCAGTATTTTAACAGAGCCTAAAAACTCGTTACTTAAACAATACAACCGTTTATTTGAACTAGAAGGCATTGAACTTATTATTGAAAACGAAGTGCTTGACTTTATGGTAGGTAAAGCCATGGAATATAAACTTGGCGCGAGAGGTTTAAGAAGTATTTGCGAAAGTATTTTGACAGACGCTATGTTTGAACTTCCAGGTACCGATACCAAAAAATTTACGGTAACCCTTGATTACGCAGAACAAAAGTTTAGCAAGAGTAAACTGAGTTCTTTAAAAGTTGCTTAAAACAAATTGATATGAACGAATTAGTAGAACGCCTAGTTAAAGAAGCGGCCTTAACACCAGAGCAAGCAGAGCAAGCCATTGCAACCATCGCAGGGTTTGTAAAAGAGAAATTTCCAATGCTTGGAGGCGCTGTAGATCAAATATTTTCGGCGGGTAATAAAGACTAGCCTACAACATATTTAGCACCGTATCAGTAATTTCAGTTTTGGTAATAGGAATACCCATTACCTTATTGTATCCTTTTGCATCCACTAAATACTGGTCTCTTATTATTTTTATGAGTTGACCATTATTAAGTTCAGGGATCAGTACTTTATCAAATCCTGCAATAATACTTCCTAAATTTTTTGGAAACGGACGCATGTATTTAATATGTGCATGACTTACCGCGTGTCCTGCTGCTTGTAGTTCTGTAACAGCTGTTTTGATCGCACCATAGGTAGAACCCCAACCCAGAACGAGTACTTTTCCAGTTTCCGGACCGCTATCTAACCTTTGAAGTGGAATATAATCGGCAATCTTATCTACTTTGGCCTGACGTGTGTTCACCATATGTTGGTGATTTTCCGGATCGTAACTCACATTTCCTGTAACATCCTGCTTTTCGATGCCACCAATTCGGTGTTCAAAACCTGCTGTGCCAGGAACCGCCCATGGCCTCACTAATTTTTCATCTCTTTTGTAGGGCATGAACTTGGTTTCACCTTCATCAAGTGTTGTTTTAAAACTTACTTGAATCGGTGCTAAATCTGCGGCCACTGGAAATTTCCAAGGCTCAGCACCATTAGCAATATAACCATCACTTAATAAAATAACCGGGGTCATATGTTGCACAGCTATGCGCACTGCCTCATAAGCTGCATCAAAACAATCGCTGGGTGTAGAAGATGCAATAACAGGCATTGGACACTCGCCGTTTCTGCCATAATACGCTTGCAACAAATCACTTTGCTCTGTTTTAGTGGGAAGTCCGGTTGATGGACCACCACGCTGGATATTAATGATCACGAGCGGAATCTCGAGCATTACTGCAAGACCCATCGCTTCGGTTTTTAGTGCCATACCCGGCCCCGAAGTGGTGGTTATGCCAATAGAGCCGCCATAACTAGCACCAATGGCTGCCGATATACCGGCAATTTCATCTTCGGCCTGAAAGGTTTTAATCCCAAAAGCCTTGTGCTTACTTAATTCATGCAAAATATCGGAAGCAGGCGTAATCGGATAGGTACCTAAAAAAATAGATAAACCCGATTTTTGACTAGCCGCAATTAATCCCATCGAAAGGGCCTGGTTGCCCATGATACTACGATAGGTTCCGGGAATCATTTTTGCCTTTTCTACCCTATAACGGCTCGAAAAAGTTTCGGTGGTATCACCATAATTAAAACCCGCTTGCAACACTTTAATATTGCTTTGCAGGATGGTATCTTTTTTACCAAACTTTTCATTTAAGAAAGTAATGGTGTTGTCTAAATTTCTATTGTACATCCAATAAATAAGACCTAGTACAAACATATTTTTTGCACGGTCTCTTTCTTTGGTGCCCAGGTCAGTAAAGTCTTTTAATGCTTCACGCGTAAGTTTAGTAACGTCTACTTTAATCAGTTCGAAACCTTCCAAACTGCCGTCCTCTAAGGGGTTCACGCCATCTGGGTAATTGGCTAAGCGTAAATTTTTTGCATCAAAACCATCTACGTTGGCAATTATTTTTCCGCCTTTTTTAATGGCTTTTAAATTGACTTTTAATGCGGCGGCATTCATGGCAACGAGTACATCACAATCATCACCTGGTGTAAATACGCGATCACTAGAAAAACGTAACTGGAATCCACTCACACCAGGAAGGGTGCCGATAGGGGCACGAATTTCGGCGGGGAAATCAGGAAAAGTAGCCAGGTCGATACCCAGTAATGCCGTGTTATTGGTAAACTGCTGACCGGTTAATTGCATACCGTCTCCACTGTCACCAGCAAACTTAATTACGACGTCCTGTAGTAGTGTTTCCTTCTTTTCCATGAGCTTCTATAATTGGGGTAAAGTTACAATTTACTGAGGAGGTGGCCAATGGTTTTTTAACTGTTAAAGTATTGAAAAGAGGCTTTTATTAAAATGAATCTTATTGTATATTTGGGTAACAAAAATTAAACAACCATGGCACTATTTGAATCAGGAAATCCTACCCTTTCAGAAAAAATGTTTGACAGAGCCGGTCATGCCCAGGCTAACGAAGCAGGCACTATGTCTGTGAGAGGCACCATGAATAAATTTGGACTCATGCTTATTGGTGTAATTGCAGGCGCTGGCTACACTTGGCATTTAATTGATCAGAACAATCCTACACTCGCAAAAACCCTTATGATTGTGGGTGTTATAGGCGGATTAATAACGGCATTAGCCATAACTTTTAAACCTAATTGGGCACCTGCATTAGCTCCTGCTTATGCAATTCTTGAAGGTTTATTTTTAGGCGCAATCTCTAAAATGTTCAACGACGTATTTTACCCAGGTATTGTAGTACAAGCAGTAGGACTAACATTTGGCGTAGCGGTTGCGATGTTTTTACTGTATAATTTTCGAGTGATCAAAGCAACTGAAAGATTTAAGTCGATGGTCATGAGCGCTACACTTGGAATTGCACTCTTTTATTTACTTACTTGGATACTCGGTTTATTTGGAGTAGACGTAAGTTTTGTAAGAGACAATTCTATGTTAAGCATTGGTATTAGCTTGTTTATTGTAGCGATTGCAGCGCTCAATTTAATTTTAGATTTTGATATGATTGAACAGGGTGCCGAGAGAGGCGCGCCTCAATTTATGGAGTGGTATGCTGCATTTGGCTTGATGGTTACCATTGTATGGTTATATTTAGAAATCCTAAGATTGCTTAGTAAATTATCAAGCAGAAATTAATGCGAAAACATAAACTATTATTTAAAATGGTAGCAGCTTTTGGGTTGCTACCATTTTTTATTGCAGCACAAGTAGGATATCAGCCTCCTTACTTTAAAGACAGCAACCGTTTAGAAAAACTCCGTGTTGCATTTCCAGTGGTGGAAGAAATGGTCCAAAAATATGCAGTAGCGCATCATTTTCCAGGATATAGTTTTGGGATTGTACTAGACGGAAAACTTGTATACGAAACGAGTGGCGGCTATACCAATTTGCAAACCAAAGCGCCTGTGAACAGTAAAAGCATGTTTAGAATTGCTTCTATGTCAAAAAGTTTTACGGCCATGGCTATTTTAAAACTAAGAGATGAAGGCAAATTAAGACTTGACGACAAAGCCAGTATGTATATTCCTGAATTAAAAAATCAGGGGCTCACCACAGATGCAGCAGCTATTTCAATTAGAGATTTATTGACACACTCAGCTGGATTTCCAGAAGACAATCCATGGGGAGACCGTCAGCTAGAAAAAACTTCTCAGGAATTTTTAGCCTTCATCAAAAAAGGAATTCATTTTTCTACTGCTACTGGCTCATCCTACGAATACAGCAATGTAGGTTTTACCATGCTTGGATATATCATAGAAAAAGTAACAGGTAAAAATTACGGCGTTTACATTAAAGAAAATATTTGGAAGCCCCTTACTATGGAAGCCAGTTGGGAATTTTCTTCTATTGATGATACAAAGCTTGCACATGGATACAGATGGATTGCTAACAACTGGACAGAAGAACCTTTATTACATGATGGCATTTATGGCGCCATGGGTGGCATGATTACAAGTTTGGAATCTTTTAGTAAATACGTATCGCTTCATTTAGATGCTTGGCCTCCAAGAAATAATAATGAAACAGGGCCTGTCAAAAGAAGCAGCATTCGAGAAATGCACCAGCCGAGTAGATTTATTGGACTCAATGCTAATTACAAATACCCTTCTGGAAGAGCCTGCCCAACATCAGCCGCCTATGGTTATGGATTAAGCTGGCTAAAAGATTGCACCGGCCGAACCAGTATTGCACATAGTGGTGGACTGCCAGGATTTGGCAGCAATTGGAGAATCCTTCCTGAGTATGGACTTGGTGTGATACTCCTTGCAAACGTAACCTACGCGCCAACCGCAGTGCTTAATACCATGGTTATTGATACCCTATTAAGAATGGGAATAGATTTACAGCCAAGAATTTTGCCGGCATCAACCGCATTAAAAAATGCACAAGCAAAATTAACAGCACTGTTACCCAATTGGAAAAACGCAGGGGCATCTAATTTATTTGCCGAAAACTTCTTTGATGATTATAAAATAGATGCGTTAATCAAAGAAGCGACTTCCATTTTTGAAGCAGCAGGACCCATTACTGAAACTGGAAATTTTATGCCGGAAAACGAACTGCGTGGTTATTATTATATCCATGCGAAAAACGGAACTATCAAAATCAGTTTCACACTTACACCCACAAACCCAAGTCAAATTCAGGAGTACCATATTAGCTTTCAAAACCACATTCAAGAATAATTATTTTCTGATAGTAACCCCTGCTCTGGCGCCCGTGTGCACACCTGCATCCACGGTAATTACGCCATTAACAATGACGTAATTAAACCCTACAGCGTATTGGTGTGGATTTTTATATTCGGCCCTATCACCTACTTCTGCTTCATTAAATAAAACAATATCAGCAGCAAAATTTTGACGAAGCAACCCTCTATTTGTAAAGCCAAACTTTTGTGCAGGCAAGGAGGTCATGCGGCGCACAGCTTCTTCTAAACCAATTACATTTTCTTCACGTACATATTTTTTTAAAACCCTTGCATTGGTGCCGTAGCCTCTTGGGTGGGGATTACCTTCTTTGTATACACGAATACTTGCATCGGAAGCAAACATGTTAAATGGATAACGCATAATGACTTTAATATCTGCTTCACTCATGCCATGAAATACCATGGAAGCGCCGCCTTTTTCCATCATTTCAATAATCGTTTCTGCTTCTTGTTTGGCTTTATGTTTTTTTCCGAATGAACTATTTACTTCTTCAATACTTTTTCCATTGAGTGTGGTGTCTTTTGCATAGTAGGCAACGACCGGATAACTGAAATGTTTTAGTTTTCTTTTGGCGAGTCGCGCAAGCATATAATCAGTTACTTCTTTTCGCACAGAAGGCCTTGCAAGCCTTGCTACTATCGAGTCTTGTCCGTCTGCGAGAACCCAGTCCGGCATCAGTGTACTTAAAGAAGTACTACTTGCGGTATACGGATATTGATCGATGGTTACATCCAATCCTTCTTTTCGTGCATTCATAATGAGCGGAACAGTTTCACGACTTCTCCCCCAGTTTTGTTGACCACTTAGTTTAAAGTGAGAAATTTGCACAGGTATTTTTGCAGTTCTACCAATGTATAAAGCCTCCTCAATAGCAGCCACCACACTATCACCTTCATCACGCATATGCGATGCGTAAACGCCACCATAATTAGATGCCACTTTTGCCAAACGCACAATTTCTTCTGTGGTAGAATACGTTCCAGGAATATAAATAAGTCCGGTACTCATACCAACAGCACCATCCCGCATGGCTTTGTCAACAATTTTTTCCATGGCTAGCATTTCCGTTTCGGTTGGGTTTCTGCTGGCTCTTCCCATCACAGCTTTTCTAACATCATTGTGCCCAACCAGTGCAGCTACATTTACAGAAGTATGTAAGCTGTCAATTTTATGCAGATATCTTCCAATATTAGCATCTGATAAACCGCAATTTCCAGTAATTACAGTGGTAACGCCATCGTAAATAAAATTGGTTGCCTCTGGATTTTTAACTTCATCGCCTTCAATATGGGTGTGTACGTCAATAAAACCAGGAGCCGCCACAAGTCCGGTAGCGTCAATTACTTTTTTAGCACTCCAACTTGACAACCTGCCTATTTGGATAATTTTTCCGCTGCCTATTGCGATATCACCATAAAACCAAGAATTTCCTGTACCATCTAAAATTTTGGCATTTTTAATCAGGATATCTGCTGTTTGGCTAGGCATTTGAGCCTGAACCGAAAGCGCTAAAAAAACAAGTAAACCTAGTAGCGAAGAGCGTTTGTGCCTCATAAGTCAAAAATTATACGGGAAGATAAGTATTCTTTAGACTCATTTAGGTTGAAAATCTCCACCCGAATAACGTAAATTTGCCCTCCAATAAGAACTACAATACTCTATGCTCGATAAGTTAGAAGCCATAAAAGCCCGTTTTGATCAGGTGGGCATCGCCCTTACCAACCCTGAAATTATCAATGACCAGAAACAGTTTGGGGCATACAGTAAAGAGTACCGTTCACTGGAAAAAATTGTGCAGCCTTACGAAAAATATGTACGGGTGCTTTCGGATTATGCATTTGCCAAAGAGAGCCAGAATAGTAGTGATGAAGATATGCGCGAGTTGGCTAAAATGGAATTACCTGATTTAGAAATAAAAAAAGAAGAACTAGAAGCGCTATTAACCAAACTCTTGATTCCAAAAGATCCGCAGGACGATAAAAATGCCATTTTAGAAATTAGAGCAGGAACCGGTGGAGACGAAGCCAGTTTGTTTGCAGGAGATTTACTAGGCATGTACCTCCGTTACTGTGCTAAAAAAGGTTGGAAAACAGCCGTGGTGAGTGAAAGTGAAGGTACTGTTGGTGGCTACAAAGAAGTAATATTAGAAGTAACCGGTGAAGATGTATATGGCACCCTAAAATTTGAAAGTGGTGTACACCGCGTACAAAGAGTTCCTAACACAGAAACACAAGGTCGCGTGCATACATCCGCTGCAACAGTTGCAGTAATGCCCGAAGCAGAAGAAGTGGATTTTGAATTAAAAGAAAGTGATGTGAAAATGGAAACCGCGCGAAGTGGTGGTGCGGGTGGACAAAACGTAAACAAAGTAGAAACAAAAGTTTTTTTAACGCATATTCCTACCGGTGTTGTGGTGGTTTGTCAAACGGAGCGTTCGCAACTTGGTAACCGCGAAAAAGCTATGAACATGCTGCGTACAAAATTATACGAAGAGCAGGTGCGCAAACAAGAAGAAGAAATATCTACAAGACGTAAAACACTTGTTAGTACCGGTGATAGAAGTGCTAAAATAAGAACCTACAACTGGCCACAGGGCAGGGTTACAGACCACCGTATTGGTTTAACATCGTACAATTTAGACGCTGTTATTGGAGGTGAAATTGAAGAATTTATTGAAGCTTTACAAATGGCCGAAAACGCCGAAAAAATGCTCGTGCAATAATTAGTTTTTTGCAATCGACTCTTTTAGTTGTACCTCTTTTTCCCAAGCCCAAGCTGTACGCATCATATCTTCGATGGTATAATTAATTTTCCATCCTAATTTATTGATGGCTTTTTCGTTGTTGGCATAAATAGCCACAATATCACCAGCCCTACGCGGGCCAATTTCATAATTTAATGTAGTGCCACTTACTTTTTCAAAAGTAGTGATGGCTTCAAGCACAGAAATACCATTACCCGTGCCCAAATTAAATACTTCGCAGGCCTCCGCATTTTTTTCTGCTAATAAATATTGCAAAGCGAGTGTATGTGCACTAGCAATATCACATACATGAATATAGTCTCTAATACAGCTTCCATCACGGGTAGGATAATCATTACCATACACCATCATTTTTGGAAGTTTACCAATCGCAGTTTGCGTAATAACAGGCACTAAATTTTGTGGTCGACCAATAGGAAGTTCGCCAATCAGTGCAGAAGGGTGTGCACCTACTGGATTAAAATAACGGAGTAAAATAACGTTGGCACCGCCAGCTGCTGCTATGTTGCGAAGTATTTCTTCACCCATTTGTTTGGTAGCACCATAGGGCGACTCTGCTTTTTTAACCTCCGAATTTTCGGTAACCGGTGATGCATCCGGATTACCATACACGGTACAAGAGGAAGAAAATACAAAATGAGGAATGTCAAATTCTTGAACGCACTTTAAAACATTTACAAGCGATCCAATATTGTTTTCGTAATAAAATAAGGGCTCCTCTACCGATTCACCAACCGCTTTATACGCTGCAAAGTGAATGATACCAGCGATGTCCGGGTTTTCCTGAAAAACCGCTAAGGTATCATCGAAGTTTTTTAGATCTACTTCGTAGTTTTTAATATGGGTTCCAGTAATTTTTTCAATCGCTGCAATGGCGTAATTACTAGACCTAGCGTGGTTGTCTATGGAAATAACTTCAAACCCATTTGCCAATAAATCGACAATGGTATGAGAACCAATATAACCACAACCGCCTGTTACTAAAATTTTTGCCATTACCTCTATGAATTATAACTGCAAATTAGGCAGAGATAGGCAAAATAAGAAAAGAATTATGCAGTTGTTGCAAGCGTAAATCCAATAGTAGTGCCAATTTCTAATTTACTACGCACATGAATGGTTTGGCCATGCGCTTCTATAATATGTTTACAAATAGCTAGCCCAATACCTGCACCACCAGCGTCTCTGCTGCGCCCTTTATCTGTTCTGTAAAAACGTTCAAAAATACGTGGCAAATGTTCTTCTGCGATTCCAATACCATCGTCGCTGATTTCTATAAGCACATGGTCTTCATCGGTTTGATAAACACTGGCTACAATCGATCCATCTTGCTTTCCATATTTAGAAGCATTGACCACTAAATTATTGAGTACTTGTCTAATTTTTTCTTTGTCAGCGAATACGATTGTTTGACCCTCTGATCCTTTTTTGAAACCCCAAGTAATATTTTGTTTTGCCACTTTAATTGACAATGCCTCAAACACTTCTTTGATGATATCTTGTATAAAAAAAGTAGATTTATTAAGCGGCTGTTCTCCCATTTCAAGTTTTGCTATTTCGTCTAGGTCTTTTACCAGATTCACCATCCGGTCTACATTTTTAGACGCATTTTTTAAAAAGCGAACGGCTGTTTCTGGATTTTCAAGTGCCCCGTCTAAGAGAGTGTCTACATAACCCTGGATGGCAAAAATGGGTGTTTTAATTTCGTGTGATAAATTTTGTAAAAACTCTTTACGGTAGTTTTCATTGGTTTTCAATTGTTCGATTTCTGCACTACGCTGTTCGGCCCACTGTGCCACTTCATCGCCTACTTCATCAAGTTCTTTTTTTGGTAAAATATATTTGAAATAGGTTTCTTCTCTTTTTGTTGCTTTGGTTTGGTAAATAAGCTTGTAAATGAGTTTGATTTTTCGGTTCACGAAAATTTCAAAAATATAACGGATCAGTAAATAAGACGCAACGCCTGTGGTTAAAAAAGTAACCCCAAAATGAAACCAGCTGTGATAGATGAAACCGATGGTGCTAGAAAAACCAAGCGCAATGATAGCTGCCGCAAAAGCTGCCAACTGCTGAATGGAAAAGTTTTTCATGCTGCAAATTAAGGTAAATCAAACTTATATCCCACGCCTTTAACAGTTGTGATACAGTCGATTCCTAATTTTTGGCGAATTTTTCTGATATGCACATCGATAGTGCGGTCACCCACAATTACCTCGTTGCCCCAAATTTGAGAAAGAATTTCATTGCGTAAAAAAACGCGGCCTGGTCTAGAAGCTAATAAATGAAGGAGTTCAAACTCTTTTTTAGCGAGTACTTTTTCATCCCCGCCAATAGTCACCATAAATTTAATGGTGTCAATTCGCATCGAACCAAACTGCATCACAGAGGAAGCTTCTTTGGTGGACACTCTTCTAAATAAAGCATTGACACGACTTACAAGCACTTTAGGAGAAATGGGCTTATTCACATAATCGTCTGCCCCTATTTCGAGCCCCGTTATTTGTGACGCTTCGTCACTCATGGCCGTTAAAAAAATAATAAGCGTTTCTTTAAAAGCGGTTTGTGCGCGTAATATTTCGCAAACTTCAATGCCCGTTTTTTTAGGCATCATAATATCGAGTATCAGTAAATCTGGTTTAATTTTTTTGGCTAGATCAACGGCTTCGTCTCCATTTTTTGCAGTATGTACTTCGTAGCCTTCTTTTTGTAAATTATAACCTACTATTTCTAAAATATCGGGTTCGTCGTCGGCAATCAATATTTTTTTAATAGGAGCGGCAGCCATAATGCTAAAATAATTTAGACAAACTTAATTTTAAAGTTTGGTAAAGCCCTCTTTTAGGAATATTATGTAATTGTTAAGCCTTTAAAGGGTCCAATAACAAAATTAGCCTCTAACTGGGTTAGAAGGTTGTATTTTTACAAGATTTCAAATGAAAAACAATAGACGCCCATTAAAATCTGCTTTTTTGCCTATTACCATAGCGGTATGGCTAATGTTATGCAGCATGACCCTAGCAGCTCAATCTAGTGAAAAGGGGGGACCGATGCCGCCCATTCCTACGATGAGGCAGTTAAGTCACGATTATATCATGGAAAACGAAAATGCTCTCGTTAAGCATCCTTTATTTGCTGAAACTCCATTATTAAGGGATAGTATACAATCGGTGGTTTTTGAAAACAGAAAGTGGATTGAATCAAATTCGATGCTGCGTGACAATGAAAAATTTAAATGGCTGCGCGGCCTCAATAATTTATTGATTGAAATTCAGTTAGGGCTCAAACTCACTAAGTTAAATACCCAACAAGTGATGCATACTATTCGTGCATATACCGCGGCCATGCAGATGAGCGCAAAAGGCCTTACTATTAGCGCTATTATAGAAAATGAAGATAGTAAAGTGGGTACCATAGTACTAGCTACCGGTAGCTTTACGGATAATATTGGCTATGCTGCGTCAAGAGATAGGCTGGTATTAAAAAACTGTCAAAATAACCCCGGTCAAATTCTACAAATTTTAGACAAACAAGGCCCCGAAATTTCTAGTAATAGATATGCGGATAGTATACTCATTGCTGCTGCATTTAAGAACGCAGAAATGGTATACAATTATGCAGCAGCACCGAGTGCACTTGGTAAAAAAATACAGTCTATTAATCACCCGCTCGTTAAATGGATTGGCAGGCTTGCATTTATGAAAACGGGACGTTATTATTATCCGTTTTTAGACGCCCTCTATACCGGAAAAATGAGCATCGATACCATTACACCACTCATACCAGAAGATCAGTCCGAAAATTATTTTAAACTTCTGATACATACCAGAACAGAGCAGGTACAAAGAAAAAAAGTAGGGGAAAAACTAGTGGCCGAAACAGCGCTTTTGACAAAACTTAAAAGCCTGGTAATGGAACTGTACGTTAATGACATCAATGGGTTACATCAAACCGAAGCAAGTAGCATAAGGTTTAAAAAACTAGCTAATTTATCAGTTGAGGAGCTTTATTATATAGCCGTACTCGGTGCCGACGAACTCTACACGTCTAGTTTTGTATCAGGGATTTACCCGCTAATTATACAAAAACTTGGAAGCAAAACTACACAGGATTTATTTGAAATGGTGCATCAAGATTATTTCAAAAAATTTATTGCATTAGCTGCCAATTACAATACGCTTCAAGATTTTTTATCGCACATGCCATTAGAAGCAAGTGGTCATTATATGCGCAGCTTTGTGCGTGATTTAGATAAACTGCCTACAATCGAAGACGCTGTTGACGTTGCGGATGCTTTTTCAAGTATTTCAGATACCAGCCTGCGAAATTTATTACTTACAGAAATTAGAAAAAATAAAAACAGTGCGCTCTATACGTTATTAGATGATTTGTGCACGGCTGTTGTAGCGGATAATCAAACAAATAACAATTCGCATTTACTACTCAATAGCGTTGGATTGCTTGGATTTAATTCATTAAAAAACAACCAACAAAAAATAGTGATCAGACAATATTTTTATGGTGACAAAGATGGCGCACAAATATTCAATGCCTTTATCAATAGTTTTAACAAGCCTGGTTGGAAAATAAACAAACAAAAATATTGGGCCGAAGTGAGTAGCATAAATGGTCGTGTGCACATTTTTGCAAATGCTCCACTTGATGAAAAAGAAGAACTCGATTTAAAAGCACAAGACAGTTTAACGGCTTACTTAATAGCGGAAGAAATATCGCCTAGCATTATTGTTCATAGAGGACATAGCTATTATGCAAACCACACGATTGCAGGTATTGATAGTAGCGCAAAACTTGTGCTATTAGGAAGTTGTGGCGGTTATCAAAAATTAGCTTCGGTACTAAGCCGGGCACCAGAAACGCAGGTCATTGCCAGCAAGCAAATAGGTAAAGGCGTCATTAACGCTGCACTATTAAGACAAATAGCGGAGACGCTTGAAAAAGGAAAAGATATTGTTTGGCGCAGTATTTGGAAACAACTCAATGAACAACTAAAAGGAACTGCTAAAACAAGTTTTCAGGACTATATTCCTCCTTATAAAAATATAGGACTCATGCTCTTGAAAACATATCGGACAGCGCAATAAATGATTTACAAAAAAGGATTGTTTCGTTTTTCATATCCAATGGTCGTTTTTATGCCATGACCCGAATAGACCACCGTTTCATCGGGCAAGACCCAAAGCTTTTCTCGAATGCTATTTAAAAGCGTTTCTGTATCGCCACCTGGCAGGTCCGTTCTACCTATACTCCCTCTAAATAAAACATCGCCACCTAACAAATCTCCTTGGGATGGGATATAAAAGCATATACTTCCTGGCGAATGACCTGGTGCTAAAATCACTTGAATTTCAGTGTCTCCTAATAATACGGTGTCGCCGTCATTTAAAAAATGGAGTGGCCCCGCATAGTTTTGAAAGGGCAAGCCCCACCGTTCTCCCGATACCGGAGCCAGGGCTAACATCGCTTCTTCGTTGGGGTGCATGTGCAGCTCCAAGCCATAGGTTTCATGTACCCATTTGTTGCCAAACACATGATCGAGGTGGCAATGCGTATTAAGCAGGTAAACCGGTGTCAATCCTTTATCAGCAAGAAAATTTTGCAAGGTTTCCTGCTCTGCGGGGAAGTAACAACCGGGGTCAATAATGATTGCTTTGCCCTCGTTGTTGTATAAAACATAGGTATTTTCTGAAATTGGGCTAAAAGTGAAGGCTTTAATATGGATCATACGCGTTTTATGAAAATTTTACGAGGTAATTGATTAATTTTAAATAACTAAGTTTGGATATGAAATTGAAAAGAATAGGACTGATTTTTATCATGAGTAGTTTGGCTTTTTTGAGCCAAGCTCAGGTGAATGCTGTTGAGTATGGTAAGAATAGAGTGCAATATAAAAAACTGGTGTGGAAGTTTCATCAATCCCCCAATTTTAATACCTATACTTCACAAGGTGGCGTAGAACTTGGCAAGTTTGTGGCACAGGTAGCAGAGCAGGAATTAGGCGCAATCGAAAATTTTGTAGAATACGCTTTACAACGTAGAGCCAATATTATCGTATACAGTAATTATGATGATTACAAGAGTAGCAATATTGGACTTGGATCCGATTGGCAAAGTGCCGGTGGTTTAACCAAGCTTGTTAACAATAAAATTGTGGTTTACTTTGATGGTAACCACGCCAATTTAAAAAGGCAAGTTAAAGAGGGTATTGCAAAAGTATTGTCTGATAATTTACTCTTTGGAGAAGACATTGGAGAATTTGCTAGCAACCAAGCATTACTTGATTTACCCAAATGGATGTTAGACGGGTATGTTGCATATGCAGCTGAAAACTGGAGCGTAGAAAAAGACGACGCGCTTAAAAGTGCGATGCTCAGTGGTAGGTACAATACTTTTTATCAGTTTGCATTTGACAAGCCAACCCTTGCAGGGCATGCCTTCTGGAATTTTATAAGCGTAAAGTATAGAAAGGAAAATATTACCTACCTACTTTATTTAGCTAGAATTTATAAGAACCTAAACAGCGCCTTTTTAAAAGTTTGTAAAAAGAAATTTAAAGAAGTTTTATCTGAATTCATGGAATATGAACAAGATAAATACGCAAAAGATATTCGTCAACGAAAGAATTCACCAAAGGGTCAATTGAATATTTCGGAAGACGTTTCTAAAAAAGATTATTTCAGATTTCAAGCCAACCCAAATCCAAAAAGCAACAATTATGCGGTGGTAGAATTTAATAGAGGTATTTACAGTGTGAAGCTGATGGAAAATTTTTACGATGGTCGAGTGCTTTTAAAATCGGGCGTAAGAACCAACCAAGGAGATATCAACCCGAACTATCCCATCATGGCTTGGGATAACAAAGGCACCAGATTACTCGTGATCTATTCGGAAGAAGGCGCCATTAAAATGTTTGTGTATGACGTGGTGACGCGGATCAAAAGATTCAAGCAAAAAATTGAGGGCATCGATCAAATTTTAGACGCCTCGTACATGCTAGACGCAAATAATATTGTGATGAGTGCTGCAAAAAATGGACATACCGATATTTATACCTATAAAATTGAAGAGAACCAATTAACGCAGTTTACAGACGATATTTACGATGATTTACATCCAAGTTTTGTTTCTTTTCCTAACAAATCTGGTATTCTATTTTCGTCCAACAGACCTAGCCCCTATGCGCCTAACAGCGATACCGCCATTCCTAGTAGGTACCATTTTAATATTTTTATGGTAGACTATTTAAACAATAGCAAAAACAAACAAATTACACAGCTCACCAATTTAAAATATGGAAACACGAGCTATCCCATGGGCTACAATACCAATCACTTTACTTTTGTATCGGACGAAAACGGTGTGGGGAATAGATGGGCTGGATTTTTTGCAACCCAAAGAAATGGACTAGATACGCTGTATCATATTGGTGACGATATGCTACGCAACGCATCGCCCAAAGAAATTGACTCTACCCTTAATGCATGGCAAAGAGAGAAACCAGATAGCATTAGTTTTTTTCAAGTATACAAAGACTCTACCTACACATTCCCTATTACCAACTACCAAAGCTCACTGCTAGAAACTAGAATCGCTGGCGACAAAGGACAGGTGAGCGAAGTAAGACGCGAAGGGGATTATAAATTTTTATACAAATTACGCGTAGACTCTATCGCACTTAAAAAAAGAAACCTCAATTTAAGACCTACTACTTTCATGAAAAAAGTAATGGACGAAACGAGGGCATCAGAAGGTAAAGCCATTGTATACAAAAAAACAATTGACACCTCGTCGAGAGCCAATCTTTTTCAATCAGAATTTTCAGATGAACCCACAGATAGTTTTTCTGTAAAAAGAGCTGAAATACTTACTGCAAAAGCAAAAAACATTTTAAACGACTCCAAGCTGTATGATTACCGACTTAAATTTAGTAGCGACTATATTTTAAGTGGTTTTTCAAATAACTTACTACTTAATAGATACCAGCCCTATGCAGGTGGCTCGGGTCCTATTCAATTAAACAACGGCAATAATTTCAATTTTAATTTAAGAATTGGTACCAGTGATTTATTAGAGGACCATAAGTTTATGGGCGGTATTCGTTTTGGAACCAATTTAAGAGACAAGGATATCATTTTTAGTTACCAAAACTTTAAAAAGAGATTTGATTGGGGTACTACATATTACAGAAGCAATGTAACCAACTATTTTAATTCTCCATTTACCAATATGCTTATTACCAATTTATTCCAAGGTAATATTGCATATCCTTTTAACGAAGTAAAAAGTTTACGTGCCACTTTTGGCCTTCGTATAGACAGAGGTATTTTAAAATCATTTGACAACAGCATGGGTTATCCGGATCCAGGGGCTCTTTCCTACCCTGACACGGTTAGTAAATTTATGGTGTCTCGCATAGAGTATGTACATGATAATACCATTAATCCAACACAAAATATTTGGAACGGACTACGTTATAAAGTTTTTCTTGACATCAATATGCCAAGCACAAAAACAGAAATGAATAATGGTAAAGCCACATTAAACCTAGGTTTTGATGCGCGCTACTATTACAAAATTTACAGAAATTTTATTTGGGCCGGCCGAGCAGCTGCTGATTTTTCGTGGGGCGGACAAAAAATTATTTACTACCTAGGCGGTGTTGATAGTTGGATCAATCCAAAGTTTAATGGCCAAAATTTTCCAGCACAGGACCAGAGCTATGCTTTCCAATCCTTAGCGGTAAATATGAGAGGCTACCAACAAAATATCGCAAATGGTAACAATGCCTTTGTAATCAATTCTGAATTTAGACTTCCGCTATTTGCAACTATATTTAACAAACCCATCAACAACGCTTTTCTCCGCAACTTCCAACTTACGCAGTTTATTGATTTAGGTACGGCATGGAATGGCAAGTACAACGGCATTAAACGCCCCGGTGATGTGATTGTTGACGCCAACTCTCCTGTGGTAGTAAAACTTGATGCTGGAGGACTTGGCCCTTTTGCGGGTGGTTATGGCTTTGGGGTTAGAAGTACCTTACTTGGCTACTTTATGAAACTAGACGCAGCATGGCCTATGAAAGGCGTATTTAAAGGAAAGCCCATTTATTACTTCTCTCTAGGATTTGACTTTTAAAACCTTGGTATTGTAAAAACGGCAATTTGAATGCAGTCCACAGCTGTCACATTTTGGTGTTCGAGCGAGGCAGGTATACCTGCCATGTAATATTAGCCAGTGGTGTGCTTTGTGCACCAGTTCCGAAGGGATATTTTTGATGAGTTCTTTTTCGACGGCAAGTGGCGTACTTGCTTTTTGAGCCACCAGTCCCAATCTTTTACTCACCCTAAACACGTGTGTATCCACAGCCATATTGGGTTGCTGATCAATAACACTCGTAATTACATTGGCTGTTTTACGACCCACACCCGGAAGCTCCACCAGTTCATCGACGGTCATGGGTACTTCGCCGCCAAATTTGGAGAGCAGTAAATTAGCCATACCAATTAAATGCTTAGACTTATTACTTGGATAAGAAATGCTTTTTATGAGTGCAAACATCTCGTCAAAACTTGCCTTTGCCATTTTTTGTGGGGTCGGAAATTTTGCAAAAATAGAAGGGGTTGTGAGGTTCACACGTTTATCGGTACACTGTGCAGATAAAATAACCGCCACTAATAACTCAAAAGGATTGTTGTACAAAAGCTCCGTTTCCGCGATAGGAACCTGCGCTTCAAAATAAGCAATGACGCCGGCGTATCTTTCTTTTTTAGTCATGGAAATACTAGTCCAATCCTTTTTTAGAATAATTTTTAACCGCTTTTAGCGAAAAAAGAGAAGGTCTTTTGAGTTCTAATGCATTCAGCTGGGCTATGGAACGACGCAGCGTTTTTAACTGCTCTTCTAGTTCATAAGAACCTTCTTCTAGGGCAGTTTGTATGGCATCAGAAGTGGCTTTGGGGCACTCCTTATAGAGATACAACAATAAATCTTCCTCTTTAAACGGTTCCATACCCTTTATAAACGAGATAGGGCCTGCTTTATTTTGTAGTAGCCAAAGAATCTTCGATAATATAAACGTCTTCGCCATCACGCTTCATGAGGTAACGTTCGCGCGCAAATTTTTCGAGGGCAGCAGGGTCATTTTGCAAATCGGTAAGCTCAGCTTTGGCTTTTTCAATTTGCTCTTCGTAGTATCTTTTTTTTGTTTCCAGCTTGTCAAGTTCCCCCAACGTTTCCTTTTGCTGAAAATAATTTCGTTGATCAAAAAATAACATCCATACAACAAAAAACAAACCTGCAATGAGGTACTTATTGGTCAGTATGGATGTTACTTTTTTCACAATCAAAATTTTATTTAGTGCCGAACTTAATTTTTCCTTTAGGGTAAATAGCAGTTGATCCAAGCATTTCTTCGATACGGATTAACTGATTGTATTTTGCAATACGGTCTGTTCTTGAAGCAGAACCTGTTTTAATTTGACCACAGTTTAAGGCTACTGCTAAATCAGCAATGGTTGTGTCTTCTGTTTCACCACTTCTATGACTCATTACGGTATTGTAGCCATTGTGTTGCGCTAGTGTTACCGCATTTACAGTTTCAGTTAAGGTACCAATCTGATTTACTTTTACAAGTAATCCGTTGGCAATTTTTTTATCGATACCCATTTGTAAACGGTCTACATTGGTAACAAATAAATCATCACCCACTAATTGACATTTGCTGCCAACAGCCTGTGTGAGGGCTTTCCAGCCATTCCAATCGTCTTCTGCCATACCATCTTCGATAGAAGCAATTGGATATTGATTTACCCATTTTTCCCAGTACTTCACAAGCTCATCGCTGCTCATTACTTTACCATCACTCTTATGGAAAACGTATTTCTTTTTCTTAGCATCCCATAATTCACTGTTTGCAGCGTCCATGGCAATCACAATTTGAGAACCTGTTTTGTAACCTGCTGCACTAATAGCAGTTAATACCGTTTCAATCGCTTCTTCATTGCTTTGAATGTTTGGCGCAAAACCACCTTCGTCACCAACGTTGGTGCTGTATCCTTTTTTCTTTAACACAGATTTTAAAGTGTGAAAAATTTCAACACCCCATCGTAAGCCTTCGCTAAAAGATGAAGCACCTACAGGCATGATCATGAATTCTTGGAAATCAATTTTATTATCAGCGTGTGCACCACCGTTTAAAATATTCATCATTGGAATCGGCAATGTTTTTGCATTGGTACCGCCAATATATCTAAACAGTGGAAGTGCCGCTTCTTCTGCTGCTGCTTTTGCAACTGCCATACTTACGGCAAGCATAGCGTTAGCGCCTAGTTTACTTTTGTTAGGTGTACCATCAAGTGCAATAAGCGCTTCGTCGATAGCTGCTTGTTGTGTAATATCAAAACCAACAATGGCATCAGATATTAATGTGTTTACATTTTTTACTGCTTTTAAAACACCTTTGCCTACATATTTTTTCTTGTCATTGTCACGAAGTTCTACTGCTTCATGAATACCAGTACTTGCGCCACTTGGAACAGCTGCGCGTCCCATAGCGCCATCATCTGTTAATACGTCAACTTCTACGGTAGGATTACCACGACTATCTAAAATTTGACGGGCGTGTACTTCAATAATGTAACTCATGTTCGATTGCTTATTTTATTACTAATTGTTTGATATTAAGGATGCAATTTAAGCATTTATATGCGTTTCTGAACCACTTGTTAGGGACCTAAATACAGATTCAAGACTTTGACGCTTATTACTTAAAAGATTAGTCAATAAATCGTTGGCCACAATTTGACCTTTTGATAATATCAGGGCACTAGCGCAAATGGCTTCCACTTCTTGTAATATATGTGACGAAAAGAGCACTGTTTTAACCTGCCCTTGCTCCCTAATTACGTTTCTAATTTCAATAATTTGATTGGGGTCAAGACCAGAAGTGGGCTCGTCTAATAATAAAACGGGCGGGTTATGAATAAGTGCTGCGGCCAGTCCTACACGCTGCTTATAGCCCTTAGATAATTGACCTATTTTTTTATGCGACTCGGCGCCTAAGCCGGTAAGTTCAATACTATTTGCAACGGCATTTGATAGAACTTGAATGTCATGCACGTTACCAATAAAAGAAAGATATTCTTTAACGTACATGTCAAAGTAAAGCGGATTGGCTTCTGCTAAATAACCTATATGTTTTTTAGCAGCAATTGGATCTTTTACCACATCTATTCCGTTTACGGAAATAGAACCAGTATCGGGCGTTAAATAGCCGGCAATCATTTTTAGTGTCGTGCTTTTACCGGCGCCATTGGGGCCTAAAAAACCAACCACGGCTCCGGCTGCCACAGAAAAACTAATAGATTGAACCGCTTTTTGCGTACCGTAGTTTTTGCTTACCTCTTTTACCTCAATAGACATAATACAAAGATATCAATTCCTTTATGAGCTGGCCGCTTCAATTTCCTAAACAAACGATAAAATCAGTGATTGTATTCTCCTTTTAGGGCATAGTAGCCAAAAATACTCATGCCAATGGCTATTGGAATAAATATCACTACAAAAACACCCCATTGTATAACAGTATCGATGCCAGGCTTGGTAGCCATTTCATGCGCCGCCGCGCGCGCAATAAAATAAATGCATGCAGGACCTAATAGTAACCAAATGATGCCAGCTAGTTTTTTTATTTGATTCATGACAAGTATTTTAATCGTGTTTGGTATTAATTTTTGAGTCGAGATACAAGGTTCCAATAATCACAGAAACAGCGGCAACAATAATGGGATACTGTAATCCTGCAAGCGCATCTGCTGTATACATGGTGGTTAATAAGGTTGCAATAAAAGGCGTGAGGCCGCCAAACACACCATTACCAATATGATATGGTAACGACATAGAGGTATACCTAATTTTTGTAGGGAATAATTCTACTAAAAATGCTGCGATGGGACCGTATACCATGGTCACATACACAATCATAATAAATACGATTAAAACCATTTTCCAATACACACCACTCGCAAGCACTTTACTTATTTTAACAACTGGCTTTACAGTTATGTGTGACGCATTCGCATATAAAGTATCGGTAGTAATAGTAGTTAGTTCTGTACCATCAGTAAATGATTTTTTTGATGTTATGGTTCTTACAAAATCTTGTGTATTGGGAACCGCTACCGAATTTGTTTTTGTGGTAGCTGCTGCTACCACTTCCGTTTTTGGTGCTGTATCTGAAAGGTCTAAAAGCCCTTTGAACAGTGGCTTATAGGTGACAACAGCAAGAAACATACCGGCTAGCATAATCCATTTTCTACCAATTTTATCACTCCAAGAACCAAACACTACAAATAGTGGCGTGCCAAATAAAATAGCCCAAATTAAAATGGTTCGCGACTGATCAAAATCTATTTTACAAACATTTTCAATAAATGATTGCGCGTAAAACTGACCCGTATACCATACCACACCCTGCCCCATAGTTGCACCAAAAAGTGCGAGTAACACCATCTTTAAATTTTCTTTATTTCCAAAACTTTCCTTTAAAGGATTTACAGAAATAGCACCCTCCGATTTTAATTTAGAAAACAGCGGCGACTCTTGCATTTTTAAACGGATATAAATAGAAACACCCACAAGTACAATAGAAAATAAAAATGGAATACGCCAACCCCATGCATTAAATTTTGCGATCGAAACAGCGGGATCAATATCTAAACTATGACGCGTAAATAAAATAACACTCAATGAAACAAATAAACCCAGCGTTGCCGTTGTTTGAATCCATGAAGTAAAATAACCCCTTCTACCAACAGGCGCATGCTCTGCCACATAAGTAGCAGCACCACCATATTCGCCACCAAGGGCAAGGCCTTGCAACAATCGAAGCGTTAATACAATAATGGGCGCGGCAAAACCAATAGATTCATAACTGGGCACAAGCCCAATGGCAAACGTTGAGCCGCCCATTAAAACAAGGGTTAATAAAAAAGTATACTTACGGCCTACTAAATCACCAAGCCTTCCAAATACAAGTGCCCCAAAAGGTCTTACTATAAAACCGGCTGCAAATGTGGCAAGTGTAGATAGTAGTGCCGCCGTAGGATTGGTTTTAGGAAAAAATTGACCGGCAATAACGGTGGCTAGGCTTCCAAAAATGTAAAAGTCGTACCACTCAATTAATGTACCAAGTGATGAAGCCGTAATAACCTGCCAGATTTTATTTTCTTTTTTCATGGTTGGCGCAAATTGTTGCAACAACTTACGTTATTGAATGGATTTTTCCAATTTTTTTGGGCGTATGCACGAACAACTGTTCATTAAATCTTTGCCTAATAAATGAATGATAAAATAGTTAGTGCCGTATATTTATACCCTCAAACGACGCGCCATGAACTATCCGTATCAGCTTACTAGCTTTGATGCCTATAAAGAAGCCTACAAAAAAAGTATTGAAGACCCCGCTGCATTTTGGAGTGAAGTTGCCCATCATTTTACATGGCGTAAAAAATGGGATACGGCGCTCGAATGGAATTTTAAAGAACCAAAAGTAGAATGGTTTAAAGGCGGCAAATTAAATATTACCGAAAACTGTTTGGATAGACATATTCCTACCAAAGGGCATTTACCTGCCATGATTTGGGAGCCCAATGCACCCGACGAAGCGGGTCGTGTACTTACGTATAGTAAACTCCTTGAAAAAGTTTGTCAGTTTGCACAAGTACTCAAAAACAATGGCGTTCAAAGAGGAGACCGTGTATGTATTTACATGGGTATGATTCCAGAACTTGCTATTGCTGTGCTTGCTTGTGCACGTATTGGCGCCATTCACTCTGTGGTGTTTGGTGGATTTTCGGCACAAAGTATTGCAGACCGTTTACTAGACGCGAACGCTACTTTTATTGTTACATGTGATGGTGCATATAGAGGCGCTAAAGACATCCCATTAAAATCAGTGATTGATGACGCGCTCATTGGCAACAAAACCGTTAAACGCGTAATTGTTGCAACCCGCACACGCACCCCGGTTTCTATGATTAAAGGACGTGATTTGTGGTGGGAAGATGAAATGAAACAAGTAGAAGAAAAAGGAATCACTTTTATTGAGGCCGAAGAAATGGACGCCGAAGATCCACTCTTTATTTTATACACTTCTGGCTCTACCGGAAAACCAAAAGGCGTGGTGCACACCTGTGGTGGTTATATGGTTTTTACCAACTACACTTTTGTAAATGTATTTCAGTACAAGCCAGGTCAAATACATTTTTGCACCGCAGATATTGGTTGGATTACAGGACATAGTTATATTGTTTACGGACCATTAAGCGCGGGCGCTACCACCTTATTATTTGAAGGTATTCCTACCTGGCCTGATGCTGGAAGATTTTGGGATGTAGTAGATAAATACAAAGTCAATATTTTATATACGGCTCCAACTGCTATTAGATCTTTAATGGGATTTGGTTTAGGACCACTTCAAGGAAAAAATTTATCTTCTTTAGAAGTATTAGGTACCGTTGGCGAACCCATTAACGAAGAAGCATGGCACTGGTATGATCAAAATGTTGGAAAGGGTCGCTGTCCCATTGTAGACACATGGTGGCAAACAGAAACCGGTGGTTGTTTAATTTCAAATTTAGCTGGCATAACACCTTCAAAGCCAAGCTGGGCAACACTTCCCATGCCAGGTCTCGAAATGGTACTGGTAGATGAAAATGGTAAAGAAGTAGTTGCAGAAGGAGACGAAACGATTTCAGGAAACCTATGTATTAAATCGCCATGGCCATCTATTTTGCGCACTACTTACGGCGATCATGAGCGTTGCAGAACCAACTATTTTGCTACCTACGAGAACATGTATTTTACGGGCGATGGTGCATTAAAAGATAAGGATGGATTTTTTAGAATTACCGGCCGTGTGGATGATGTATTAAATGTAAGTGGACATAGAATAGGAACTGCCGAAGTTGAAAACGCTATTAACATGCATGCAGGTGTTGTAGAAAGTGCTGTGGTAGGATATCCGCACGATGTTAAAGGACAAGGTATTTATGCCTATGTTATTTATAGTGGTTCGCATGCACAGGACACACATGGTACTGGCGAACTGGTGCGAAAAGATATTTTACAAACCGTTACGCGCATTATTGGAGCAATAGCAAAGCCAGATAAAATTCAATTTGTGTCGGGACTTCCAAAAACAAGAAGTGGAAAAATTATGCGCCGCATACTGCGCAAAATTGCTGAGGGTGAAACAGAAAATTTAGGCGACACAAGTACACTATTAGACCCAGCTGTTGTAGACGAAATTAAAAACGGAAAATTATAGCATCATTTTTAATGAGGCGCCGGACCAGTCTGGAAACAAATTTCCATTTGTTTTTAGCTGTAAATGATTTTCTGCAACTGCACTAAACACGGCTCTAAAATCTGTGGTAACAGGCAGGTCTCTACCGTCTTCTAAATTATTTTTTGTAAGACTACCCATGTTGCTGTATACTTTTCCGCCAGCTACATCATTGCCTAAAACAAATAAGCAGCTTGCTCTACCATGATCGGTTCCGCCGGTTCCATTTTGTGCAACGGTACGGCCAAACTCTGTCATGGTCATAAGGGTTACTTCACTTTGACGCGCGCCCAGGTCTTGCCAAAACGCAGCAATGCTATCTGAAAAATCTTTTAGGTTGCGGGCAAAAATACCGTTTGTGGTACCCTGGTTAAAATGCGTATCCCATCCACCGCTTTCTGCAAAACCCACTTCGAGTCCAACATCCATTTTAATAAGTGTCGCAATTTGTTTTAATGAATTACCCAGTGCCGAGTTTGGATATACGGCGCCATTTGCAGGTTGATAATTTTTGATATTATTGGATTTCAAAATTTTGAGTGCTTCAAAACTTTCTTTTCCTGTTTTATTGAGTAATTCATTTGCCGTTTGATCATAGAGTTGTTCAAATGATGAAGCGGCTTTACCCGCTGCCATCGGATTCCCTTTTAATTGAATCGAAAAATCCTGCAAATTATTAATTGCAATGGCATCGGCGTCGCCATATAAACTACGGGGTAAAGAACTTGTTACACTTACTGCAGAAAATGGCGTTGGTGCATGACCTAGTAATCCAACCGCTCTATTAAGCCAACCACTAGCCGTTCCTTTTGCAAACGGGGTTCCTGACTCCATATAATCCTGTGCATCAAAATGACTTCTGGTGGTATTTGGGCTACCCACCCCATGTACCACGGCTAAATTTTTTGAATTAAAATAGGGAAACAAACTTTTTAAAGAAGGGTGCATGGCAAAACGGTCGTCCAAATTAAAAGATCCGCCTTCACCCGCAGTTGGGCTCATAAATAAACCTGGCCTAGCAAGTTGTAAAGCAGGATCTGCAAAAGGTGTTACGGCCATCAGGCCATCCATCGCTCCGCGCTGAAAAATACAAACCAAGGTTTTATTTTTTTTATACAACGGAAGCATTTGAGTGCCCGCAGCAGCCTCTGTAATAAAACGGGGAAGCCCACTAATGCCAGTTGCAAATAATGCAAGCGCACCCGATTTCATAAAAGCCCTTCTATTTGCCATAATGATTTTATTTATTTGCGCTGAAACGCAGGTGAGCCAATAATAACGCCTACTACCTGTGCCATACTTTTTAGAGGTGTGTTATTTGTTTGCGTCATTGATTCCTTTTGCATGTCTTGCATGCCGCCGGTATCTTTTGTTGCAGATGCAATTTTTTGATCGATATTTTGTGCACGCACAATAGACATAATGCGCTCCGAATTTTCTTTTTGATCAGAAACCGGCAACAGTAATTTGGTGTATGTTTGAAGTGCGTCTTCCACACTTTCTGGTTCGTGATTTTGATTCAGAGCCAGTAAGTTGGTTTTAAAGCCTGGTATTTTTTGCGCAGCAATAGCCATACCAAAATTCATTCTATTCAATAATGAACCGGTATTGATCCAAAACGAAGCCCTATCCGGAAAACCTGTAGGCGCCTGATAAAAATAAAATTTTTGACCCATTTTTTCGGACCAGGTAAACACTTGATACGGCGCTACTACTTCGGTGCCAGTTGCACGGATGGCACTTACAGCAAGTTCAAATGGCGATTTTATTTTTTCTTTTTCCTTGGCCTTCGCCCAAAAATCAGGGTGCATGACCATGGTTAATAGCACTTCTTTAATGTCACCATTTGATGCTAAAAATGTTTTAGCCATTTCCTCTACAACCGCGGTTGGCGGCTCATCTGAAATAAATTTAGCAGCGAGCTTGCGTGCAATAAAATGCGCCGTTGATGGGTGTGTGGCAAGCATCGAAAGGGCCTCTGTACCTTCTTTGTAACCGCCGTTTGCTGCAAACTTTTTTCCTAAAATTATTTTTTCAGTTTCATCATGCTTTTCGCCACTGTATAAAAAATAATCTTCTACTACAAGACCTCTTCGAAGTAGTTGTGCAGGAGATATAATTGAAAATCGTTTGGCAAGCGGACCTTCTTCATACATAGGTTTAACGCCCCAACCTGTTAAGGCGCGCGCCAGTTCCGTTACATCAGACTGTGTATACCCGCCATTAACACCAAGTGTATGTAATTCCATCACTTCACGTGCATAGTTTTCATTTAAGCCCTGCGATTTTCTTCTTTTAATTTGTGTAGTCATTTGGCTTTCCATCGCATCCATTTTTTGCAATGAATCGTCAGAGATATTTGCCGCTGCTACCATTTTTTTTGCAGCATTTAAATCTAGTAATCGCTGTGCTCCTTTTAACTGTCGCTTTGCATATTCATTTTCGTTACTAATACTTAATGCATTGTCTAAATAAAGTAACATCGCCGGATGTTTGGCCGTTGCAAAAAGTAGTGATGAAAAATTATTTAACACATTAGGTCTAATGGCGTCTCTTTCATATGGGAGCACCAATTGTTGCACCTGATTTTTTGTAAGTGATACATTAAAATGATTGAACCAAAAATCAGTTAGTACTTCCTGTAGTTGCGCATCACTGTAAACAGCTCTAATTACTTTTTGATTGATGAGTTCACGTTGCAATTCTTGTAATGGACGATATCCATACTCGGATTGCATTTTTTTAATGGCATCTCTATAAGCGGGTTTATCGGTTTTATCCACCGAATCTTTATCGATATAGCCTTTTGCAATGGCAAGGCGAATCAGTTGAGCCGGTTGTAAGTAGGTATTTACAATGGAATCGGTGGGCATGTTTAGCGCCTGGAAACCTCCAAGACGATTACGAACAACTTCGTTATCAGGCGCCGGTTGCAACTGCGCCAAAAACCAATTTTCGAGTCCTTGCTTCACCACTTCCTCTACCTGACCTGGTTTTGGACCAAAGGTAAATCGGTTGAGTAGGTGAAGTGCGGCTTCCTGCTCCGTTAAACCCGCTTTTTTGTAGGGCATTTTAGGCGCAGGCTTTACAAATGCCATTAAAAATAAAAAGCCAAACACATATGCATACTGTATCATACGCATAGGTGTTTGGCGTGTAGGGTTCTTATTCATATATTATTAGAGCTACAAAAACGGTAAAAGTTTAATGAACTCCTATATTTTTTTAGCCCGTTTATGCATCCGCTTTTTTGGTGGCTACTTTGTATAAAATAGCGCCCATGGCTGCAAAAAACAAAGTGCCTATTAAAAAGTATCCATTTTGAGAAATGCTGTGCACAATACCTTCTTCTAAACTTATGGATGCCAAAAACTTTTCACCAGCACTTGTACCCGTTGCAAAAGCAATTAATACGCCGGCAACTGCACCACCTGCAACAAGTCCAGTGGCAAACAAAGATCCTTTACTAAGCTCTTCCTCTTCGGCACTTGCTGCTGATTTATTTTCTTTTTTATCTTTTGCTTCTACAATACCTCTTATGGCTCCACCAATAAAAATAGGTAATGTAGTTGCTAATGGTAAATAAACCCCAATGGCAAAGCTTAAAGATTTAATACCGCATAGCTCCATGGTAATAGCTAAAAACACACCTACCACTACATATTGCCAGTCTAAATTTTGTGATAATATTCCTTTAATTAAAGTAGCCATTAGGGTGGCCTGCGGCGCTGGGTATTTATCAGAACCAATCGCGTGCTGAATACCCTGCTGCATCATTTCGGTGGTAGGACGATCTAAAAACTTAACCGTTAATCCAATCACAATTGATGAAACAATAGCACCTACAAAAAGTGCAATTTGTTGATTGCGTGGTGTAGCACCAACAATATATCCGCTCTTTAAATCCTGCGATGTTGCGCCCGCATTAGCAGCAGCAATACAAATCATTCCTCCTACTACAAGTACAAGCGGTTCAAAGGCTTGACCCGTCCAACCCACACTTAAAAAAATTAAACTCGTTCCCATAACAGTAGCAATGGTCATACCGCTGATGGGGTTATTAGAAGAACCAATAAGTCCTACAATACGTGATGATACGGTCACAAATAATGCACCAAATAAAATTACCAGCACACCAATTAATAATTTCTGTAAAATACTATCACCCGGCACTTGCGGTAATACAGCAATGAGTGCAACAAGTGCTAAACTTCCAAAGCCTACTACTTTTAAACTCAAATCTTTTTCTGTGCGAAGCACAGCTGCTGCACTTGGATCTTTACTAGATTGTAAAGAAGCAAAACTTCCTTTGATAGATTTTACAATCGTAGGAATGGTTTTAATGAGTGTAATGATGCCACCTGCTGTTACAGCACCAGCGCCTACTTGACGTATATACGCATAATAAATAGCCGCCGAATAATCATTAAACTGATGCGTTACAGGATCCCAACCACCTTTACCACCCGGCTTTGTAAGGTCCATTAAATAACCCAGTTTTACCAGTTGTGCCGCAATCACATCGGCAGGCACAAGGGTAGATAAAAGTGGAATAAATACCATCCAGCTAAGTACACTACCTGCAACAAGTACGCCGGCAATTTTTGGACCAATGATATAACCAACACCCATATACTCGGGTGTGATCTCACCACTTACTTTGGCAGAAGGAAAAAATTTATTGATTTGCTTGGTGGCATAATAAGGCGTTTCTGCAATCACGTGTAACACTTTTTGCAAAATCGCATACGCAAACGCTACGCCAAGTCCCCAAAATGCAGTTTTAGCAAAGTCGCCGCCTTTTTCGCCGGCTTTTAATACATCGCCGCAAGCTGTTCCTTCGGGGTAAGGCAGGTTTTCATGTTCATTTACAATCAGCGCTTTACGAAGTGGAATCATGAGTAAAGTACCAAGGAGTCCACCAATAATAGCAAGTATTAAAATGGTGAGGTAATTAAAATATTCGGCGCTATCTGGTGATGATAAAAACAAAAATCCGGGAAGTGTAAACGCCACACCGGCAGCAATACTTTCACCAGCAGAACCCGTTGTTTGAATGATATTATTTTCTAGAATGGTTGTTTTTAAAAACTTACGTCCAAGCGTAATGGCTATTACCGCAATAGGGATAGAAGCGGAAACGGTAAGGCCTGCTTTTAATGCTAGATAAACAGTGGCAGCTCCAAAAATGACACCAAACAAACTACCTACCAGTATAGATTTAACGGTTAGTTCTTTTACGTTTTCTTCGGGTGCAATAAAGGGTTTAAAAACTTTTTTTTGCTCAGACATATAGTTGGTTTTAGAAAAAATTATAATGATTGGCGAAAAATTAATCCATCATGGTTTTTAATTTGCGCGCAAGTAAAAATAAAATAGTTGCAGCAGCGCCAGCCATGATTACAAATAAAATAAAGAAGTCATATAAATTGGTAATGGCATAACCAGCAAAATAAGTTGTTCTGCCATCTGGGTATAAACTACTCAATACGCCTGCAAATTTATTGGCAAATGCATTGGCTGTAAACCATACTGCCATTAATAAAGAAGCAAACTTAACAGGTGCTAATTTATTAAACAATGAAAGACCAATAGGCGACAAACACAATTCGCCAAAAGTGTGCATCATATACATGCCAATGAGCCAAATCATACTCACTTTAATACCAGTTCCCACTCCTTTTACGCCAGTAGCAATCCATAAATATCCCAGTGCTAATAACATGAGACCCATGGCCATTTTAAATGGTGATGAAGGCTCACGATTTGCTTTGCCTAATTTGATCCAAACCCAGGCCACCAAAGGCGCCAGGGTCACCACAAAAATTGAATTTAAGGACTGAAAAAAACTTGCAGGCACCACATAAAATCCTAGGTCACGCTGCGTATTTTCAGATGCAAAAAATGTAAGTGATGCGCCGGCTTGTTCAAAGGCACTCCAAAAAAAGATAACGAAAAAAGACACCGTAAATAAGACCGCTACTTTTTTCTTTTCTAGCGCATCCAATGATGCATCAGAAAAAATAATAAAGGCAATTAAAAGAATACATGCAATTAACAACCAAAATAAATAACTCACCACATTGATATCAATGTAAACAAGTGCAATAGTAACTATAGAAAGTAAAAACAGAAATCCAACCATTACCGGAATTTTCAAAAAGAATGTTGGTGCCCCTTTTGGAGCATCGCCAATAGAGGCGCCATCGGCGTCTACTAAATACTTTTTTTGAAAAATAATTTGTGTGATAACACTCAATAACATTGCGATTCCTCCGGCTAAAAAAGCCCACTTAAAATCTCCATTGTTACCTGTATCTCCAAAAAAACCACAAACAATTGGACCTAGTGCGCCGCCCGTATTAATACCCATGTAAAAGATCGTGTAGGCTGCATCTATTTTGGAATCTCCTTTCTTGTACAATTGACCCACCATACTCGAAATATTGGGTTTAAAAAAACCATTTCCCGCAATCATACATCCTAAGCCCGTATAAAAAAGTGGCATGGCTAAAGCAGCATTGTCATAATTATGGCCGCAAAAGAATAAAATAAATTCTCCAATCGCCATCACCAACCCTCCTACAATAATAGACCGCTTGTTTCCCCAATAACGGTCAGCAATATATCCGCCAAATAAAGGGGTTAAATACACCAGCCCGGTATAACTTCCGTAAACCTGCGAAGCAGCATCCTGATTAAATGCCATGGCTTTTACCAAAAAAAGTACCAAAATGGCGCGCATACCATAGTAATTAAAACGCTCCCACATTTCGGTAGCAAATAAAACATACAATCCCTTTGGATGACCTTGTTGAATAGCGGTTTGATTCATATAGAGCTCGTTATCGATGTAAACTATTGATTTTCTGGTGCTGTAAAATAGCAATAAAATCTTTACAGCGAACCACCCGCTAAAATGACCGCCGAAAATGATACTTTTGCCTCTCCAATTATACCTAACACTATGAATATTCTACTACTGGGTGCTGGCGGAAGAGAACATGCACTTGCTTGGAAAATGGCCCAAAGTCACCATTGTGATGCGTTGTTTATAGCGCCCGGAAACCCAGGCACAGCGGGTATTGGAACCAATTTAAACCTTGCGGTTACAGATTTTGAAGGCATTAAAACTGCATGTATCGAGCATCAAATTGGACTAGTTGTAGTAGGACCCGAAGAGCCACTTGTTAAAGGTATTTATGACTTTTTTGAATCGGACCCGGCACTTAGACATATTATAGTAGTAGGGCCTTCTGCAAAAGCAGCTCAGTTAGAGGGTAGCAAAGCATTTAGCAAGAAGTTTATGCAGCGTTACCAGATTCCAACGGCGGCCTATGCAGCGTTTACCCTAGAAAATATAGAAGAAGGTAAAAATTATATCGCATCTCATTCATTACCTGTGGTACTAAAAGCCGACGGTTTAGCGGCTGGAAAGGGCGTTGTTATTGCAACCACGCACCAAGAGGCGCTTGCAACATTCAATGACATGCTTGTAAACAAGCAGTTTGGGGAAGCCAGCAGCCGTGTGGTGATTGAACAGTTTTTATCCGGTATTGAAGTGAGCGTTTTTGCGCTTACCAACGGCATGGACTATCAAATTATTGGTCATGCCAAAGACTACAAACGAATAGGAGAAGGTGATACAGGCCTTAACACGGGCGGGATGGGATGCGTGAGCCCCGTACCTTTTATGGACGATACTTTTATGCAAAAGGTAGAAGAACGCATTGTTAAACCCACCATTAACGGGCTCGCAGAAGAAGAACTTTGCTACAATGGGTTTGTGTTTTTTGGTCTCATGAATGTAGAAGGAGAACCTTATGTTATTGAATACAACTGCCGTATGGGAGATCCAGAAACAGAAGTGGTAATGCCCCGTTTACAAACCGACCTCGTGGCCCTTTTTGCAGCCATGGATAATGGTACTTTAATTGACGCCAATATTAGTTATGACACTAGAAGTTGTGCTACCATTATGGCGGTTAGCGGCGGCTACCCTGGTCACTATGAAAAAAATAAGGTCATTACAGGGTTAGAATCTGCTAACGATACGCCAAACACCCTAGTATTTCAGGCCGGTACCACAGTAGGCCAAAACGCCGTTGTTACAAGCGGTGGAAGGGTTTTAGCCGTTACCGCCTATGGCGAAAACATCAAAGAGGCTGTTACAAATGCAACCGAGCGTCTTCAAAAAATTGAATTTGATGGCATGTATTTTAGACGCGATATCGGGTACGAATTTGAAAAAAAATAAGCCGACAAAATTCGTAAGAATAGACTTTGTTATTTCCATTTATTTCAAGCACCTTTGTAGTAATACATTTACTCAAGCTTTACGCACAATACCATGGGATTATTTAACTTTTTTACACAAGAAATTGCAATGGATTTGGGGACTGCAAATACCCTCATTATTCATAACGATGAAGTAGTCGTTAACGAACCTTCCATTGTTGCATTAAACCGTAACAATTTAAAAGAAGTTTTAGCAGTGGGGAAAAAAGCACTCATGATGCACGAAAAAACGCATGAGAGCATTAGAACGATTCGTCCATTAAAAGATGGTGTAATTGCAGATTTTAACGCAGCAGAATTAATGATTCGGGAGATGATGAAAATGATCTATCCTAAAAAACCATTGTTTCCTCCAAGTTGGCGTATGGTAATTTGTATTCCTTCTTCAATCACAGAAGTTGAAAAACGTGCGGTAAGAGATTCGGCAGAACAAGCTGGTGCTAAAGAAGTATACATGATTCACGAACCTATGGCAGCTGCACTAGGTATTGGTATAGATGTTGAAGAACCAGTTGGAAATATGATCATTGATATTGGAGGTGGTACCACTGGTATTACGGTTATTGCACTTGCAGGTATCGTGTGTGACCAAAGTATTCGTGTAGCAGGTGATGAATTTACAGCAGACATTATGGAAGCACTTCGCCGTTATCATAGTTTGCTAATTGGGGAGCGTACTGCGGAGCAAATTAAAATTAATGTTGGTGCTGCCATGAAAGATTTAGATAACCCACCAGATGATTTGCCAGTGAATGGTAGAGACCTTGTAACAGGTATTCCCAAGCAAATTATGGTCAGTTACCAAGAGATTGCCGAAGCACTTGATAAGAGTATTTTTAAAATTGAAGAGGCGATCTTAAAAGCCCTAGAAACCACGCCACCAGAGCTTGCTGCGGATATTTACCGCCGCGGATTGTACCTAACAGGTGGAGGTGCTTTACTACGTGGACTCGATAAAAGATTAAGTGCAAAAATTAAATTACCTGTCCACGTTGCAGAAGATCCCCTTAAGAGTGTTGTGCGTGGTACGGGCTTAGCACTTAAAAATTATCAGCGTTTTCCGTTCATCATGCGCTAATAATTTACCTTGAAAAATATTTTTGATTTTATTCGGAGGCATTTTACTTTACTAAGCTTTTTGCTATTGCAAATAGCTTCGATTTATATGCTTACAAAAGCAAGCACTTCGCATCAAAGTTTTTTTGCTGCAAAAATGAGCGATGCAACTTCAAAAATTAATGAGCGCTATTATAACATGCGAGGTTACTTTTTTTTAAGAGAAACCAACCAACAATTAGCCCAAGAAAATGCACGTCTCTTAAATTTACTAGGTTCCAATATATCGGCGCCCGATTCAACGATTCAAATAATTACCGACTCGGTATACAAAGACTCTCTTAATAAATATAGAAAATACAACTGGCTTCCTGCTAGAGTTATTGGAAATACTGTTTCATTACAAACAAATTTTTTAACACTAGAACGTGGTCGTTTACAAGGTGTAAAAAAAGGAATGGCCGCCATAAGTGCGGAAGGAATTGTTGGGGTGGTAGTGGAAGTATCAGACAATACAAGTAAAGTAATGAGTCTTTTACACAGAAACAGTAGGGTTAGTGCGATGTTAAAAAAAGACAATAACGCAGGTAGCATCGAATGGGATGGCGCCAGCCCGTATTACCTGCTTTTACGCAACGTTTCCAAAGGAGCAAAAGTGGTAAAAGGCGATACGGTAGTTACAAGTACCTACTCGGCTAATTTCCCGCCTTACCAAATTGTAGGTCGTGTAGCTGAAATAGACGCCGACCCATCCAGCAATTTTTATACCCTTAAAATTAAGACAGCTGTCAATTTCTTTACGGTTCAGTTTGTATACCTTGTAGAAAATCTACGTTACCAAGAACAATTTGATCTAGAAAACAACAATTCAAAAACACGTGAATAGCCTACTCAAAAATATCATTCGATTTGTGCTGTTCTTGCTACTTCAAATAGTGGTTTTAAACGAAGTGCCGCCTGTGCACCGCTTTATTATACCCTACCTGTACTTCTTATACATACTTTGGTTGCCTTTTTCAATCAACCGGTTTTCCTTACTTATTGTTGCTTTTTTGTTTGGACTTTCATTAGACTACTTTACGGGTACCACTGGCTTACACGCCGCTCCCTGTGTGCTTATCGCATATATTAGACCTTATTTACTCAACCTATTATTACCACAAGAAACCATCGAACAAAGCTACGCCGAGCCAGGTGTAAACAGCATGGGATGGGCGCCTTATGCGGTTTATGTAGGGCTCTTAACTTTTATCCATCACTTTTACTTGGTACTCATCGAATGGCTTCAATTTGGAGACTTTGTATACTTTTTAGGTAAGGTTATTGGTACTACCCTTGTAAGCTTTATGATGATCGTACTTTCTGAACTTCTTTTTTTACGAAAAGGCAAGTACAGAACCAATGCATCCTAGTTTTTACTGTCCACAAGTATGCATAAGTTTTTTTTGACAAAATGATGTATTGTTGGCTTTGTTACATCAAATTTGCACTAGATTTTCGTTGAATTATTTTTTCCAAGCCACTATGTCTGCCTTTAACCAAAACCGAAGTAGAATTGTACAACTTATTTTTATAGGTGCTTTTGTTTTAATTACGCTTCAGCTCATTAACCTTCAGGTTTTTTCGACGAAATACAAAATGGCTGCGGATAACAATGCCTTTTACCGAAAAGTGATTTACCCAGACAGAGGGATTATTTTTGATAGGAAAAAAAGAGCCATCCTCGAAAACACCATTAGTTACGATTTAGTAGTAATCCCCGCAGAATCGAAAGGCACAGACACGCTTGCCCTTTGTGCATTATTGAATATTGATACCGCAACCTATAAAAAAAGAATGCGCGATTTAATATTTAAAAATGGTGCGGTAAAACCAAGTGTTTTTGAACCCCTACTTACCACTGAAAACTTTGCACGCCTCAACGAAAATATGTATCGCTTTCCTGGCTATTCGCTTAGTGAAAGATCAGTGCGTTCCTATCCCTATGATTGTGGTGCTGCGGTGCTTGGTTATACCGCAGAAGTAGATACTGGTTTTTTACGTAGGCACAAAGATGAAGGATATGAAATGGGCGATTACTTTGGTACCACAGGACTTGAAAACAGTTACGAAAAAATACTGATGGGCCAGCGCGGTATTAAGCGATTTATTCGAGACAATAAAGGAAGAATTCAAGGACCATGGGAAAAAGGAGAATTTGATACAGCCGCCATTGCTGGAAAAAATTTATACTCTAGTATCGATGTAGAACTCCAAAAACTTGGAGAAAAACTCATGGAAAATAAAGTAGGTAGTATTGTTGCGATAGATCCCAAAACAGGCGGTATTTTATGTATGGTAAGTGCTCCTACCTATAACCCCAACTACCTAACCGGCAACCAAAGAAAAAAGCACTTGGTTGACATGATGTACTTTGATCCCAGAAAACCACTACTTAACAGAACCGTTAGCACCACTTACTCTCCGGGCTCAACCTTTAAAACACTGGTGGGGATTATTGGAATGGCCGAAGGCGTTATTGACGATCAAATGACGGTTTCATGTGGAGGAAGTTACTTAGGTTGTGGTAGAAGGATGGGTTGTCATGCGGCTGGTACATTTACACTAAAACCAGCTATTTCAAAATCATGCAATAGTTATTTTGCCGTTGCTTTTCGTAGAATCTTGGACAATGCAAATGTTAATAATAGAGATATAACACTTGGCCTCTTTAATGAATACGCTTACTCATTTGGACTTGGAAGAAAATTAGGCGTCGACCTACCTTCCGAAAGAATGGGCAACATTCCTACTTCGAAATACTACCAGAAAATATTTGGAAAAAACTGGCAGGCATGTAATATTATTTCTAATTCTATTGGGCAAGGAGAAATTACAACAACCCTCACGCAGCTTGCCAATGTTATGGCCATCATTGCCAACAAAGGATGGTATTATTTGCCGCACTTAATTGACTCTGTAGAAGGTGGAGACGATTATGAAATGCTTGCCCGCTTTAAAGTAAAACATAGAACTAAAAATATTGCTGAAAGTATTTTTGAAGAAGTGCATGATGGCATGCAAGGCACTATGGAATTTGGAACAGGCGCTTACGCAAAAGTACCCGGCATTAATGTTTGTGGCAAAACAGGCACTGTAGAAAATGCGTACAGAGGAGAATCTTTAAAAGACCACGCTTTTTTTGGCGCTTTTGCACCTCGAGAAAACCCGCGTATTGCCATTGCTGTTATGTGCGAGAATGCAGGTTATGGTGCTACTTCTGCGGCACCCATTGCTAGCTTACTCATCGAAAAATATTTAAGAGATTCTATTGCAGGGCCCGAACGTAAAGCTAAAATTGAGCAACTATCCAATATGAATTTAATACCGCCTCAAATGAAGCGCTTAATGAAACCGGATACCACTAGAAAAGTGAATATTAAAAAAGTGATTGCCAAAAACTAGCCAACTACAAAATGAACAGACGAAATAATAATTTAGCGGCAGAAGGCATTGATTACACAGTCATTTGGCTCTACGGCATTTTAGTATCGATTGGTGTTTTGTGCATTTTTATGGTAGAATATAAAGCGGGCTCTAATTGGCTTTCTACTTTTTTGGGAGGAAAAGCAAACTATAGTAAGCAACTTATATTTGGAGGTGTGTGTGCGCTTGTTGCCACATTTATATTACTAACCGATAGCAAAATTTTTACAGCATTTGCGAATCTTTCTTACCTACTTGGCATCTTACTCATGTTGGCCACATTTGTACTAGGAAAAAATATCAATGGTTCTAAATCTTGGATTCCACTTGTTGGGGGGTTTAATTTACAGCCTGCCGAACTTTGTAAAATCTTTACATCGCTTGCCATTGCAAAGTTTATTTCCCGTCAACAAGTTGATTTCTCAAATGTGAAATCGCAGTTGATTGCTGGCGTGATTGCATTAACCCCAGCGGCACTTTCTATTTTACAACACGAACTTGGTTTAGCACTTGTTTACCTCAGTTTATTAATTGCTATGTTTCGGGAAGGACTTCCGGCACAGTTTTTAATCATTGGGTCTTGCTTTGGAATACTGGCGCTTGCTACCCTCATTGTAGAAAGAGATGCACTCTCTATTACCCTTACCATTTTAGCAGGTCTTATTATTTTTTTAGCATACAGGCAGGTTAGAAAAAAACAAAGACTCATCACTATCACGGCTATATTGTCCATTTGGATTTTATGTGTAGGCGTTCAGCGTTATGTAGTACCCTATATCTTTAATAACGTACTAGAATGTTACCAAAGCACCAGAATTTATAGCATGGTGGGTAAAGATTATGATTGCAGCTTAAATCAAAAATCGAACGAAAAAGTCACAGGAAAAGCAGCTCGTAAGCCCGATGATTACAATGTAAGACAAAGTAAAATTGCAATTGGGTCAGGCGGCTTTTTTGGAAGAGGCTTTTTAAAGGGGACCCAAACAAGAGGAAAGTATGTGCCCGAACAAGACACCGATTTTATTTTCACTTCCCTTGGAGAAGCCTTTGGCTTTGTGGGTTGTGCTATTTTTTTAGGGCTCTATTTATATTTCTTATTTCGAATTGTCAGAATTGCCGAAAGACAACGCAGTACTTTTAGTAGGGTATATGCCTATTGTGTTGCGAGCATTTTGTTTTTTCATATCGCCGTAAACGTTAGTATGACAATTGGTCTTTTTCCAATTGTGGGCATTACACTCCCACTCATTAGTTACGGAGGATCTTCGCTACTTACTTTTACTGTATTAATTTTTATTATGCTTAGACTAGACGCCGATAGACAAATGGTGCTGCGTTAGTCCAATACTCTATTTCATGCAAATCATACCATTATCCGAAGGCAGTTTTACCATTGATAAATCTAAAGTATTTGTTCCATTTGATACAAGTACCGAATTGCTTCAAAGTAGACCTGCGGGAAGCATACTAGTAGAAATTCAAACCTTTGTTGTAATAACCAGTAAGGATATTATTTTAATTGACACAGGACTCGGGTATGCAGGTACGAATGGAGAATTACAGATTCATGAAAACTTAGAAAAAGCAGGTATAAAACCCGCTTCAATTACCAAAGTACTAATGAGTCACTTACACAAAGACCATGCAGGTGGCACCACATTTAGCAATATTGACGATACAGCTAGGTATATTAGTTTTCCCTACGCTACTTATTATATACAAAAAAGAGAATTCGACTATGCAACTGGCGTAGGATCTGCTTCCTATATTCCAGCAGATATTTTACCGCTTCAAGCATTTAGCAAAGTGGTATGGCTTGATAGCGACGAAGGTGAAATAGAAGGAGGAATCAGATATCAAGTAACCGGCGCACACTCCAAATTTCATCAAGTGTTTTGGATTACCGAAAACAACGAAACCGTATTTTTTGGAGGAGATGATGCACCACAACTTCAACAAATGAAAAGCAAGTTTGTGGCCAAATATGATTATGATGGAAAAAAATGCATGGAGCTGAGGCAAGCATGGCTAGAAAAAGCAAAACAAGAAGGCTGGACCTTCCTGTTTTACCATGATATTAAAACGCCTATTTGGGTAGCTCGTTAAATGGTGGGTTCTTGACCTGGTGGTGGCGGAGGGGCTCCATTTCCTTTGTTTTTTAACCCAGGCTTACCGCCTTTTCTATTTTGCAACTCTTCCCGTAACATACCCATAAATGCACGGTCTGCACCCATCGCTTTATTGACACGTTCATCAGAGCCCAATGCTTTTTTAAAGTCGTTTTTGTATTTTTTACGAATGTTTAAAGCGGCTTCTTCAAAAGCGAGTATATCTTCATTTTTTTCTTGACGAGCTTTTTTCAATTCTTCAACGCAAGCATTGTAGGCAGGCCAAAATTTTTGTGCCTCGTCAACACTTAAATTTAAATGCCTGGTCATAAAAGCAACTTTTAGCGCTTCAATATTTTCTTTGCTAGGCCTTGAACCTTTGCCGCGGGGACCCATTGGTCTTTCTAGTGGCTGTGCCATCGTTACTGCAACAACAAAGAAAGTTACTAGAAAAGATAAAATGATCTTTTTCATAATTATTATTTTAAATTTTTAATTAATTGCTTGACTCGATATACTCTAAAAGTTCCTCATCAGAACTTTGATCAATTAATGAGGTACTCGTTTCCAAATCATATTCCGGAATAGAAATGTCTGATGTTGAAATTAAATTTTCATGTACGTCCATATAAGATAAAAGTGTAGAGTCACTAATCGTTTGTAAGATTTTTGATTGATCTACATTCATGTATGCCGCATAATCGAATTGCTCGACTTTATTATTGTACATAAATGCGCCAACTGCCACAACACCTATAAATACAGCCGCTACCGCCCATTTTACAAAACGAAATAAAGGCAATGCTTTTTGTCGTAACGTTACTGGCTGCTGATACACATTTGTTTTAGGAATGATATTTAATAGAGGTGCAAGGCTTTCTAATTCCGCGTAAACCGCTTCTTTTTCGATACTTGCTCTAACAATTCCATGCAGCTCCTCAAAATATTGTGCAGGAACTTGATAAGGCATTGTAGCACTCATTGTTTGCCAAAATGGACTTATGGTCTCTAATTCGCTTTGTATGTGGGTGTTATGATGCATGGGTAAATAATAGACGTTGACTTTTGGAAAGGGTTTAATTGTTTTTAATAAATTCTTCAATTTTTTTGGCAGCAATATGATAACTCGCTTTTAAAGCACCTTCCGATGTTTCTAATAATTCACTCATTTGATGGTATGGCATTTCATCATAGTAGCGTAAATTAAATACCAGTTGTTGTTTTTCTGGAAGACTCTTAATAGCTAGTTGCAATTTCCAAATGAGTTGATTTTCATTAAAATTTTGATCCGCTTTTATTTTATCCTGAAATCCACCATCAACCTGATCCAATGAAACAGTAGCTCTCTTTTTTTGTTTTTCTATAAATGTGAGGGTTTCGTTGGTAGCAATGCGGTACATCCAAGTAAACAACTTACTATCGGCTCTAAAACTATCTAGCCCATTCCAGATTTTAAGGAGTGCCTGTTGTAATACATCATTGGTGTCTTCATGGTCTATAAGCATCCGCCTAATATGCCAATACAGTTTCTCCTGGTACTTTTTTACAATACCCGTATACCCCTTTTCTTTGGTAGAAGGGTTTTGAAACTGAGCCAGCAAACTTGTATCATCTAGGTGTAAGGACATAGTATAAAGGTAAATAGTTGGACTGCTGGATTGGAGAAAAGTTTAATGCTGCCTTCTATTGATCATCTTTCCAGCGCCAAAGATGCAAACAAGCATAGGTCCGGTAAGGACTCCAGGCTTTTGACCTTTCTAACATATCGATTTTCAATTGCTTTTTATGGGTGGGGTCTAAATGATAGAGCTTTATCATGGCCTGCTGAATACCCAAATCGTCAACCGCAAATACATCTTCCCGCCCAAGTGAAAACATTAAAAGCATTTCTACCGTCCATTTGCCAACGCCTTTTATTTGAGTTAGGAGTTCAATGATGGCTTCATTGGAAAGTAGCTGCAATTTTTTATCGGTAATCTTATGTTCGAGGCAAAAATTTGCCACTGCATAGATGTATTTGATTTTCGCATAACTGATACCAATACTCCTTAGGCTCTCTTCTGGCGTATCCAATACTTTTTGAATGGTTGGTTTTTTAGCCGGGTACAAGGCTACAAAACGCTCAAAAATAATGGCTGCCACTTTGGTACTTAATTGCTGGCTAATAATACTAGCCATAAGTCTTAACGGAATATTTTTTTGAAGGGTTAAAATATGCGTTTCGCCTTTTAAAATGACTGCCAACCGCTTATCCTTATGCAAATGTTTTTTGTACGACATACGGCAAGTTACATCCACTAATTAATCTTACAAAACCAATAAGAAGTAGTAGCTTAGTGTAAAATTCAAAGGAGCATGCATCCCCGCTTTTTTTCCCTGCTTTTACTTGCTACTATCGTTTCTAGTCAAGCATTTGGACAATCTAAAACAGCCGCTAATCTATCAGACGAAACTGCCATAAGAGCACTACTCGCAGCGCAAACCAAGGCTTGGAATAACGGCGATTTAGTAAATTTTATGGAGGGCTACTTGCCTTCCGATTCTTTACTCTTTGTTGGCAAATCGGGGCCTACTTATGGATTTCATAATACCCTTAACAATTATAAAAAAGGCTACCCTGATACGGCAGCAATGGGCAAGCTTACTTTTACCCTGCTTTCTCTATCACCCATCGAAAAAAAGCATTATCGTGTTTTAGGAAAATGGGAATTAAAAAGAAGTAAAGGCGATGTTAGTGGCTACTTTACATTATTACTTGAAAAAATAAAAGGCAAATGGTTTGTGATACAAGACCATAGCAGTTAAATAAAAAATTAAAAATTACAACATGGCAATTATTATTATTGGAATTATCATACTTGTAGCAGGTATATTAATTTTAAAACAAAGAGAAGAATTTAATAAATTAGGTAAAGGTGTTAGAGCTTTTGGTATGGTCCTAATTATAGTTGGTGCACTCAATGCTTGTATCAAACAAATTGATGCGGGACAAATTGGTGTTTCAAGTTTATTTGGTAAAGTGTCTAACGAAGTACTTACCCCTGGACTAAATGTTGTTAACCCACTTGTAAACGTGTACAATGTAGATATTAAAACCCTTAACTACACCATGAGTGGCGTTCATAACGAGGGTGAAAAAGATGGAGATGATGCGATTCGTGTACTCACCGCTGACGGTTTAGAAGTAACCATTGACTTAACGGTTTTATACCGCGTTGTGGGTACAGAAGCGCCAAGGTTAATTAAAGAAACAGGTCTCGATTACAAAGACAAAATTGTAAGACCGCTTACCAGAACAAAAATTAGAGATAACGCTGTATACTTTACTGCCATTGACTTATACTCCACCAAAAGAGATCAATTTCAGAATAAAATATTTACAAGCATCGAATCCGATTTCAAAAAAAGAGGTTTGATATTAGAGCAGTTACTACTCAGAAATATCACCCTTCCGAACAATGTTAAAACTTCGATTGAAGAAAAAATTAAAGCAGAACAAGATGCACAAAAAATGGAATTTGTGCTACAAAAAGAAAAGCAAGAAGCTGAGCGTAAGCGTGTAGAAGCGCAAGGTATTGCAGACTATCAACGCATTATTAGCACTGGACTCAACGACAAGCAATTGCAATACGAACAAATACAAATGATGAAAGGATTAATCACCTCTCCTAATTCAAAAGTGATTGTAATGGGCAAAGGAAACACACCCGTTATTTTAGATAGCAAGGATAAATAATTATTCTTCGTTGTAATCGATAGGATCTTTCCACTTGTTGTATAGATACCAAAATAGTAGTCCTGTACTCAACAAAAGCCAGGTGTAAAATATTATATTGGTTGTGGTGAAACTGCTCTCCCAATAAGCGGCACCATACATAATGCCTGCGCATGAATTAACGGCCATCCATAATAAAAACATTGAAATGGTATTGACAATTCGTATTAAATATTTACGTACACCTGGTTCCATAGGATTAATCTAAACTTTGGTTATTAGCAGCTGCCAATTTCAAGAGCCTATCAAATTGCGCTGGAGTTAAATCATTGTAAAAGAAGTTAATGGGGTCAATTGGAATACCCGATTTGTGCACTTCATAATGCAGGTGCGGCCCTGTGCTTTTTCCTGAATTACCCACATAACCTATCACTTCGCCTCTTTTCACACGCTGCCCTACTTTAGCTTTTATCCGCACCATATGAGCATAAATTGTTTGGTAGCCGTAGCCATGATTTACAATTACATGGATACCAAAACCGCTGGTTGTAAATCCTGATGTAGTTACAACACCGTCCGCAGTTGCGTAAATGGGCGTACCAATGGGGGCTGCAAAATCGAGTCCTTCATGCGCTTTTCTGGTTTTATAGATGGGGTCGATACGGTAACCAAAACCAGAAGCTATTTTGGACAATTTTTTATTGCTAATGGGCTGAATGGCCGGAATGGCAGCCAGTAATTTCGCTTTATTTTTTACCATACCAATCAGCTCATTAAAGGATTTATTTTGGTATTCCATCCGCAGCGCAAGGCTATTGAGTTGATCAATGACGGTATGCACTAAATCGGTAGAACCCATACGCTGCACGAGTTGTACCTCTTTTTTTTGTTCCATATCCTTGATACGAGCACTGTCTGCAACTGGGTCGGCTTCAAAAATAGACCGGTAAACGGTATTATCGCGATTGGTGATTTCACCCATTTTTAATTCAAGCTGTTTGAGGCGCTCTTCAATAACGGCGTACCCCTCCCTTAGGTCTTCATTTTGCTGTCTTAGCATCTTTTCTTTGGGAGAGTCGATATACTGAAAGGCAATGGCAAAAATGATGATTCCGGTAACAATGGAGGCCGCTATAAATCCAAACACCTGAAGGAGTCGAACCCGCAGGGGCGTCTCCAGCTTTTCGAACCTGAGGGTATGGGTATTATAGTAATATTTTATTTTGCGCATAGGGTTGTTGGTATCAATAGCTATAGGCTCAATTCCTTACCTTTGAGACTATTAAAATATAGAACAAAGATAGCCTGCTATCTAGTAAAATTAGCATATTAAAATTTGACCCCATTTATGATGACGAGTGCCGAGATAAGAAAAGAATTTCTAGCCTTTTTTGCTTCGAAAAAACACCATATTGTTCCTTCTGCCCCTATCGTGGTAAAGAATGACCCTACGCTTCTATTTACAAACGCTGGCATGAACCAGTTTAAAGACTATTTTTTAGGAAATAAAAAACCTGAATACAAACGTATTGTAGATACCCAAAAATGTTTACGCGTAAGTGGTAAACATAATGACCTCGAAGAAGTGGGTGTAGATACCTACCACCATACCATGTTTGAAATGTTGGGCAACTGGAGCTTTGGAGATTATTTTAAAGATGAAGCGATTGCATGGAGTTGGGAATTACTAACCGATGTCTATAAAATTGATAAAGACCGATTATATGTTTCTGTTTTTAAAGGTGACGAATCGGAAGGTTTGCCCATGTCTACTGTCGCATATGAAGCATGGAAAAAATTAGTACCAGAAGACAAAATTATTTTCGGAAATAAAAAAGATAATTTCTGGGAAATGGGAGACACGGGGCCTTGCGGTCCATGTTCTGAAATTCATGTTGACTGCCGATCAGATGAAGAAAGAAAATTAATTCCAGGTAGAGACCTTGTCAATAATGACCATCCTCAAGTAATTGAAATCTGGAACAATGTATTCATGCAATACAACCGTTTAAAAGATGGAACGCTTGAACCTCTTCCTGCAAAACACGTAGATACAGGAATGGGATTCGAACGTTTGGTGCGCGTGCTGCAAGGCAAGCAGAGTAATTATGACACCGATGTATTTAGCGGAACCATAGAGGCAGTGGCTTCTATTACCGGAAAAAAATATGATAGATCTGATAGCAAAGAAGCAGTTGCATTTAGAGTATTAGCAGATCATATTAGAGCCATTTCATTTACGATTGCTGATGGCCAACTGCCTTCCAATACTGGCGCTGGTTATGTGATTAGACGTATTCTACGAAGAGCCGTTCGTTACTACTACACCTACCTCGATTACAAACAACCTTTACTTTTTCAACTCGTTCCAATACTTGCCGCTCAATTCGCAGAAGTGTTTCCTGAATTAATTGCACAAGAGGCTTTTGTAACCAAAGTGGTGAAAGAAGAAGAAGATTCTTTTTTACGAACCCTAGATAAGGGTCTTAAAAGAATAGATGAATTAATGAAGGCTTCCACGAATAAAATGATTGAAGGTAAAGCCGCATTTGAACTATTTGATACCTACGGATTTCCAATTGACCTTACCAGACTTATCGCGCAAGAAAATAATTTAACGGTTGTCGAAAATGGATTTGAAGCAGAAATGCAGCAGCAAAAAAATAGAAGTAGGGCTGCAACTGCGATAGATGCAGATGATTGGACCATTGTGAATGAAAGTAGTACCCAAATTTTTACCGGATATACAAACACCGAAGCAACAACCAAAGTTTCAAAATATAGAAAAGTAACTGCCAAAGGAATAACAGGATTTCAAATTGTTTTAGAAACAACACCTTTTTATGCCGAAAGTGGTGGACAGGTGGGAGATATAGGTGCACTTGAATGTAACGGGTCAAGGGTTGAAGTGATTGATACCAAAAAAGAAAATAATCTTTTTATTCATTTCACTAATGAGCTACCAACAAGTTTAGAAGGGGCTGTATTTGCAAAAGTGAATGTAAACAATAGAAAAAAGATAGCCGCTCATCATAGTGCCACACACTTATTACACGCCGCTTTAAGACAAGTACTCGGTAGCCATGTGGCACAAAAAGGGAGCCTTGTCAATGCTTCGCAACTTCGTTTTGACTTTTCTCATTTTGCAAAAGTGAGTGATGATGAAATGAAGCAAATAGAAAATATTGTCAACGAAAAAATCAGAGAAAATATTCCAGTAGTCATTAAAGAAATGACGAAAGATGAAGCAGTTGGTATGGGCGCCATGGCACTATTTGGAGAAAAATATGGAGATACTGTAAGGGTCGTGATTATGGATCCTAATTACTCTATTGAACTATGTGGCGGTACGCATGTTGGCGGAACTGGTGAGTTAGGTTTATTTAAATTAAAACATGAATCTGCGGTTGCAGCAGGCGTTAGACGTATTGAAGCTGTGTGCGGTGAAGGTGCTACAACTCAGGTTAACGAAGCACTAGCGGAGCTAGAAACTATTAAAGAGCTTGTAAAAAATAGTAAAGAGCCCGTAAAAGCGGTACAACAAATGGTTACGGATCTGCAGTCGTTAAAAAAGCGCATTGAATCGTATGAGGCACTAGCACTTGTTGGTATCAAAAAAGAATTGGCGGCCAAAGTAATACGCATTGGTGACACACACTTTGTTGGGGCTATTGTTACAGTTGGTAATCCAGATGGTCTTAAAAAATTATGTACTGAGCTACAAGGGGATTTTACTAATTTATTAGTAGTACTCGCCGCTAATATTGAGGGCAAAGCAGCTGTTGCTGTTTTAGTGGATGATACCTTGCAGGGAATCAAAGGATTAGAAGCGCAAAAAATAATAAAAGATCAAATTGCACCACTTATTAAAGGTGGAGGCGGCGGACAAAAAGGCCTAGCAACAGCTGGCGGGCAGGATCCTAGCAATTTGACACAAGCTATTGAATCTGTAAAAAGTTTGTTAAACTAAGCCTTTAATGAGCGTAAAAAAATATATTTGAGCATATAAAAAAACCAAAATCATGAACAAAATTATTGCATTATTTACAGCAGGCTGCTTAATCGCAACAACCGCTAGCGCACAAGAAGAGAAAAAAATAGTCATTGGGAGAAAAATAGACACCACCATTATTCATGGGAAGGCCGATGGCCCTCAAAAAATGACTGTCATTATAGAAAATGGAAAAGTTACCATTAATGGCCAGCCCGTTGATGGGGTTAATTTACCAGAATTAATGGGTAGTATGCCTGGTATTCCAAAAGTAACTAACATTCCAAAAGTGATGATGTTCAAATCTGATGACATGAGTGCCCCACTTCCTAAATTAGATGGAAAAGTTGGCGAACTAAAAATCGTAAAAGGCATGCCACTTGATATGAGCAAAATGGGTGAGAATTTTGCACTTTCATTATTTGATGATGGCCCAAAAATCGGAATCAGTATCGAAGACCTAACGGAAGGTGCAGGTGCAAAAGTGTTAGAGGTTACAGAAGGTTCTCCAGCTGCAAAAGCAGGTATCACAAAAAATGATATCATCACAGCTATTGATGGAAAAGAAATTAAAGACGTTACTGCCCTTCAAGAAATAGCGGCAACAATGGAAGCCGGAAATACTCTAAGTGTTAAGTTAACACGCGATGGTAAGTCTAAAGACGTGAGTGTCAAAATTCCAAAAAAAGTAAAGAAGGCTAATATATAAGCTTATCAATTGTACGATAACCCGGTAACTAGTCTTATTTTTGTCTGAGATGACCGAAGGCAAACAATATGAAGCAGTTATCGGGTTAGAAGTAAACGCACAGCTAGCTACCAACAGCAAGCTATTTAGTGCCGATGCTACAACCTTTGGCGCGGCGCGCAATACCCACATCAGCCCCATCACTATCGGCCATCCGGGTAGTATTCCAAAAAGATATCAGATTTCTCATCACACTACACTAGGTCCTCTAAAATCCTTTTTAAATGAAAAGGGAATTGATTATAGAGAACTTGCGGCCTCTAAAATGTTACCTCAATTAGTAGATGTTTAAAAAACAAAGTAAGCGATATACTCATAAAAAAATTAACCAACTAATTATTAATCAATATGTCAATCATGAAAAAAACAATTAGTGTCTCTCTAATTGCAGCCACTATTTTATTAAGCTGTGCCGAAAAAAAATACGGCAGCTTTACCATAAGTGGAAAAGTAACTAATGGAGGTAACCAAAAAATATACTTGCAAGAACTACCTTTTGCAGGATCAGAACCTTTGATACTTGATTCAGCTACTTTACAAGCAAATGGAAAATTTGAATTAAGCGCCACTGCCCTAGAAGAAGGCTTATACAGACTAAGTTTAGAGAAAGGGCCCGAAGTATTACTAATCAATGACGATAATAATATTCGCGTCAATATAGATGTAAACCAACCTAAAAAATACGAAATTGAAGCGTCTGATGCTAGTAAAAGTCTTCAAACTTTATTTGCAAAATATACCGCAGCAGACTCCTCATTGATGGTGGTTTTTAATACACTAGAAAACGTAAAACAGCAGTCGGGTAGCGATAGTTTAATACAAGTTTTAACTCAAAAAAGAGACAACGAGCTTGTGTCTATCAACAATATCGTTAATGAATTTATTAATAGTTCAAAAAGTCCTGCTGCTATCTATTATGCCATTGGTATGGCAACTAGAACGATGCCAGAAGAGGCCGTTAAACAACTTGTAGAAAAAGCTACTACCAAGTTTAAAGAACATACGGGGCTTGCTAAAATTAAAGCGCTCATGACAGTTCAACAAGCTGCACCAAACACAGGCAACACCTATGCATTATTAAATAAGCAGGCACCTGAAATTGTTTTACCTGACACAAATGGTAAATCATTTTCCTTGTCTTCCTTAAAAGGCCAATATGTACTCGTTGATTTTTGGGCTAGCTGGTGTGGTCCATGTAGACAAGAAAATCCAAATGTAGTAGCTGCTTATAATAAGTTTAAAAATAAAAATTTTACCGTTGTAGGCGTGTCGTTAGACAATGACAAAGAAGCTTGGATAAAAGCAATAAAAAACGATGGATTAACTTGGAAGCATGTAAGTGATTTAAAACAATGGGAATCTACTATGGTTCCTCTATATGGATTCGATGGCATTCCATTTAATGTATTAATTGATCCTTCCGGCAAAATTATTGCAAGTAGTTTAAGAGGGGAAGACCTAGAAAAAACATTGGCAGCAGTTTTACAATAAAACGGTTTACAAGCTTGAATACATGATAAGAGAGTTAATGCCTATTTTATTTCTTTTGAAAATGTAAAATCATTACCGGTAAAAGGATCAAATTGGTTAAAGTACCTACTACAAGGGTTAAAGAGGTAAGCCAACCTAGTGCCTTGGTCCCGCCAAAATCACTGATACAAAAGATAATAAAACCAGCTATCAGTACAAGTGAAGTATAAATGATACTTATACCTGTATGCTTGATGGTTTGGACAAGCGTTGGAGCTACCTGGTTATTATAATGGGGTAATTCTTGTTTGTAATTGATCAAAAAACGAATGGTTACATCGATTGCAATACCTAGCGCAATGCTAAATATTAATACTGTAGAAGGTTTTAATGCAATACCAGCCCAACCCATTACCCCTGCTGTAATAACAAGTGGAATAACATTTGGAATGAGAGAGCAAAGTAAAATTCGAATAGATCTAAACAAATAAAGCATACAAAGTGCAATCAGTAAAAAAGCCCAAATGATACTTTCTTGTAGGCCTTTAATAATAAAACTAGAGCCTTCTAAAAATGTAATCGTACTGCCCGTAAAAGTTACTTTATAATGCGCCGTATCAAAAATTTCATTGGCTTTTGTTTCAAAATCTTTAATCAAGACAGGTAGCTTAGCACTTCCAATATCTTTCATGTTTACACTGATGCGCGCTACCTGCTTTGCACTATCCATAAAACTATTGAGCAGTTTAGCCACCCCTTCTTTTTTAACCTGAACACTCGAATCTTTTGTTGCTGGTGACTTTAAATAAGGGCCCATAAAGGCGAGGTCACCCTCATAAGGAATGTCATAACTTAAAGTATCTCCATCATAGTAAGCCTGCTTTGCAAATTTCAATCCCTCTACAAAAGAAAGGGGTCTAGCTGTTTCCGGATGCTCAGCTATGTACACAGACAACTCTTCTATTTTTGAAATAGGTCCGGTGGTGCGAAGTAAGCCATTTTTCTTTTTGGTATCCACCATAATTTCAAGTGGCATTACACCGCCAAAATTCTTTTCAAACCATTTAAGATCGGTATAAATTTTATCTTGTTTTGGAAGATCATCCACTATAAATCCTTCCGATTTTAACCTACTCATTCCAATGAGTGCAAAAACGGTAATTACAATGGTTACGCCATATACCCATTTTGCGTGATTGAATGTCCAGCGCTCAATTTTTACCAATAATTTTTCTAAAACTTTATTATCAAGATAACGTGTATGCTTTGGCTTAGGCGCTGGCAAATAACTCAGTACAGCGGGTATGAACACAAGCGATATAAAAAACAACACCATGATATTGATGCCTGCAACGAGTCCAAACTCTTTTAAGAGGGCGCTCTTTGTTAAAGCAAAAACAGCAAATCCAATAGCAGCAGCTATATTACAAAACAGGGTTACAATACCCATTCGGCCAACCATCGTAATAATGGCTTTGTCCTTATCTTTTAATTCTAAAAAGGCAGTATGGTATTTATTAAAAAAGTAAATGCAATTGGGAATACCAATCACCACCACAAGTGGTGGGATGAGCGCTGTTAATAATGTTATTTTATAACCAAATAAAACAACTGTTCCTAGGCTCCATACTACGCCTATTGCAACCACTACCATACTCATAACCATAGCACTGATGGATCTAAAAAACAATAGTAAGGTTAAAGCGGACAAGACAAAAGAGGCAATTAAAAAGATATTCATCTCCTTTTTAATTCTATCAGCAACAATGGTTCTTATATAAGGCAGTCCACTTAGGCGAACTGTTGAGTTTGTTTCTTTTTCAAATGTTTGAATGGCCTTATTGATTTCATAAATGAGGGCTGATCTATTTTTAGAATTGATAATTGCACCATCAAGTGAAACCCCCATCAAATAAGCATTGGAAGTTGGACTATAAAGCAATGTTTTGTAAAAAGGGAGGGATTTAAAAATAGTTGTAGCACTATCCAAACTTGCTTGATTCGTATAGGGAGGAGTAAATATTTTTACCGATGTAAACTGAGCAGCAGCCGTGTCATTTACTAGATTAACAACATCTGGAATATTGAGTATGGCTGTTACACCACTTAGGCTCTTAATTGTTTTTTGCAATTTAGCAACCGCATTAAAATAAGACTTCTCGTAAAATTGATCTGTTTCAAAACCCACAACCATGGTATTGCCATCTGTGCCAAAACGTTTCAAAAAAGTTTGATAATCTTGGTATTTGGGATTGTCCGTTGGAATAGCTCTTGTGAATTCGTAACTGAGCGACACTTTTGAAGCGTGGTACCCCATAAAACAGGTAGTTACTAATAAAATAACCAATAGAAGAACGCGACGTTTTATAATCGATTGACCTAATGAGTACCACATAGTGAGGGTTTTTATTGATTTGCGCTGCAAAAGTCGTATAAATATGGCATTAAAATGCTATCTACATCACAAAGAAATAAGAGGCGGCTTGACAAAGGGCGCCTACCAGTAATCCCATATACACTTCTTTTTGGGAATGATCTGAAATATACAGTCTGCTAGTTGCTACGATGCCTGTAAGTAATAAAACGCCAGCAATCACAAGACCCATGGGCTGATGGTAATAAAATGCAAATAAAACAACAGCCATACTTGCTCCGCCCATACCAATCCCATGCAAACTAATTTTATAAAAATTGTTTGCGATAAGTCCTACCGAGGTTGCCATAAAAATGCCCGTATAAAAAAACTGTAAAACAGCCGGTTGATCCGTAAAATTTCTACTTAAATAATGCATCCACCAATAAAAAAACATAGTAATAATATAAGGGATGATGCGTTCTTTTTGGGTACGTAAATAAATACTCTCCGAAAATTTTAAGCGCCACAATAAAAAAACAGCAAAGGCAGGAAAAAACGCAGTCATCCAAAAAACACTAAACAAGCGTAGTTTTAACTGCCAAGGTGTAATACCAGCAAACTCATACGGAAAAAGCGTCATGAGTAATAAAAATATATAAGTAGGTATAAACAGCGGATGTAATACATAGGAAACAACTTGCGCCAAAAAGCGAAGGATGGGATGCGTTATTGAAGGCGTATTTGTTGTCATGCTGTTATAATTCTTTTCGTAAACGCGCAACGGGTATATGCAATTGCTCTCTGTATTTTGCCACAGTTCTTCTTGCAATATTATACCCTTTTTGTTGTAACATATCTGTTAAAATCTCATCGCTGAGTGGAAATTGTTTTTCCTCAGATTCAATGAGTTCACTTAATATTTTTTTAACTTCTCGGGTGCTTACTTCTTCTCCACTATCGGTGCTTAATGATTCGCTGAAAAAGAATTTAAGCCTGAATGTGCCATACTCCGTTTGAACAAACTTACTATTAGCAACCCTACTTACAGTAGAAATATCTAGTCCTGTTTGAAGCGCAATATCTTTTAAAATCATGGGCTTTAATACTGTTTCATCGCCCGATAAAAAAAAGGCTTGTTGGTGCAGCAATATCGCCTTCATGGTACTGGTAAGCGTTGCCTGACGCTGTTCAATCATATCAATAAACCACTTGGCTGCATCGATTTTTTGTTTGATAAAAAGTACTGCTTCTTTTTGACGTGGATCTTTTTTACTGCCTTTCTCATACTCCTTTAGCATATCTCTATAACCCTCACTTACACGAAGTTCTGGGGCATTTTTACCATTTAAAGTGAGCTCTAATTGACCTCCATTATTGAGCACATAAAAATCCGGAATGATATAGGTTTGTGCCTTATCAATATTTGTAAAATTACCACCTGGCTTGGGATTTAATTTTATAATCTGACCCACTACTTCTTTAATTTCTGCGTCACTTAAATCAAGTTGACGTTGGATTTTTTCGTAGTGCTTTTTAGTAAACTCATCAAAATATTTTGTAAGAATCGTAAGGGCTAATTGCACCGATTTGCCTTCTGATTTTTTTCTTTTTAACTGAAGCAAAAGACATTCTTGTAAATCTCTCGCGCCAATACCCGCAGGATCAAAATCTTGAATACGTAAAACTATTTTTTCAATTTCTTTTTCTGAAACTTCGATACCCTGTCTAAATGCTAAATCATCTGCAATTGAACTTAGCGCTCTGCGCAAGTAACCATCGTCGTCTAAACTTCCTAAAACTTGTTCTGCAATCGTATATTCGCGCTCATCAAGTTCCAGCATCCCTAGTTGATCGGTTAATAATTCATGAAAGCTGGTTTCAATTTTAATGGGGATCACTGCATTATCATCCATTTCAGGATAATTGTCATCTTTTAACTTATAGTCTGCAATTTCACCATCATCATCTACAATAAATTCGGTTTCATCAGAAGGCTCGTATTCATCTAAGGGAGCGGGCTCATCATCTGGTATTTCAGCATCGAATTCATTATCGACTTCTTCCCCAAATTCAATTTCTTTTTCTCCCTCCGCCATTTCAAGTGCAGGATTTTCTTCTAGTTCAGATTGAATTCTCTCTTCCAAATTAGCCGTAGGTACCTGCAATAGTTTCATCAGCTGAATCTGTTGCGGAGATAGCTTTTGTAATAATTTTTGTTGAAAAGATTGACTTAAAGACATCCGTGAAATTCAAGTAATTATAATGCTTTGGTAATCGCTGCTAACATTTTTTCGCCCTTCTCTTTTATTTGTTCTTCTGTCCAAAGTAAACTAATGGCCGTAGAAACAGTTCGGCTCATAATGGCGTCACTTTTTGCAAAAGACTGTGTTTGTAACCCTAACAAAGCGTTTGCTTGAGCATCATTTAAACGGTTCAGTGTTATAGCATTTTTTAAATGATCCCACTTGGTAATATAGTGCCAGTTATTTGCATACCAGTAAAAGTTACCTGCAAAAACCCCTGCTTCTTTCAATGACTCGATCGCAGCCTTAGTACCAGCTTCTGTGGGAAGCATCCAAGATAAAAAACTACAGCTATCGCCTGCTTCATCAGGTACTGATCTAAATTGAATACCCGGCACTTGTTCTAAATAACTACGTAATAATTTGTTATTTTTTCGTTGGATGGCTAAAAAAGTATCGAGCTTTTTAATTTGCGCTAAGCCAACGGCAGCGTGCAGTTCACTGATTCTAAAATTGTATCCAATAAACGGATGCAGGTCGGCACCGCGGTCTACGCCAAGGTGGTCATGACCATGATCGGTGTAGGCATCACACTTGGTGTACACGTCTTTATCGTTTGTCATAACCACACCACCTTCACCGCATGTAATTGTTTTTACAAAGTCAAAAGAAAAAGTTCCAGCAGCTCCAATGGTACCTAATTTTTTTCCTTTATACGTGCCGCCAATACTCTGACAAGCATCTTCTAATAATATTAAATTGTGGTCGGTACAAATTTGTTGAAGCGCATCCATATCGGCCATGCTGCCGCACATATGCACGGGCATCACACATTTTGTTTTGGGTGTTATTGCAGCTTTAACAGCGGCCGGGTCTAGGGTTAAGGTTTCGTCAATATCCACTAATACGGGCACGGCACCAACGCTTAATATGGCTTCAAAACTTGCTACAAAAGTAAATGCTGGCATGATTACTTCGTCCCCAACACCAACACCAAGTGCTGCCATTGCTGTTGTAAGTGCAGCAGTACCACTAGAAGTCAGTTGCGCATGATTACAACCAAAAACCTGCGTTACAGCGGTTTCCAATTCTTTTGATTTCCAGATACCTTTTCGGGGGCCATCAAACCCATAACGCATTAATATTCCGGTTTCTAAAACCTCATTCACTTCTTTTCTTTCTTCGTCACCAAAAAATTCAAATCCTGGCATATACTATGTTTAGACTGCAAAGGTAAAGAACTTAGTTGCATCTTGTATTGGCATTATCTTT